>JBEKEB010000045.1:0-23716 GCA_050014055.1 Anaerolineales bacterium | reverse complement strand
AGAAAAGCCAGGTGTTTCTTTTTCTTCGTTTCTGAAAGTGCTCTTGGTTAACCTTAGATCGTTTTTCGCGCTTTCAAATGCATGCTTCGGTTGTTAAAGAACTGTTATTGCAGAGCGATCATATATTAATAATGTGGAAAAGCCCTATAATCTTCCTCTAACAACTCAAGAACTCTTTGGCTATGCCCTGCACCATGCATTACTGGCACGCTTTTGCATTGAGCGGGGTCGCTTCTCGCAGGCCGAATACTGGATTAGCGGCGTATTCCGACATGCGCTGGTGAGATCGCTTGAACAAGACAAACTAATGCGTGCGCTTAGGTGTACCATTGATGGTCTTTTGGGGTAAGGGGAGGAGGTGCAAGAGTTGGCGGTGAAGGTCGAACCGCAACTACGCCAGCTAGAGGCTGGATGAGAAGCGCTAACTCAGGATGGCAGCCTGCCAGCGCCAGATAGATATCGACTGAACAAGATCGCCTGATCCTGACAGCAAGTCCAGAGAATCATCCAAATAGATTGGCACCATTAACAGGAGATAATTTATGAATTCATGGGATCAACTGCAATTTCTAATTGGAAGTTGGTCAAGTCCGGTCTCAGGGCAACCCGGCTAGGGCGTATCCGGTTCAACGACATTTTCCTACGACCTGGATAAGAAGGTCATAATCCGTAAGAGCCGGGCGGAATTCGTCCCCGGGCCGGGGGAAACAAAAGGTCTAATACATGAAGATCTGCTTGTCATCTATCAGCAAGCGGGTGAGCTGCAATTACGAGCCATTTATTTCGATAATGAGGGCCACATCATCCACTACACCTTGTCGTTTCCTGTTTTGCAACCAGGAGTGGTTTTTGAGAGCGCAGGCAGCCAAACCAGCCCACGCGCTCGGTTGGTCTACGAAGCGGCTGACAAAGATACATTAGTCACCGAGTTTTTTGTTGCAGCTCAGGGGGGCGAACTGCTATCGCATGTTAAAGGCAGGGTTAGGCGGAATTCATAAAGAAAATTGATAATAACAACAATCCATCTCCTGCTTGAGCAGGGGATGGATTGTTTCTTTGACATTCTGGGAAGGAGTGTTTAATTCGAAGGTGCGGTTCCCAGCGTAACCTGCACCTGGATGGATTTGCCATTACGGTTGTATACCAGAGCCACCTGGTTACCGGGCTTGAAATTGTACAAGACATTTATGTAGTCATGCGTGCCGTCCAAGGCAACGCCGCCGAGGCTGGTGATAATATCACCCTGCTGCAGGCCGGCCTGACTGGCCGGGCTGTTGGCGGCTACATCGGTGACATATGCACCCCATTGCACAGGCAGGTTATACGCATTTGCTATATCAGGAGAGACAGCCTGGAAGCTGACGCCGAGGTAAGGATGGGTGATGGAGCCGTATTGGATGAGCTGTTGGGCAACCGTGCTGGCAGTATTGATCGGGATGGCAAAACCCAGCCCTTCCGCCACCGTCCCGGTGCCGCTGTTGCGCACGATCAGGGTATTGATGGCAATGACATTACCTACCAGGTTGACCAGCGGGCCACCGGAATTGCCCTGGTTAATGGCCGCATCGGTCTGGATCAGGTTGTCGATCGAATAGCCATTACCGGTATCAATCGACCGGCCTGTCGCGCTGACGACGCCCACCGTCACCGTGTTCTTGAAATCGCCCAGAGGCGAACCAATGGCAATAACCGTTTCACCCGGATTGAGCACATCTGAATTGCCCAAGGTGGCCACTGCGGGGACCTTCCCGGTGGTCTTCAGGACGGCAATATCGGAATACTGATCAGCCCCTACAATTTTGGCTGTTTCCTGAGTGCCGTCCGACAGGACAATGGTCAGGTCTCCCTGAGTACCGGCGATAACGTGATTATTGGTCAGGATATACCCCTGGCTCGAAATGAAGACACCGCTACCGCTGACCGTGCTGCTGGAGGACATTCCTCTAAAGGTCATCTGACCCGGGATAGTGCCGGTCACGGTGACAACCGACGGTCCGACTTTCTGAACCGCTTGGGTGATGGTGGTGTCGATCTGGGTGGTATCAACCATCAGGGTAGTACCCTGGCTTTGGCTCTTGCTTGTGCTTGTGCTGCTGGCAGGGAGCGATTCCGTCACCGACGCGGCCGAGGCCAACCGGGCAGTCTCGACCCGATTCATGACCTGATAAACCACAGCCCCACCTGCAGCTGCGCCGGAGAGGGCAGCAACACCTGCCAGCAAAATCACCAAAGCGAGATATAAAATACGATTTTTAGTCATACGTACCTCCATGAACTTAACCTGCGCTAAAACACTTACCTATGCTCCCATTTTAGGA
The DNA here is from genome assembly GCA_050014055.1 of Anaerolineales bacterium. GTDB lineage: Bacteria > Chloroflexota > Anaerolineae > Anaerolineales > Villigracilaceae > UBA877. The sequence continues at coordinate 21,398 of JBEKEB010000045.1, read as the reverse complement.
CTGCAAGATGAAATTCCGATGAACTCAAGATTAAATTTGTCAAAGAGAATATGTGGCATCATCCTTCCGGGATAAGTTCTTATGGGCTTCACCGCCAAGACGAACTTCGTCAAATTACAACTTTGTATGTCACTACGATAAAATTGGGATGGTAACAATGCGAACGGTTCAAACCGCCTTGAAAGAAGCCACGAAGGTGGTACCAACTCCGACCTGGCTCTCCACCTTGATTTCCCCACCTTGTGATTGGACGATCCACTGGACGATCGAAAGTCCCAATCCACTGCCCGCCGGAGGCTTAGAACCATCTGCATCATTTGACCCACGCGTACGAGACTGGTCAATCCGGTAAAAACGATCAAACAAGTGAGGCAGGTGCTCCGGGGAAATGCCAGGGCCGTTATCCGAGACACGCACCCAAGCGGAATCGGCGGTCGTGCCCGTTTCGATGGATATTTTTCTATCCGACCCGGCGGCGTACTTGATGGCATTGTCAACCAGGTTACTGACCATCTGGACCAGGCGCTGGCGGTCACCCAAGATACGTGCTTCTGGCAAAACGCCAGCTTCCAGCCGGACACTGTTGCGGGCGGCCAATGGGGAAAGCCGTTCGATGGTGTCGATGGCAACATCACTTAAATCCACGGGCAGATTCTGCATGGCAGATTGGCCGGCATCCATGCGGGCCAAGATCAGCAGGTCATTTACAAGGGAAGTCATGAAATCGTTCTCGCTGCGGATGGTTGACAGGGCATGCCGGTATTCCTCCGGCTTGTGCGGAGAGGCCAGAGTCCTGCTGGTTTCCAGGTTGACAATGGTCAGCGGGGTTCGCAATTCGTGACTGGCATCCGCGACGAACTGGCGCTGTCGTTCGAAGGCGGCCTGCAGACGCTCAAGCATGCCGTCGAATGTACCAGCCAGTTCGCCCAACTCATCCTTACTTTTCATATTTAGCCGACGACTAAGGTCGGTTTCGCCAATTGTACGGGCGGCTTGCGTGATTGTATGAACGGGACGCATGGCCCTGTCGGCCAACCAGTAGCCGCCGACCAAAGCAATCAAAAGGGTTGCCAGACTGCCGGCTACCAAGGTCAACTCAAGGCGGGATACCAAGCCATATGGGTCAGCAGGAGTGCCCAAAACAACCAATCCGCTTTGGCCTGGACCGGTCTGCATCGGAATGGTGACAAAAATGTAATTAGTGTGTAGAGTACTAGTCCCTTGCGTCCAGGAAGTGATTCTGGCGGGTGTAATCTTATTTTCATATTCCTGCCATGCTCGTGCCGCCAGGACCAGGTTTTCCTGGGCGGACAAAGGTCCATGGCTGGCTAGCACCTGCCCATTCGGATCCTCGAGAACGAGCACATCCGTGTCTTGCAAAACGCCCGGAGGAACCAGGATTCCATTCGGTGTAATGGTCAGAGTAACTTCCAAAGCAGCCATTTTATTTTCCAGGCGAAATTCTGAATCACCAAGAATGTCACGACCTTGGTTAATGTATATGAATGCGCTGAATACGAACAAAACCAGCGCCAGGATGCCGGAAAACCACAGAACCAATCGGAAGCGGATACTGTGAAAGACGGAGACAATCCTGCCAGGCAGTATAGAGCGCTTTTTTTCGCTCATCGTTCCTCGGGAATGCGGATGCGATAGCCAGCTCCACGCACGGTTTCGAGCAGTTTGACTTGAGAAGGATCGTCGATCTTTCGACGCAACCGGCGGATGTATACATCAACCACATTAGAAGCGACGACATGGTCGTAATTCCACAGATGCTCCTCGGCCATCTCGCGCGTGATCAGGCGGTTGGCATGGCGCATAAGGTATTCAAGAATGGAAAATTCCTTGGCTGTCAGATCGATGGGCTGGCCGCCACGCTGTACAGTATGTGAGGCTGGATCCAATTCCAGGTCGGCAACGGAAAGAACACCGGTTTTACTGGAGGATTCCCGCCGCAACAAGGCCCGTATGCGGGCACGCAGTTCGTCCATTTCGAAAGGCTTGACCAGGTAATCATCCGCGCCGCTATCGAGACCAACCACGCGGTCTTCCAGGGCATCTCTAGCAGTCAGCATCAGAATCGGGGTGGTGATGCGCCGGTTGCGCAGTTCACGGCAGACTTCCAAGCCATTTTTTCCTGGAAGCAGGATATCCAGAATGATCACATCGTAACCGGAAACCATCCCAGCTTCCTCGCCCTCGAATCCATCGTAGGCAGTGTCTACGGCATAACCGTCATCCTGCAATATCAACCGGAGCGAGTCGCTCAGGCGATGATTATCTTCCACCAACAAAATGCGCACATCCGCTCTCCATTTTTTACGATACTGTCTCAAAAATCGAGATTTTAATATCCATTCCACAAGCAGGGGAAGGAGGGTCGGTATCCAACTCCGGATTATTGAATGATAAAGATTTTATATAAAAATTGTAGCACGCAAATATTACCATTAGATGAACAAGTCAGGGATTATAGGAAATTTCTCTTGTAATCAGCCGGAAAAAATGTAATCTGACAATTCATCTTATGTTCATCTTTATTCTATATACTAAGCCAACTTTACAGCTTATTCGAAATTGCCGGTTCCGTTGAAAAAAACTCAACAATCCGACAATTTCCAAAGCACAAAAAATACAGGAGAGAATAGTATGCGTAAACAAGTTATTGCCTTCCTATCAGCTTTTATCATTACCGCGATCGTGGCCCTCTCCATGTTGGTGGTCGGCGTTAATGCAGCCAATAATCCCAACGGCGTAGCGGCCTCGAATTCTCCAACGGCAGCGGCGAGTGCCACCAACAGCGTTTCCACCAACTCGGACGCCAGCCAGACGCAAATCGCCCAATTACAAAGTCTGGTCGCCCAATACCAGGCTCGCGACCAGCAATACCAGGCCGCCCTGAACAACGATAACCAGCAGCTGGCCCAGGCCTCACAGGAAATGCAGATGATCCAGCAGTTGCTTCTTTATTTGCAAAATCATGGCTTGATCCAGATCGACAGCCAGGGTCAGATCAGCATAATTGGCGGCTAGCGAGGTTACTATGAAAATATTCAGGAAACTCCTGCGTTATTGGATCGGCATTGCCAGCGTCCTCAGTTTCCTGGGCGGGTGGGTCATTCTGGCCCACTCCCCCAAGCCGGTTCAACAGCAATCAACCTCTTCAGTACAACCAATTGCCCTGCCAAGCCTGCCGCCCATCCAGGCATACGGCGCCATGACCAACAACGGTCCGACCTTCTTCTCCACCACGGCCCCGACCAATCCCTCGGCCGGCAACATCCAGCCCATCCAGCCGGTGCAACCAAGCCAGGGCGTGCCTTTTTTGAGGACGCGCGGTTCCTAATTATGGAAACAATGCATTTGCGGGCTATGAACACCGATATCCATTTGGCCGCCGAAGGACAGGCTGACCAGATAAAGGCCGGTTTTGAACTGGCAAGCAACTTTATCCAATCTGGTGAGAGCCGTTTCACACGCTTCTCAGAAGAAAGTGAATTGTCTGCACTCAACCGGTCATCCGGAAAGCGGTTCAAGGCCTCCGCCGATCTGTTCTCGGTAGTTGCACTGACCCGGCGCTTTTTTCACCTGACCCGCGGCCTGTTCGACCCGTCCATCCTGCCGGACCTGAAGCGGGTTGGTTACGACCGAAGCATGGATGTGTTGCGTGAACTGGGTCCGTCTCCTTTGTTGGAGACTCTACTGGCGAATGAGCGTCCTTCTTTAATTGAAATGGATCTGGATGAATCAGATCACACCATTTTGTTACCTCCCGGCATGGCGCTCGACCTGGGAGGAATCGCCAAAGGCTGGATCGCTGAGCAGGCCGCTAATTTACTTTCAGCATATGCTACAGCCTGTGCGGTGGATGCCGGCGGCGATATGTACCTGGTGGGGTTGCCGAGTGGCATGGAACAGTGGCCAGTGGCAGTGGATGACCCGCTGCAGCCTGAAAAGATCCTGACCACGTTGAATGTAGACCCAGGCGCCATAGCAACATCTACAATAACAAAACGGGTCTGGCAACAAGCCGGGAAGAACCGGCACCACATCATCGATCCTCGCACAGGAGAACCGGCGGTTTCCGACTGGATCAGCGTCACCGTGATCGCTCCGCATGCCTATGAGGCGGAAGTATTCGCCAAAGCCCTGCTTATCGCCGGACCGCAAGAAGCGGAAGAAATTATCCGCCACAGTGGCATACCGTTCACCTTCCTGGCAATCGACCAGGAAAAGAAAATCTGGGGTAACCAGGGAATCATGGATTATTCATATGTCAATACAGAAACCAACTACTCAAGATAAGACCTATTCAACCTGGCAGGTTGTGGTTAGCATTCTGGTTACTTTTTTCATCATCGGACTTATCCTGATCGGTGCTGTCCTTGCCATGACGCCGGCCGGACAGAGCCTGGGAAGTTATTTGCGTTTCTTATTCGCGTTGAACAGCGTCCAGATCTGGTGGTATGTGACACGCGCGTCAGGGATCATCGCATACCTGCTCTTGTGGTTTTCCACCATTCTGGGATTGGCGGTCACCAGTAAATACCTGGATGGCATGCTGGACCGCTTGTTCACATACGATTTCCACGAATTCATTTCTTTACTTTCCGTGGGATTCACGCTGGTACACGTGATTGTGCTGATGTTCGATCTATACATGCCCTATTCGCTCGCCCAAATCCTTGTGCCGTTCATTTCGCCGTACCGGCCCTTCTGGGTGGGTGTAGGAGTGATCTCTTTTTACATCATCCTGCTAGTCACGATAACCTTTTACATACGCAACCGGATCGGCCGGAGTGCTTTTCGGGCCATCCATGTACTCAGTCTGGTTGGGTATATTGGCGTCACGCTGCACGGCTATTTCTCTGGTACCGACACCGCCCTGCCTTCGATGCAAATCCTTTACGATGTTACTGGCCTAACGGTGCTGTTCCTGACGGTTTACTGGCTGGTTCTGCTAGGCTTGCGAAACGCGGAGAGACGCCGCCAGGCTGCCTCCGTATCGACTGCCAATGCAGCCCAGAAACGACGCCTTCCGGTCAAGTAAATCCTTACCCCTCCAGTCCATTTTCTGGATCAAACCAGAGGCAGTTTAAAAAGACCCTGGTAATATTCGGAGACTGCTAATTGTGGTGGTTTCCGAATTGATTCTTTCCCGCAGGTGATGGCAGAATGGCATTCCGCCCTATATATGGGACAGCCCATAGTTATTTTGGACTTCAATCAACTTTTCCTTCGTCATCCCCCGGAGCAGTCTCCTTTGGTGCGCCGCCCAGTTTAGGCTCCGATGGCACGGCATCGAGGTACTGCTGGAGCAAGGACGGGGCTTCGGGATGGTCCACGTGCAAGGCATGATCATAGTCCCCGGCTGGGGTGGGTGGTTCGAAGCGGAGCGGGCGGCGGATACCCATCAATTCAAAGAAGCGCGCGACCCATACGATCACATTGTAGCGATATTCCTGCATACGCAGGGACTGCCATTCCACAATGGAAGCCATGGCGCCCTGAACACGCGCCTTCTGGCGCACGATACGGTAGATCTGTTTGGGTTCCCGGTATCCAACCGGCGAGATAAGCACAAGGTTGGCCGTCAAGATCAGGATGCTGAAGGAGATCAATACCACCCAGCCGCCTTCGGTCCACTTGGCGGCGATCTGACCGATAAAAACGAGGCCGGAAAGTATCGCGGCAAACCCAGCCCCGAAGGCGCCCCAGGAACGTTTGGTGCCTTTCGGGAATGTTTTTAAGATATGGCGGCGGATAGCAAAGCCCATCATCATGATCGGCATGAACACACCGATCCCATAATAAGGAATGCCAAGAGCAGTTTGTCCGCGAATAAGGAAAGTAATGATGATAACGATGGCAAACGCGATCGTCACCGAACGGGTGAAAGTGCCGTGCTTATCCCGATACACGATAATCTCAGGGATCTCTCCGATGGCTACATCCCGCCATTCGGTGGCCTGCAAGTCCTGGAAGGCAGTCATGGATGCAGCGGCCAGCAATCCGACCGCCAGGATCTGATAGGCCCAATACAGGATGATGCCCCCGGGAATTTGGCTGAAAGCGATAAACGACAGGTTCGCCACCAGGGAACGCCCGGCCGTCCCATCGAAAGCATTAAAGCGGATAGCAAAATAGGTCAGGAAGGCGGTCGTAAGCCCGCCATAGAACAGGAAGGAAGTTTGCACCATTCGGCCGATACCGGATTTGCCGCTATAGAATTCCCAAAGGCCTTTCCATTGTGGTATCCTTTTCTTACCCCATTTCACCAGAGCGAAATCTTCATTGACAACAAACTGGATGCCATTCGACATGGCTTCCAGCCCGCTCAGGGCCACCAGGCCTTTCATGGAGGCGGTCAGCATGTGGTACATGGCCGTCCAGATCGTAGGAGTGGCCTCGGTTTGATTGTAAGGAAGCGCAGCAACCCCATTGTTCTTGGCAAGGAACAAACCAATCGCCATCGCGATGGTCAGAAGGACGAAGATACCCAACATAGTGAATACTACGCGGGAGGACTCGCCCCGACCACGGATGGTCAAATACCAGGTAATGGTTACCAGTGCGATGCCCAGACCTACGTGGTAGTACCAGGGAATACTATATAAACTCTTCAACGATAGTAACTGGTCTACGCCAGACAAACTGGAAACAACAATAGTGAAGATGTAGTCCTGGAGCAATACCACCGCCACGACCAGGCTCAATCCCGGCGCAAGATAACGCATCGAGGCGGTATACGAACCACCTCCTTCGTTAAAAACGCCCAGGGAATACATGTACAGGATTCCAAACACGGCATTGGCAATCGCTATAACCACGACCGCGATGAAGGCATATTTCTGCAAGTTGTAGGGATGCAGGGCGCTCATCATTTCGCCGGTGGCATAGAAATAGGAAGTGAAATAATCCACACCAAATAATGCCAGGGCGGCCAGCAAGCCGATCTGCCCGGCGCCATGGATGGCGGCATGCTCTTTCTTTTCAACGGGAGCAATTTTGAAAGCCAGGAAGACGATCACGATAAGCAAAGCAATAGAGAAGAACATGGTTACCTTTTTCGGCATTGAAATTAACGCAAGGTTTTTAAACCCGGCCAAGGCCTGGATGCCGGGATGGAATTGAGGCATCAGATTACGCCCGGCCCAATTATGCCAATGCACGCCAGGAATGCGTCAATTAGAAGACAAGATTATATCCAATTGTATCAATAATGTGTCAAGAGATCTGGCGTTGTGGGTATCCCACTTCAATGCCAAAAAAACTACGCAATTTTCGTGACATATATAAGTATGTGGTTATGAGACAAAGCAGAAAAGCCTCCCACCCCCACTATAAGCACTCAACTTCTATATCGATTCAGACGATCTTCAGACGGTAGCCAACCCCCGGCTCTGTGACGATATAAATTGGCCGGGACGGGTCCGGTTCGATCTTCCGGCGCAGATTACTGATATTCACCTGAAGCATGTGCGTTTCGCTTTCGTAGGCGGTACCCCAGACGGATCGCAGCAACTGGTCGTGGGTAAGGACTTTCCCGGCATGTTTGGCCATTGTGCGCAGCAGGTCGTATTCGGTCGGGGTCAGGGCGAGTAGTAGATCATTCAGCCTGACTTCGCGCTGGTTCAAATCGATAACCAGTTTCCCGGTGCTGAAGACCGGTTCCAGGTCGATCTGGGCAGAACGCCGTAATGCCACCCGCAGGCGGGCCATCAATTCCCCAACGCCGAATGGTTTGGTCAAGTAATCGTCGGCGCCGGCATCCAGGGCGGCAATCTTATCGCGTTCCTGTTCACGCACCGAGACGATGATGATGGGAATCTGGGTCCATTCCCGCAGACGCCGGGTAACCTCGACGCCGTCCATATCAGGCAGCCCCAGATCCAGGATAATGATGTCAGGGTGTTCGGTGGCGGCGGCGGTGAGCGCCTCTTCCCCGTTGGTGGCCTCCAGAATAACAAACTGGCTGCCCAAAGAGGCCTTTAAAAAACGGCGGATCGAACGCTCGTCATCCACCACCAGTACGCGCAAATCGGTTTCTGCCATTGGGTTCACTGCAAAGGAAGTGATATGGTGATGATTGTACCCCCGCCTTCCCGATTCTCAGCAGAGATAAAGCCACCCTGTGCCTGCACGATGCCTTTACTGATGGACAGCCCCAGGCCGGTGCCGCTGACATTGTCAGGACGCTGGACACGGTAGAATTTGTCAAAGATGCGGGTCAAATCTTCCGGTGGGATGCCAGTTCCCCGGTCTGCCACTTCGATTTCCAGGAAGGCGCCAGCGGCATGCGCTTTGATCTCGATGGGCGTGTCGGTCGGGGAATACTTGAGGGCATTATCGATGACGTTCACCAGGACCCGTTCGACCAGCACGAAATCCAACTGCACCAGGGGGAGTTCGGAGGGAATGTCTATTTCAACTTTGCGGTTTCCGAGACGGCCGCCCAGCTCTTCCAGGGCCGAGCCGACCACATCTTGGATATCGAGGGCTTCCTTCTTGAAACGCATAGCCCCGGATTCCAGGCGGGTCATGTCCAGTAGGTTGCCTACCAATCGGTTAAGCCGGTCGGCTTCCTCTACGGCAGTCTCGATCAGGCTTTGCCGGGCAGAGGCGTCCAGGACAATCTGGTCATCCGCCAGACTACTCAACGCGCCAGTAATGGAGACCAGTGGCGTACGCAGGTCATGCGAGATGGAGTTGAGCAGGGCAGTCTGGAGCTTATCTGTTATCTCCAACACTTCAGCCTGGCGGGCCTGTTCGGCCAGACTGGCACGTTCGACAGCCAGGCCGATCTGGTTAACGAAAGTATCCAGCGTGCGGTGCTGTTCGCGGGTCAAATGGCGGGATGGATCGATCGGCTTGACGCCCAGTACACCCACCACGCCACGGGTTGTCTTGAGCGGCTGGTAGCGCATGGAGGCTTCGGGGAGAGTCTCAGTCCCCCGGCCAGCCTCCTGACCATGTTCGAAAACCCAGGTGGCAACAGCCTGGTCATTATCGGAGATGACCAGCCCGGGACTAAGAGCATACACTTTCAGGTTATTGTTGACCGGCAAGAAGACGGCTACCTCCCGGCTGAAGGTCTGGCCGACGTGGAAAATGGCGGCCTGGGCAACGGCATCCAGATCTGCGGCCACAGTTAGGTCCCGGCCGAGCTCATACAATTCCACGGTTTCCACCTCGCGGCGCTGGACCGCCTCGGCCTGCCCGCGCACCATGGCAGTTAACTGGCTGATGACCAAGCTGACGGCCAGTAGTCCAACGAAGGTTAGCAGGTATTCGGTATCGGCCACGGCCAGGGTGAGGCGTGGCGGAACAAAGAAGTAATCAAAAGCGGCGACTCCCAAGATTGAGACCATAATGGATGGTCCCCTACCGAGATAGACGGCTGCCAATACCACCGAGAGCAGAAAGATGACAATCAGGTTGGTAGGATGAATATAGGGGCTGACCAGGGCACCCAGCCCCGTGGCAGCAGCCACCAGCAGCAATCCCAGCATATAGCGTCCGAGGGGACGATGCGGCCGCCAGCTTTCCACAAGTTTGCGGGTCTGCTGCGGCTCGGCTTCGCTGCTGATGACATAGACATCTATCTTTCCGCTCATGCGGATGAGGCGATCGACGGTCGAGCCACGCAGAAATTCAATCCAACGGGAGTAGACCGGTTTCCCGGCGATGATCTTGGTGACATTATGGCGGTGGGCATACGCCAGTATGGTAGTAGCGATGGACTCACCCGGGATGGTACGGGTGCGGGCACCCAGTTCCTCAGCCAAACGCAGAGATTTGGCAACCTGGTCGAGTTGTTCCTGGGAAACCCTGGACTGGTTGGGGGTCTCCACATAGACCGCAAACCATTCAGCTTTTAGTTCGTCAGCCAGGCGGCGGGCAGTGCGGATAAGACGCTCCCCCAGCGCACCTGGGCTGATACAAACTAGCAGGCGTTCACTGGCCGGCCAGGGACCAGAGATGGCGCTAGTGCGCATATAGGCGCGCATCTGGTCGTCCACCCGTTCGGCGGCACGACGCATGGTCAACTCCCGCAGGGCAGTGAGATTGCCTTTGCGGAAGAATTTCTCGATGGCACGCTGGGCCTGATCGGGAACATATACTTTGCCATCCTGGAGGCGCTTGATCAACTCATCCGGAGGCAGGTCAATCAATTCGATATCAGTAACAGCGTCAATCACGCTGTCGGGGACAGTCTCGCGCACGGTCATGCCGGTGATCTGGGCGACCACATCATTCAAACTTTCGATATGTTGAATGTTAATGGTGCTATACACATCGATGCCAGCATCCAACAATTCTTCCACATCAGCGTAACGCTTGGCATGGCGGGAACCGGGAACGTTGGTATGTGCCAGTTCATCCACCAGGACGAGGCGGGGTTTGCGCTTCAAGATAGCGTCAATATCCATCTCGGTCAAAAGGATATTGTGATAGGAGATCTGGCAAGGCGGAATCAGTTCCAGCCCATTGACGAGCGCCTCGGTCTCGACACGTTTATGGGTCTCGACATAGCCCACCACCACATCCACGCCCTCCCTTTTTCGCTGGTGAGCAGCTTCGAGCATGGCATAGGTCTTCCCAACACCGGCGGCATAGCCCAAAAATATCTTTAGGTGGCCGTGTTGCTGTTGCTGCTCTTCGGCCTGGATCTGGGCGAGCAGTTTATCGGGATCGGGCCGGATGGGTTCGATGGACATGGGCTAAATATACTACGAATTGATTGGGGGATTGGAGATTTTGGATTGAAGATTGTTGATTGGAGGAGAGGTATTCGTTTCTGAGGAACGAAAGGAGAAACGAATGCCCCACCCGCTTTAAGGGCACCCTTCGACTACGCTCACCTGTGCCTGCGCCACTGGCACAGGCAGGGCAATCTCCTCCCCAAATGTAATGCACATTTTGAGAGGGGAGAAAGAGGCCGGTGGAATTAAAGTCACTTTTTGTAATTTTTTCGCGGCACGAATGATAAGGAGGGGTGAGAGAATGGATGGGGAAGGAAAGGGGAAAGGAAGGATATTCTTGCATGGCTGCTTGAAAAGGTTCAATATTTTCCGCTAATGCTGCAATGTGACAGGCAGTGGCGAGAATTTCATCCCAATACTAGAATATTTGTTCTGTTTTGTCAAGAGGACAGGTTTAAAGCCTTCCCTTCGGTTTTAACTACTTCTGTATCGCATCCAGCGCGAGGTTGAGTTGAAGGCCATTTAGGCGTGGCTCGACGAAGAAACCGAACCTGCGTCTCTGCGTTTATTGGTTCACTAAGGCACGAACGGCGGGTTCGCTCAGGGCGCGTAGGCGGGTGACGTGGGGTCACTGGCAGAGTGCATTTGTGGTAATGGTGTCACGGATCAGGCCTGAGTGGGTGAAGGTGATCAACTCTTCGGGGATGGGAAGTATGGGACAATCAACTCTCACCCCATTCGACCCAAACCGGCTGGGCATTCTCCGGAATAACGGTATATGCCTGTCCGATAGGGATGCCGCGTACTTTACAAAGAGCGGTAGCAAGTGCGAGTCCATGCGAAACAATCAACACGGAGAGGCCAGGATGGAGATGGACAATATCATCCAGGGCAGCCTGAATGCGTTCAGCAAGTTCGCCAACCGTTTCCCCACCAGGCGGGCGAAGGCTGGCAGGATCCACGCTACGCTTTTGCCATAGATTTTCATAGCGCGCCCGGATTATATCCACCAATTGACCTTCCCATTCGCCCTGATTGATCTCGCGCAGGCGCGCGTCGAAAATGACAGGCAAGTGCATGGCAGTTGCAATGATCAGCGCGGTTTCCTTGGCTCGTTTCAGGTCGCTGGAGTAAATGGCGGCAAACGTCTGCCCTTGTATCTGCCGGGCCAGGGTACGCGCCTGTGCAAGACCGTTCTGATTGAGTGAAACATCGCTCTGTCCCTGGTAACGCCCCTGGAGATTCCAGTCCGTTTGTCCATGCCGAACAAGACAGAGTTCCGTCATTTTGAATGGCGTTCGAGGTAGGCTGGGATACTGTTCATTGGAGGGCGTTCCAATTCGGCCACCAACTCTACATCCAGGAAATAACCACCATTTGCACTACGGATTAATTTCATTGTCTTGTTGACATCTTCGATGATGGAGCGCTCATATCGAGTTTCCAGCTTTCGGAGCACGGTCTGGATTATGGCAAAGGACATTTTGCCCAACGCCTCCAATTCCTGATTGTGATGGATACGTTCCAATAAATCCACTTGTGCAATTGAGCGCAGGCCATACCCTTCAAAGATATCGATCAATAAGCCAGTTTCCACGCCATAACCTGAGAAAAAGATCGCTTTTTCAAGGGACTCGCGGCGTCCCGCATACTCCCCCGAAAGAGGCTGGATGACACCAGAAAGTTCGGGGTAAAAGAGGTTCAACAAGGGGCGTGCGGTCAGTTCGGTAACGCGCCCGCCGCCGCCTGCCTGCATTTTACTGCCCACCCGGATCGGACGACGATAAAAACCTTTGACGAATTGTATGTTCTGGTTCAGCAGGAGTGGGCCAACAACGCCGTAAACAAAACGCGGGTGAATGTTCACGATGTCTGTGTCGATCCAGGCGATGATGTCACCTTTGGTAATCAGCAAGCTTTTCCAGAGCGCCTCGCCTTTTCCAGACCGCGCTCCCATTTCAGGCAATATTTGTTGATGGATATGGACAGGAATGCCAAGCTGCCCGGCAATCTCACGGGTGCGATCAGTCGAGTCGGAATCGATCAACACAATTTCGTCCAACAGAGGCACATCATCCATCAGGGCCTTCTTGATGGTTGAAATAACCTTGCCAACCGTTTGCTCTTCGTTCAAAGCTGGCATCGCCAGGCTGATGGTCGAGCCTTGCTTCTCTTTGAGAGCCATAAGCTGTTTCATGTCTGAGAACTCGTCGGCATGGAAAGTGTTTTCGGCAAACCATTTGTCCACCAAAATGGAGATAGCCTGCGCACCGGAGCTTTCATCAAGCATAGATTCTGAATTAGGTCGGCAGGTCTTCACGACCATGACCGTGGAGGGTGATCCCCGCAAAAGTCGCTCAGCTACCGGGCCAACAGATAAACCACCCATGCTTTTACTGGCAGTTACGCCCAGGATCACAATATCGTAATGTAGTGATTCCTCAAAGATGGTACGGGCGGCATCCTCAGTGGTGATCGAACGAAGATTGGCTTCAGGAATGTGGCGCAAAATATGCTTCAAACCTTTAAAAGGCGCGTCGTTCATTGCGCCTGCCAGGGCAAGGTGCAGCACATCCAGTTTGGCGGAATGCAATCCCAGGCCCATCTGGAATGCCAGCTCGGCATATGGCCCGCCACGAACAGCGATTAAAGCTCGATCCAGTCTGAAGTGAGTTGAACCACGCACGATGGCAATATTACAAAATGAATTTGAAAGAACATCCGAGATGGGAATGCCACATGAGGCTTGCCCGTCTTCCCACTCAACCATAAAGAGGTCGGGCTGTTCTTGTGAAATGACACTTTGGAGATCCTTCCATGGTGTTTCTGACACAATCACAGTGGATTTAAAACGGATGGATGGGCCGCTCAGAGAAAGCAGGCGCTTGCGGACCTGGCGCGCGGTTTGCGCCCCTGCACTGATGGATTCATGCTCGGCGATGGGCACGACACCGACCAGAATGACCTCCCTGGCAATGGTTTGCGCGATTGCCAGTGCAGTTTGCCCATCTGTACCTGCACCAATAGGAACAAGGACGGTCTTAATGTTGCGTAAAGACGATTTCATATGCCAACCTCCTTGATCAAAGGGCCGATATGCAATGCGTAGATCGAATCCCAGTCGTAGGCATGTTTGGCTCGACGCGCCCAGCGCGAGGTAGCCTCGCTCCGCAGCCTGTCCGATATTTGCCTGGCAATGGAACTCGGTTCAGTATCCGGATCAAAATAACTGATGTCCGCGCCACCCAACTCGCGCAACACCGGGATATCGGCACAGAAAACAGGCATGGAACTAAAGGCGGCTTCGATGATTGGAATCCCGAACCCCTCTTCGCGGCTGGGAAAAATCAACGCATCGGCCAGACGAAAACAATCGGCAATGACCGCATCCGGCATGAAATCGGAAGTCACTTCCGCCAGGAAATGGGCTGCACCTTGCAGGTGCAATTCATCTCGCAGGGCCAGCAGTTTCTTCCGGTAGGCCGCGTTGGAAGGGTTATGAGGCCCCTCCGGCCCGGTGACCAGTAACATGGCTTGTGGAAACTCATACCGCAATTCGGACAGTACGCGTAATGCCAGCTCGATATTTTTACGCGGTGTCAGACGCACGGGTAAAAGGAAGAGCGGATTGGCGTTGAGTAATCTCAATTGTTCCACCAACCGGGTGGTTTGCACTTCGAGCTTAAAAAATGCGTTGACATCCACACCATTGGGGATAACACGAATGGAAGCCGGGGCGATGCCGAGCAATTTGCCAAGTTCCCGACGACGCAATTCAGAGATGACCACATGCGTAACGCCTTCCCAATCCGTGCGCAACAAATCCCAAGGATAGCCATTATGCATTTCGTGGCGATAGCGCGGCGTCGTCCAGGCCAGATCGTGATGCCATAGGATCAGGTGTGGAAAGCTGCCCATTCTGTACGCAGCGTGGATTGCCGCGGTAAGAGGCAGGTTTTTATGCAGGGAGGCCACGTTGTGGGCAATCAAAATATCAAAGCCTTGCAATTCGGCCAGTAATTCTTGCTTGATTTGATCTCGCAAACCATCAAAAACAGGCATGTACTGGCCCGAGTCCAGTGCGGCTTTGGCGGCGATCACTTCCGCGTGGCGTGAATCCAGATGAGGCAGGATGCGCACAGGGATGTTTGCATCAAAGGTTTTCCCACGTCCTGCCAGAATGGTTACCGCGTGACCGGCTTTTGCCATCAGGCGGGCGTGATGGGCCAATACGCTTTCTACACCCCCCACGATGGGCGGAGATGAGTAATGCAAAAGTGCGATCTTCATACAGATTCTCCAAAACAATCTGCCAATAAATGACGGAGGCGGCGCTCCAGCATGGTGAAAGAGTAATAGCGACGCGCCAGCTCATAGTTCTTCTCTGTGTATTGGGCGGCCTCCTCAGGATGGGCGAGCACGTAGCGGGCATGTGCCAGCGTCGCATCACTGATAAAGCCGTCGAACTCAATCACCTCGAAACCTTTGGGCTTGATATCCGCTTCATAGATGGAATAGTTGTTTACCACCAGGGGCCGTTTATAGTAGATGGCCTCCAGGAAGGCGTTGCCAAAGCCTTCGATGGAGGATGGATATGTAACCAGATCCGCTTGTGGATAGACATCTCCAAGCGCATAGATTTTCCTACCCTCAGGCGTGACACCGCGTGCATCGCCGACAATGGCCGATTCAAAATTGACGGTGACATTCAGAAGAGCAGCAAACTCGCGTATGCGTTTTTCGTAGTCGGTGCCTTCGTCTCCGGCGGCATGGGAGATGACCAACCTGGCGGGCAGCCCAAGCCGGCGGGTTAACTCAATGGCATGCTCGATGCCTTTGCGCTGGATGATCCTGGTAGGTTGGAGGATTAAATATTGCCCGGGAGCCAGCCCCAAGTCCACGCGGGCAGAGCGTGCGTATTCGTCCAAAGCGGGCGGAGGAGAATCAAAATCCATGACGTTCGGAATGATCATTGCAGCTACGCCAATCCGTGAAGCGAGCTGTTGGGCTTGCAACGAATTTACCACCACATGCCGGATGGAAGGCAGATTGGGCGGGAAAGCTGCGGCCAAATAATCCTGAACCGAGTTATTAATGAAGCGCTGACGTTCCCAGTAGAAATCGTGATGGTGCGCGATAACCGGATAACCCGTCTCAGCAATGAACTCGGTCAATGCCAGGCCTAGCGGCAGGTTAATGGGAATGGTGAGGGCGTTTTCGATGATGAGCGCTTCGAGGCGGAACTTGTGCGCAAATATATAAAGGTGTTCTTTGAAATACTCCTTCAATTCCTGGACCTGCTTTGTAACCTTCTCAGGGCGGATGTAGATCGAGAAAAAATCCTGATGCTGTTCTTCGATCTCGGGATGTGCCTGGCGGCCCGTATGCATGGAACCCCACGTACCGGTATAGACGGCCTGGTTTATGGCATCTATGGAGGGATGACGATAGAAGGCCTCAGGGACAAGGTAACATTTGTCATCCGGACGGTCACACTGACCGGAAAAATAAAAGCAGGTGTGGCCAATGCGTTCCAAGACAGCTGCCCATTTGGCGGTTTCGAGTGAAACGCCATCGGTGCCAGCAAAACGTGTGGAGACAAATCCGATGCGGCGTGAGGGTGTCATAGTTCACTCCTAGTTTGACCAGATGTTCCCCTACATTGAGTATAGTACAATGAAAACCATGCTGCAATCTTTTTATACCACACAACTAAACATCCTATATGATGCTGAAACTGCTGCTCATGCAGCCGCCCGTTTGGATGCTCTGGTAGGTCGGTATCGGGAGCGAATCCCAACTCCCGCTGTGACTTCTTTATCGGAGACCGACTCGATCCTGATCACGTATGGCGATCAGGTGCGCGAGATAGGCCAGCCACATTTGAAAACTCTGGCGGAATTTTGCGAAGCCCATCTGCGCGGCGTGGTAAGTGGGATACATATCCTGCCATTCTCTCCCTGGTCTTCGGATGACGGATTTTCGGTCAAAGATTACCGCAGCGTGGATCCCGATTTAGGTAGTTGGATCGATGTGGAACGGCTGGGGCGTTCATTCCGGCTGATGTTCGATGGGGTCATCAACCATGCGTCTGTACAAGGAAAGTGGTTTCAGGACTTTTTGCGTGACGTAAAACCCCATCGCGACTATTTCCTGACCGTGGAAGGCGACCACGATTTATCCAAGGTTGCAAGGCCGCGTGCGTTGCCTTTATTGACAGAATTCCCAACCGCCTCGGGTAAACGCTTTGTTTGGACAACTTTCAGCGCCGACCAGGCCGACCTGGATTACCATAACCCTGAGGTGCTCCTGGAAATTTTCGATATCCTGCTGATGTATGCGAAACGCGGTGCACACTTCATCCGTCTCGACGCGATTGCCTATCTCTGGAAGGAAATTGGCAGTCCGTGTATTCACTTACCTCAAACGCATGCCATCATCCGGCTGCTGCGGGCTGTGCTGGATGAGGTGGCTCCGCATGTGCATCTTATAACAGAAACCAATGTCCCGCATTCCGACAACATCTCTTATTTTGGTGACGGGAAAAACGAAGCGCAACTGGTCTACAACTTTGCGCTTCCTCCGCTTGTGCTGCACACTTTTCGGACAGGTGACGCATCCGTTCTCTCGGAGTGGGCAAGGGGGCTTGACCTGCCTTCCGGTCAAACAACTTTCTTGAATTTCCTGGCTTCACACGACGGCATTGGGTTGAATCCTGCCCAGGAAATTTTGGACCCGGATGCCACCCAGGCATTGGTGTCGCAAACGCTGGCGCATGGCGGCTTGATATCATACCAACAAAACGCCGACGGCACACAGAGTCCTTATGAATTGAACATCAATTATTTCGACGCACTCTCCAACCCGTTTGGAGAGGAGCCGCTTAACACGCAAATAGACCGTTTCATGGCGGCAAATGCCAGCATGCTCTGCCTGCAAGGTTTACCAGCTATTTACTTCCATAGTTTGTTTGGCTCGCGCAACTGGCCGGAGGGCGTAAAAGCCACGCACAACAATCGCTCGATCAACCGTGAAAAACTCGAGCGCACAAAATTAGAAGATGAACTTACCAATCGAAACTCTTTGAGATCGCTGGTTTTTGTGCGATTTCAGCGCCTGCTTGAGCAGCGCGCTGAGTCCGACGCATTCCACCCGCAGGGCGGTCAAAAAATTCTGGATATGGGACGGGAGGTTTTTGCTGTGCTGCGCAGCTCCCCCACAAGCGACCGGCAGATGCTTTGCCTGCAAAATGTCACTGCACAAAAGCAGTTTGCCGGAAAATATGTTTTGGAACCATATCAAACACTCTGGCTGGAAAAGCCATAGCCGGCAGAGGCTGAATGCAGGCGGGAAAGGCCTGAAGGTATCTTACCGGGGGCAATAAAAATATAAATTCTGTCCAGAAGGCAGGCTATAAGCCTGCCCTACAGTTTGATACTACGGTTTGATGTCATCCAGCGCCAGGTTGAGCTGCAGGACATTTACGCGCGGCTCGCCGAGAAAGCCGAGTGTGCGCCCCTGCGTGTATTGGTCCACCAGTGTGCGAACGGCCGACTCGCTCAGACCGCGCAGGCGGGCAATACGTGGGAGCTGGTAGAGGGCGGCCGCGACGCTGATATTGGGATCCAGGCCGGAGCCGGAAGAGGTGACCAGATCCACGGGGATGAGCTGGGTGTTGCCAGGATCGGCAGCTTTGAGTGCGGCAATGCGGGCCTTGACTTCGTCCAGGAGGGCCGGGTTGGTCGGGCCGAGGTTGGAACCGGAAGAGGAGGCGGCGTTATAGGGATAGGGCCCGGTGGCAGAGAGGCGTCCCCAGAAATACTTGGGGTCGGTAAATTGCTGGCCGATCATGGTCGAACCGACGGTCTTCCCATTGACGATGATCAGGCTACCGTTGGCTTGATGAGGAAAAGCCAGCTGGGCGATGCCGGTCACGACCAGGGGGTAGAGCAGGCCGGTCAGAACCGTAAAGATGAGCAGGGCCATCAAGGCCGGTCGAATTTGTGAGCGCATTTTTCACCTTCTATCTTGGCAATGTCGCATAAAAATCTTTTAATCACAATGATAGTCAGAAACTCTAAGAACTAACCATTTCGAACTATTTATGTGCAGATGGTGCAGATAGCGTGTCGGGGTGGCGGTTTTCGGCCTCTACTTGCGAGGTGCGTTCGAAGGCGCGGGCGGTCTGCAAGGTGAAATTTTGAAGCAGGCGGCTATCCTCCGGCGGCAATTCCGAATACATCCCGCGCCAGATCTGTATTTCGCCGACCAGACCCCAGGAATTTACGATGGGCAGGTCGCGGTCGGGTCTACCTTTGGCCGTGCCGCCATTCGGTTCGCTGACGACAATGGCCGGCGTTTGCTTTTCAGGGTTGTAAATCACGTTGACCAGCATGGCTTGATACAACTGCTGGATTTGTTTGGCCACGGTATAGGCAACCGCTTCGGGTGTGCGCTGACCACACAGGGCGGCGCTCATTTCGTACATGAACACCGCTTCTCGGGCCCTAGTCAGGCTGGTCTGGATACGTTCGACCACCCAGATGGCGACGCCCAGGAAAATGACCAGGACCAGCCAGCCTTCCAGTCGTCCCACATCAAAAGTAAAGAGGGGCGGGATAAATAAGAAGTCAAAAGCCAGGGCGGCCGTCAGGGCGGCGCAAAGGCCGGGCAGCTGGCCCCACCGGTTGGCACTCCAGGCAATCGGCACCAGGTACAACAAGGCGATGACGGCGGTACCGAGCGTGTCACCCCCGATGATGAACAAGGGGATGGTGGTGATCGCCACAGTCAGCACCGCCAACAGGCTAGAAGTCAGGTAATTAAATCTGAATAAAAAACGGTTTGGATTCATGGAAAGTCTCCAAAAGAAAATCAGACCAGGTGTAATGCCACCAGCAACAAGTCAATCAGCTTGATGCCGATGAAGGGAGCGATCAGGCCACCCAGACCATAGATCAACAAGTTGTCGCGCAGGAGCTTGGCTGCCCCGACCGCCCGGTATGGCACGCCCCTGAGCGCCAGGGGGATAAGGGCGATGATGATCAGGGCATTGAAGATGACGGCCGAGAGGATGGCGCTTTGCGGCGTGGCCAGGTGCATGATATTCAACACACCCAAGGAGGGATAGGTGATGGCGAAGGCGGCCGGGATGATGGCAAAATACTTGGAAACATCGTTGGCAATGCTGAAGGTAGTCAAGGCGCCACGCGTCATCAACAACTGTTTGCCAATCTCCACGATCTCGATCAGTTTGGTGGGGTTGCTATCCAGGTCGACCATATTGGCGGCCTCGCGGGCGGGCTGGGTGCCGGTGTTCATTGCCACAGCCACATCGGCCTGGGCCAGGGCCGGGGCGTCGTTGGTGCCGTCGCCGGTCATGGCAACCAGCCGGCCGCCGGCCTGGGAATCCCTGATCAACTTGAGCTTGGCCTCGGGAGTGGCCTGGGCCAGGAAATCATCCACACCGGCTTCGGCAGCGATGGCAGCAGCCGTCAGCGGGTTGTCTCCGGTAATCATGACCGTCTTGATGCCCATCTTGCGCAACTGGGCAAAGCGTTCCTTGATGCCCCCTTTGACAATGTCCTTCAGATGGATCACGCCCAGGGGTTCCTTATTGCGCACGACCACCAGGGGCGTGCCGCCGGCGCGGGCAATCCGCTCGACGGTGGATTTAAGGTCCTCGGGAACCGGCTGGCCATTTTCCTGGAGCAAGGTATACATCGAGTCGGGGGCACCCTTGCGGATGGATATTCCATCGAAGTCCACGCCCGACATGCGGGTCTGGGCACTGAATGGGATAAAGTGCATGCCCTGGGGTGCCGCTTCGCTCGGGCCAATGGTCTGGCCGCGCAGTCCGTACTTTTCTTTGGCCAGCACGACAATCGATCGGCCTTCGGGAGTTTCATCTGAGAAGGAAGCCAGCTGGGCGGCCTCGGCCAACTCCCGGGCAGGTACGCCCTTGACCGGAATGAGTTCAACTGCCTGGCGGTTGCCCAGGGTGATCGTGCCGGTCTTGTCGAGCAGCAGCACATCCACGTCCCCGGCGGCTTCCACCGCCCGGCCCGACATGGCAATCACGTTGCGCTGGATCATGCGGTCCATGCCGGCAATACCGATGGCGGAAAGCAACCCACCGATGGTGGTGGGGATGAGGCAGACCAGCAGGGCCACCAGAACCGTGATGGTGATGGGTATGCCATGCCCGGAGGTCTGGACGCTGTAGAGCGAGTAAGGCAGCAGGGTGGCGCAGACTATCAGGAAGATGAGTGTGAAGCCGGCCAGCAGGATATCCAGGGCGATCTCGTTAGGAGTCTTCTGGCGCTTGGCGCCTTCCACCAGGCTGATCATGCGGTCGAGAAAGCCTTCGCCCGGGTCAGCCGTTACACGCACA
Organism: Anaerolineales bacterium; assembly: GCA_050014055.1. Classification (GTDB taxonomy): domain Bacteria; phylum Chloroflexota; class Anaerolineae; order Anaerolineales; family Villigracilaceae; genus UBA877. The sequence goes on along the minus strand of JBEKEB010000045.1, from coordinate 296 downwards.
ATGAGCCAGTCGGAAAGCAGACGCGTCCCACCGGTGACGGCGCTGCGGTCTCCGCCGGATTCGCGTATAACGGGGGCGCTCTCGCCGGTGACGGCGCTTTCATCCACAGAAGCAATGCCCTCGATGATCTCGCCATCCACGGGCAGAATGTCGTTCGTTTCCACCAGGAAGATATCGCCTTTACGCAAGGTCACCGAGGCGACCAGTTCGTATTTGGCTTGGCGGTCCTGGCGGGGCAATTTCTTGGCCTGGGTGGTCTGGCGGGTCTTGCGCAGCGCCTCGGCCTGGGCCTTGCC
>JBEKEB010000044.1:0-24006 GCA_050014055.1 Anaerolineales bacterium | reverse complement strand
GTTGCCGTTTCTCTTCAGGTACTTCCATGAGCTTGTTTTGCATATATTGTCTCCAGTAGCTGTTATCTTACTGGCTTTTTTTAAGGTTGACAATGATTTTTTCACAAGCTCTCCGGGGGTGCTACGCGAAGGAAACGGGTTCTTCCGGCCTGATCTACGGGCAGGCGTAAAAAACCTTTCCAGGGGTCAGGACTGTAACTCCGCTGGTCTGCGCCGTTCCATCCACCACTGCGGGCTGCTCCTCGTTAACCTGGTACAAATCCAGCCGGCTTCGCAGCCGGGCCATGGTCTGGTCCGCCCGCCAGGCCGAAAGGTTGAAGCTGCGCCAATCGCCAAGCGCGGGTTGGAAAACGCTGTGCAGGCGGCAGACCAGGATCGCGCCGACCGCATCGCGGGTCAGGCCGGGCAGAGCCGGGGACTCGTACGCGGCTGCCAGGGCCGGGACGGAGTCATTCGAGAGCGTGGCCAGGTAGGCTACATCCAGGCCTTTGCCCTGCGGGGCACGCGCGACATTTTGCCGGACGATACTGCCGTCCACGTTGATCAGCGTCAGGGTCAGCGCAAAACCGATGGTTGCCAGCAGGGTAGCCAGCGGGAAGAGCCGCTCCCGGCGCAGCAGGTCCAGCAGCACCACCACCACCAGCAGCAGGCCCAGCCAGATCATGAAGATGTGTGTATAGATGCGCAGACGCGAAAAACCATAGGCAGCCTCATAGAGCAGCAGGCGTTGGAAGGCCGAGACCAGCATCACGCCCACCAGCACTACCATGCCGATCCCCAGCCCGGAGAAGGCCCGGCGCTGGGCATTGTTTTGGCGCTTCACCAGCGCGCTGAGGCCCAGGAAGAGCAGCAGGCTGCAGAAGGCCACCGCAACGAGTTCGCCGAATCCGCGCCGGGCATACTCGGAGTAGGTGTAGCCCTGCACGCCGATATTGGCGCTGGCTCCGAAGAAATATTGGAACTGGATGACCACGAACAGGGCAAACAATACGACCACCGCCCCCAGCACCACGGCCGCCTCGGTGAAACCCAGGAACTGCGGCACGAGCGGCTTTTGGCTGAATAGTTTTTCGTCGGTGCTTCTTTGGGCGGCGTGCAGGAAAACGCCCGCCAGGGCATAGGCAGCTACCAAAATGTAGAAGAGGCGGAAGAGGTACTGCGGCAGGTTCACCAACCGGAACAGGCTGGTAAAGGTATGCAGGCGCTGGGCGAAGACCAGGTCGGCGGAGGCGAGCAGGACGGCGAAAACAGCCAGGATCGGGATGGCGATCAGCACCCCGCGCAGAATGGCCCAGAAGTGTTTCCGCCCGGGATGGGAAGTGACCACGGCAGCATCATTCTGTCCGGCCGGGACGGCTGACTTCCGGTTCCCGTAAAGGAATATCAGTGGGCGGGCGATCAGGCTGCCGGCCAAGCGGGCAGACTGGACGACGTAATCGGTCAGACCGTAGGACGGCCAGCGCCCGCCCAGGTAGCTGGCGGCCAGCAGGCCCATCAATCCGAGCGTCAGGACGAAGCTCAAAGCCAGCGTGAGCGGTTCCTGGCGGATCAAGGGTATCACGGCGAAGAACAGGATCGGGATAAGCTGCAGCAGGGATTTCCAGGCCGGCCGGATGCCGTTCCGCCCCAATACCAGCATGCCCCCCGCCAGGCAGAGCAGCACGTAGATGCTGAAGTTAAGGCCCGGGGTTTGCTTCCAGAACAGGAGATCAAAGCACCATCCGAGCAACAGGGCCGTGATCCAGAGAATGGTGGTGCGTTTCATGCTAACAGCCTCCTCCCAACCTGAACTAAAAAGATGGTAACACTAGGGGCACCAAGGAACACTCAGGAAAGAATAAAGGACAAAATAATAAGAATTGCCTAGAGGATACTCAGGCAGGGCTGGCAGAAACTGACAGGGGACTATCAAAAGGTGTCAGAAAGGGAAGCCCCTTCGACTGCGAGAAGTACGCTCCGCCTAGGGCGGAAATGGGCAAATTAACCCACCTTATGGGATTATTAGAGCCTAATGCTCCCTATTGACACCCGAATAATTCCATGTGATACTAATTCCAGCGCAGGGCTTCCAGCACGTGAAGACCTGCCCCTCATCCGCCATCCTTATAGAAGAGGAGGTGGTGCCTACAATGGATAGTAGTACGAAACGTAGCGCTGTGGCATCCCTCCTCGTTCTGCGGTAATTTTTGCAGACCGTCAAGGTGCCACAGCGCGCCCAGGAAGACCGCCGAAAGGCGGCCTTCCGCTTTAAGTTACTCGTCTCCGAAGAAAATGCCGATGCCGCGGGCGGTGCGGACGGCGTCGCTGTCCAGGTCGACCCGCTTGGGGACGGCCAGCGCCTGGCTGAGCGGAATATCGATCACTTTCCCATCCCGCAGGGCCACCATGCGGCCAAAAACCCCCGCCGCCGCCGTGCGGACGGCCGCCGCGCCGTAGCGGGTGGCCAGCCAGCGGTCGAAGGCGGTCGGCGAGCCGCCGCGCTGCAGGTGACCGAGCACCGTGACACGCGCTTCGAAGCCGTGCTCTTCGATGTACCTGCCGACCTCCTGCCCGATCCCGCCCAGGCGGGGCACATAAACGGCGTCACCGAAGCGCGCGATCAGCTCCTGCCCGCCCAGCGGCCTGGCCCCTTCCGAGACGGCCAGCAGGCTGAATTTCGAACCGGCTTGGGCGCGCTGGCGGATCTTCTGCAGGATGGCCTCGTATTTGAATGGAATTTCCGGAATCAGGATCACATCTGCTCCGCCGGAAACGCCGGAGTGCAGGGCAATGAAGCCGGCCTCCCGGCCCATCAGTTCCAGCACCATCACGCGGTGGTGCGCTTCGGCCGTGGTATGCAATCGGTCGAGCGCTTCGGTGGCGATCATCAGGGCCGTATCGAAACCGAAGGTGACTTCCGTCCCGCCAACATCGTTGTCGATCGTCTTGGGCACCCCGATCACCGGCACCCCCTTGTCACACAGCTCCATTCCGACGCGCAGGGTGCCGTCCCCGCCGATAACGATGACCGCGTCCAGGTTCAATGCTGCGATGGCCTGGATGATTTCATTGGATACGTCAATGACCACTTCCTTGCCGGCCTGCATGACTTTGCGGGCGAACGGGTTGCCGCGGTTGGCGGTTCCCAGGATGGTGCCGCCGCGCGGCAGAATGCCGCGTACGGATTCCAGGTCCAGAGGCAGCACACCGCCGGGTGCGATGAAGCCGTCATATCCATCCACGATCCCTAAGACTTCACAGCCATACCCGTTGATGGCGGTTTTTGTAACGGCCCGGATGACGGCATTCAAGCCGGGCGCGTCCCCTCCACCGGTCAAGACAGCAATCCGTTTCATAAAGAACTCCTTTTTATGGCTTGCTCACTCCTGCGGGCCATATTTTCCAGACAATCCCTCCAGGCAGCCGGGGCATCCAGAAAATGTAGTAACGACTTTAGTCGTTACTACGGTCAACTGATGATAAACAAAAGGGGCGACCAGCCGGTCGCCCCTATAAAAAATTAAGGCATGAAATGGGTGAAACGCCAGCTCTGACCGTTCTGCGAGATGGTGGAATGCAACCCGATCACCTCGAAACAGGTGGTGCCGGGCTTGAAGGCGAAGGGGCTGCCATCGGCATTGGTCAGCGAGACCACATCCGTGGCATTGCGCACCCATTTGACCTTGTAGGCCTGCCCGTCCCGGAAGGCATACGCATCGCCCGTGCCGATCAACTGGATATCATAAATATTGGGGGCGTAGAGCGGATGGTTGACGTATAGAACCACCACGTTGTCGAAGGCGATCGGCAGGTTGGTCAGGCGGTCGGTCAACTGGGCGTACTGCTCGGCCGCAATGCCGTTATTGGCATCCACGGTGTCGGAGAAGCGCAGGTAGGTGCCGCTGGTGGGATCGTAGTCCCAGCGGTTGTAGATCGCGCCGGAATAGCGCACGTAAACCTGCGTCACGGGTTGGCCTCCATCCGGAGCGGGGAGTTTAAATAGCATGTTATTGAGATCCTGCGGAGTATTTAAACCCCTTTTGGTCGCATAGGCGCTCAAATCGGCGGTGTTAACCATCAGGTAATCGTAACCGTTCGGATCGTAGCGCGTCAGCGGTGTGCTGGAGCCCTCGACCACCAGGCGGTTGGCGAATTCCGAATTGAGGAAACGGCGCATCTCGGCAACATAGGCGGAGCCAAACGCAAACATGGCTTTATAGCCGCGCACGATGTCTGCGTCAATGAAGCGACCCGACCGGATCGGGCCGACCATGCTGGCATCGTTGCCGTAAAAGATGGCGGCGAAGCGGGTTGTGCCTTCCTCGGTGTAATATTCAAAAACGATATCGGCCAGGGAAAGCCCCCACTGTGGGCGGCCGTCGCGCGGCAGGTTTTGGACTTTGATCACCATGGGGCGGCGCTGCAGCAAGGCCGGATCGGTGACTTTCAGGCCGGTCAACTGGTCCACATCCACAGGAAAGTTGGCTGGGCCAAGCCCTTCCACCGGGTAAAGCGGCGTGGGCGTCAGGGTGGGTGTATTGGTGGGGAGCGGTGTGGGCGTTTCGGTGACGGTCGGGGTTTCGGTGGGGATCGGGGTGACCGTCGGTGTGGCTGTCGGCAGCAGGCCGCAGCCGGATACCACCACCGACAGGCATACGATCACAAACAATAGCTTCTTCATGGATTGAATTCTCCTATATGATTTCAGACGTTATCATACCGCATTTGTTCCCGTAGAACGGGTGGGCGCACTACGTCTAAAGAAATATTAATAATAAAACTGCCTTTGATGATGAAACCCCCCTCTGTCTTCCTTACTTATTCGGAAGACACAGAATCGGGGCTTTTACGGCCGTTTTTGAAAGCCTGGGCGCTTTGCAGCAGGTCGTGCGCCGACCGGAGCGTTCCTTCGCTGACCGTGCCGAGCATTTGCGCCAGCTCGAGCGTGCGCGGCTCGCCGCTCAGCCGGGTCAGGCGGGTAAGCGTGCGGCCGTTCTCGATGATTTTCTGCACCTGGAAATGCTGGTCACCGTAGGCCGCCAGTTGCGGCAGGTGGGTGATCACCATTACCTGGTGGGCACGCCCCAGCTTCCACAGTTTTTCCCCGACCACCCCGCCGACCCGCCCGCCAATGCCCTGGTCAATTTCATCGAAGATGAGCGTGGGAATCTGGTCGGCCTGCGCCAGCACATTCTTGAGCGCCAGCATCAGGCGGGAAGTCTCGCCGCCGGAGGCGATTTTTGCCAGCGGTTTCAGCCCTTCGCCCGGGTTCGGCTCCACCAGGAACTCCACTTTATCCAGCCCGTTGCCGTCAAAGGCAATCCGGGTGCCGTCCGGCAGGGGCGCGCCTTCTGGATCAGGCCTGGTCTGGAAATCCACGCCAAAACGGGCGGAAGCCATCTGCAGGTCGTCCAGTTCCATCTCGATGGCCTGGCTCATTTTCCCGGCCGCCGCCTTGCGCTTGTTCGAAAGAGACAGACCATGCTCGCACAGGCTCGCCAGCGCAGCCGACTCGGCGGTTTGCAGTTCGTCGATGCGGGTGGAAGCCGTGGAGATATTCTCCAACTGGTTGCGGGCCTCCACCGCGAAGGCCATGACCGACTCGATGCTGCCGCCGTACTTGCGCTCCAGCCGGTGCACCAGGTCGAGGCGCTCCTCCACGTCCTCCAGACGCTTGGGATTGTATTCGATCGCCTCCAGGTAATTGCGCAGGCTGCGCGCCAGGTCGGCGAGAGTCTCTTCCATCGTGATGGATTGTTCCGCCAGGATTTTCTGGGCCGTGTCGATCTGGACCAGTTTCGCCAGCGACTGGACCGCCCGCCCGAGCAGGTCGGTGGCGGCCGGGGCTTCGGAGCTGCCTTCATCCAACACCGTCAGGGCATCCTGGGCCAGTGTGGCAAGCGCTTCGGCGTTGGCCAGACGATCGCGCTCCTGTTTTAGTTCTGTGTCTTCCGCCGGGCGCAGCCGGGCTGCTTCGATCTCGCCGGCCTGGAAGGTCAGCATTTCGGTGCGGCGCTCTGCATCCTGTTGGGCGGCCCGCAGTTCGTGCAGTTCACGCCGCAGGCCCAGCAGGTGCTGGTGCGCCTTGCGGTAAGCCAAAAGATCGGATTCGATACCGGCGTAACGGTCGAGCAGGCCAAGCTGGGCCCGCACGTTTAGAAGTGAAAGATGTTCGGATTGCCCGTGGATATCCACCAGGATTTCGCCCAGTTCTTTCAGCAGGGGCAGACCGACGACATGGCCATTCAGGCGCGCGATGCTGCGGCCTTCCCGGCGGACTTCGCGCATCAATGTGACGTAGTCCGGATCGTCGAGCAGTTCCTCCCGCTTTAGAATTTCGATTGCAGCCGCGCGTCCGTTCCCGGAGAGCTTGAAGGTGCCCTCCACGCGTGCCAGGTCAGCCTCGGAACGGATGGAGTTGGCCTCCGCCCGTCCACCCATCAGGATGTCGAGGGCGTCCATGATGATGGATTTCCCCGCGCCGGTCTCCCCGGTAAGGATGACCAGGCCCGGCCCGAAATCCAGGTCGAGCTGGTCGATAATGGCGAAGTTCTGGATGTGCAGTTCAGTCAGCATATTCATCCAAATGCAGCAACGACTGTCCCCTCAGGGGATGATAAAGTCGTTCTACAAAAAAATTATCTGTTTAATTGAATCCCCGAAAGGCGGGCGTAGACGACCGGTGTGGCGATAAACAAGTAAATGCCCTGGAAGATCAGGCTGATAAGGATATTGAGATTCAAGGAAAACAATTGGAAAAGAATCACCGGCAAGGCGCCCATTACCATCGCCACCGCAATGGTAATGAAAAGTGCCCGCGAACGGCGTTTTTTGATTACCAGGCGCACCCCTTCCGCGATAACCACTCCGGCAGTCGGGGCCCCGATGATGATCAGTATCCAGCCGATGAAGCTCAAACCACTGACGAAGAGCGCCAGCAGGCTGGCCAGAAAGCCCAGCACGCCGGCCGTGATGAAACCAAGCACATAGTCGTACCACTGCGCTGTATCGAAAACCTTCATCTGGCCGCGCACGCATTCCTTGCAACGGTAGCCGGTCGGGGTGCGGATGGCGCATTTGGCGCAAATGGGTTTCCCGCACTTGTTGCAGCGCAGGCTGGTCTCCACACCCGGATGGTTGGCGCAGGTTGTGGGAGTGTTTAGATCGATCATCGGGGAAATCCTACCAATGGATTCTGGTTCATGTGTGTGGTCAGGTTGCGATAGAAGTAATCGCGATTGCCAAAGCGTAAGAAATGGGCCACATATTCTCCGGCACGCACGTCGACTGCATCTTCTTCAACCAGGCTGATGGGGGTCTGCCCATCCACGCTCAGAACGGCATCGCCGCCGCGCAGGGTGATGTTGACCGAGCTGCCTTCCGAAAGGACCACCGCCCGATCGAAGGAAAGGTGCGGGGCAATCGGAACCAGCAGGATGTTGCGCAGTTCCGGGGGCAGGATTGGTCCCCCGGCGGCCAGGGCGTAGGCGGTGGAGCCGGTTGGCGTGGCGGCGATCAGGCCGTCCGCGACATAGTTGGTTAATTGCATCCCATCCACGCTGGCAGAGACCCGCACCGGCCGGACGGCCGCGGAACGGCAGACGACCACTTCGTTGAGAGCATGCCAGCTCCCGAGCGATTTGCCCGCCCGAACATGCTCGGCGCGCATCATCATGCGATTTTCAATCCAGTATTCCCCTTTAAGTAATTGGTCCAGAGCTGAATGCCATTGCTCACGCCCGAATTGCATCAGAAAGCCCAAGCGACCCATGTTGATCCCCAGGATGGGCACCTTGCAGGGAGCGCACAGATGGCTGGCCCGCAGCATGGTACCATCCCCGCCAACTGCCACCAGTAAATCAAACTCGCCGTCTTTGACACGCTTCCGCAAGGTGGCATCGTCGACTTTGCCGAAAGTCGATTTCAGGCCGTGCTCTTCCAAATAGGAATTGATCGCAGCAGCTTCGGTCAATGCGTCCGGAATTTGGGGATAGGCCACCACGATAACCCGGCGGGGAGGGACTGGAATGATGGACATTACAATATTATACCGTAGGGCAGCAGGCGGGTCGCCCCGAAAGAGTGGCTTTTCTTACATGACTTTAATGGATTCAGGCGGTTTGTGACTTGACAAATACACATGAAATGGATATATTTCGGTCTTCTTAACTAATTAGGAAAATTAACTATGTCGCCAACTAAAGTATTTACGGAAGTGATTCGTGAATGGTCGGAAGTCTTCATGCAACGCTCAATGCGTGACTTCCGAAAATTCATGGATGAGACAGGCTTGTCTTTTTCGCAAATCAACATCCTGATGCGCCTGATCCATGCAGGCAGTACCGGCGTATCTGAGATCGGCGAACAACTCGGCGTATCCAACGCGGCAGCCAGCCAGGCTGTGGACCGGCTGGTGGTGTTGGATCTGATCAAACGGACGGAAGACCCGACCGACCGGCGCGCCAAGCTGCTGGCATTGACCCAAAAAGGCCGCACGCTGATCGAGAGCGGCATCGAAGCCCGCAGCCGCTGGGTCGAAGGCCTGACGGATGCCCTGACGCCGGAGCAGCAAAACATGATCGTTGCCGCTCTCACCCTGCTGACAGCGGCTGCCCGCGCCACCGAAGAGTAGATCCCACCCGGCTTGTTCATTCACCATTCATACTCACTTCACAACATGTCGTTATCATTCGACTTGGATTTTTTCATGATAAGGAGCAACTAACCCCATGCTACGATTGGCAAAATATCTCAAGCCATATATTTTCCTGATCCTGGGCGCCGTCATCCTGCTGTTCATTCAGGCCAATGCTGACCTGGCCCTGCCGGACTACATGTCAAATATTGTCGACTACGGCATCCAGCAGGGTGGCATTGTTGATGCCGTACCGCAGGCTATCCGCCAGAGCGAAATGAACCGGCTGGTGATCTTCATGAGTGCGCAAAACAAGGCCGCCGTCCTTGGCGATTTCACGCTGGTGGACCAGAGTTCCCCCGATTATGCTGCCGATGTAAAACTATACCCCGACCTTGCCAAGGAGCCGGTCTATGTGCTCAACAAGGTCGACCAGGCCGAGATCACCAAGCTGAACCCGGTCATGGGCAAAGCGCTGCTGGCGGTCTCGGGCATCGAACAGGCCGTGGCCAACCCGACTGCCGCACAGTCCATGCTTCAGATGTTAGGCCCGAACGTTTCCAAGATGATGTCCAGTATCCCGGCCGGAACGGATGTCTTTGCCTTGATCCAGAAACTCCCGCCGGCGGTTCTCAGCCAGATCAGCACAACCATCGATCAGAAATTCGCCAAGTTGGGAAACGGAATGATCGTCCAAATGGCCACCGGGGCGGTAAAGAACGAGTACATCGCCCTGGGGATGCAGACGAACAACCTCCAGACGAATTACATCCTGCACATCGGCATGCTGATGCTGCTGCTGACGCTGCTATCCGGCGCCTGTACCATCGCGGTAGGTTTCCTTTCCGCCCGCACGGCCGCCGGGCTGTCGCGTGATCTGCGCCGGAACGTATTCGAACGCGTGGAAAATTTCTCCAGCACCGAGTTTGACAAGTTCTCCACCGCCTCGCTGATCACCCGCTCCACCAACGACATCACCCAGATCCAGATGGTGGTGATCATGATGATGCGTATGTTCATTTACGCCCCCATCATTGGCATCGGTGGAACCATCCGGGCCATCGGCAAGAGCTCCAACATGTGGTGGATCATTGCGCTGGCTGTGGTGATCATGTTCGGCATGATCATGGCAGTCTTCTCGGTCGCCCTGCCCAAGTTCAAAGCCATCCAGAGCCTGATCGACCGGCTCAACCTGGTCTTGCGCGAGAATCTTTCGGGCATGATGGTCATCCGCTCCTTCAACATGCAGAAGTTCGAGGAAGACCGCTTCGACGTCGCCAACAAGAACCTCACCAATACCCTCTTGTTTGTCAACCGCATCATGGTATTGATGATGCCGTTCATGATGATGATCATGAATGGCGTGGTGGTATTGATAATCTGGGTGGGCAGCCACCAGGTGGCTAACGCCACCATGCAGGTGGGCGACATGATGGCTTTCATGCAATATGCCCTGCAGATATTATTCGCCTTCATGATGCTCTCGATGATGTTCATCATCCTGCCGCGTGCCTCGGTTTCAGGCGACCGCATTTCGGAAGTGCTGGAAACCGAGCCGCTTATCCGCGACCTGCCGGATCCCAGGCAGTTCCCCGAACCCTTCAAGGGGACGATCGAATTCCGGGATGTAAGTTTCCATTACCCGGGCGCTGAAGAGGACGCTCTGCACAACATTACTTTCACCGCCCAGCCAGGCCAGACCACGGCCTTCATCGGCACCACCGGCTCGGGCAAATCCACGATTGTCAGCCTGATCCCGCGCTTTTACGAGGTGAGTAATGGCGCCATCCAGGTCGATGGCGTGGATATCCGGGAGGTCGGCCAGCACGAACTGCGCGACCGCATCGGCTTCGTACCGCAGAAGAGTAACCTGTTCTCCGGTACAATCGAGTCCAACCTGCTTTACGGCGATGAAAACGCCACTGATGAGGAATTGAAGCTGGCCGCCGATATCGCCCAGGCAGGAGAGTTCATCAACTCCAAGCCTGAGGGAATGCAAGCGGAGGTGGCCCAGGGCGGTATGAATGTATCCGGCGGGCAAAAACAGCGCCTGGCCATCGCCCGCGCCCTGGTCAAGAAGGCTCCCATTTACATTTTCGATGACAGTTTCTCCGCACTGGATTACAAAACGGACGCGGCATTACGCAAGGCCCTCAAGGCCAACACCGGCTCCAGTACCCTGCTGATCGTTACGCAGCGTATCGCCACCATCAAGAATGCCGAACAGATCATCGTTCTGGATGATGGCCGCATCGTCGGCAAAGGTACCCATCAAGAACTCATGAAGGACTGCGAAGTTTATCGTGGCATTGCCCTGTCGCAGCTCAGCAAGGAGGAACTGGCATGACCATGCAAAGTTCAAACTCTCAAAGCCCCATCCGCCAGGAGCAAACCGGCGGTAGAGGCCGGGGGATGATGCCGATGGGGCGCGGCAGCCCCATGGCAATGCTGCGTGGAGAAAAACCGCGCGACTTCAAGGGCACCCTCATCAAACTGGTCAAATACCTTGGCCGCTACCAAACCCTGATCATCCTGGTATGGCTTTTTGCCATCGGTTCCACGGTGGCCTCCATTTTTGGCCCCAAGATCCTCGGGAATGCCACCACCATCCTGTTCACAGGGGTGATGGCCCAGATTGCCGGCACAGGCACGATCGATTTCGTCCATATCGGCAACATCATGATCCAGGTGCTGTTGTTGTATTTGCTCTCGGCCGTGCTGGCCTATATCCAGGGCTGGGTCATGACCAATGTGGCCATCAACGTTACCTACCGCTTCCGCAAGGATATCTCCGAGAAGATTAACCGGATGCCGTTCAAGTATTTCGACGGCACGAGCCATGGTGAGGTACTCTCGCGCATCACCAACGATGTGGATTCCGTCAGCCAGACGCTCAACCAGAGTCTGACCCAGATCATCACTTCGGTAACCACTGTACTGGGTGTGCTGGTGATGATGTTCACCATCAGTTGGCTGATGACCCTCGTGGCGTTGATCATGCTCCCCATATCGTTCGGTATCATCGGCCTGATCGTCTCCAAGTCCCAGGGCTACTTTAAGCAGCAGCAGGATTATTTGGGTCACATCAACGGGCATGTGGAGGAGATGTATGGAAGCCACGTTGTCGTTAAGGCCTTCAATGGAGAAGCCAAGAGCATCGGGCAGTTCGACCAGCTGAATAATGTATTGTACGACTCGGCCTGGAAATCGCAATTCCTGACCGGTTTGCTATACCCGATCATGAACTTCGTCGGCAACCTGGGCTACGTGGCCATCTGCATCCTGGGCGGATACCTGGTGATCAAGGGTGAAATTGCCATCGGCGATATTCAGGCGTTCATCCAATACGTGCGCTCGTTCACCCAGCCGATCCAGCAGATCGCCAACATCTCCAACATCCTCCAGCAGACCATGGCCGCGGCGGAACGTGTCTTCCAGTTCCTGGCGGAAGAGGAGGAGATGCCGGATGTGGTCACCTCGCTCAACTCAGAACATATCGAAGGCCGCGTGGACTTCAAGGATGTGCACTTTGGTTACACCCCCGATAAGATCATCATCAACGACTTTTCCTTCTATGCCGAGCCCGGTCAGAAGATCGCCATCGTCGGCCCCACTGGCGCCGGCAAGACCACCATGGTCAAATTGTTGATGCGCTTCTATGATGTCAACAACGGCGCCATCCTGGTGGATACCCATAATGTCAGAGACTACAAGCGCAGCGAACTGCGCTGCATGTTTGGTATGGTTCTGCAGGATACCTGGCTTTTCAACGGCTCCATCATGGAGAACATCCGCTATGGGCGGGCTACCGCCACGGATGAGGAAGTCATTGAGGCCGCCAAGGCCGCCCACGCCGACCACTTCATCCGCGCCCTGCCAGATGGCTATGGCTTTGTTTTGAACGAGGAGACCAGTAACATCTCCCAGGGCCAGATGCAGTTGCTGACGATCGCACGCGCCATCCTGCTCGATCCGGCCATGCTGATCCTGGACGAAGCCACCAGTTCGGTGGATACTCATACCGAGGTGTTGATCCAGAATGCCATGCTTGAACTGATGAAGGATCGCACCAGTTTCATTATCGCTCACCGCCTGTCCACCATCCGCGAGGCGGATTGGATCCTGGTAATGAAGGACGGAGACATCGTGGAGCAGGGCAAGCACCAGAAACTGCTGGACAAGAAAGGCTTCTATGCAGAACTCTATAACAGCCAATTCGAAGGCAAAGAGATCTAACCGGTAAGGCCGGCAACATATCCTTACAAATCCAGCCTCTTCCATATTCCTGCAGGAAAAAATGGAGAGGCTGGTATCATTTGTTTATAACAACTCGAAGGATTTATTGCGATTGGATTGATCTCCACAAACATTCAGGATTGTCAATCATGGGTTTCAAATAATTATTTTGGAGGAACATTGCGATGGAAACAGACGATAAAATTCAACTTAGGCATTTGGGCAAGACCGACATCCTGGTTACACCGGTCGGCCTGGGGATGATGGAAATGGCCGGGGGAGGTGGGTTGATTGGGCGCATGTTCCCGGTCATTCCCCAGAAGGAAAAGAACGCCATTATCAAAGCTGCCCTGGATGGCGGCATCAACTGGTTCGATACGGCGGAAATGTATGGTGCCGGAGTATCCGAGCGCTCCCTGGCAATTGGCCTGAAAGCGGCCGGGAAGACGGACAAGGATGTCATTGTGGCAACCAAATGGCAGCCCATTTTGCGGACGGCCAGGAACATCCCGGTTAGCATCGCAGACCGCCTGCGCTTCCTGGATGGGTTCAGCATAGCCAATTACATGGTCCATCAACCGTACAGTTTCTCTTCGCCGGAAGCCGAGATGAATGCCATGGCTGACCTGGTGGAGGCGGGCAAGATCCGCTCGGTGGGAGTGAGCAACTTCAACCCGGCTCGCATGCGGCGGGCGCATGCGGCTCTGGCAAAAAGGGGCCTACCGCTGGCCGTTAACCAGATGCGCTACAGCCTGTTGAGCCGTGAAATCGAAACCAACGGCGTCCTGGAAACAGCCCGGGAATTGGGTATGACGATCACCGCCTACACGCCCTTGGCGCGCGGCTTGCTGAGCGGGAAATACCATCAGAACCCGGCACTGTTGAGCCGCATGACTGGTTTCCGCAAAGCTGGTATGCAGCGCAACCTGGAGCGGACGCGGCCTCTCATCAACGCCATGGCTGAGATGGCTGGGAAGTACGCAGCCACCATTGCGCAGGTGGCTTTGAACTGGGTGATTAACTTCAACGGTGAAACCGTCGTGACCATCCCGGGCGCCACCAAGGTCCGCCAGGCCGAGGAAGCCGCCGGTGCAATGAAATTCCAGCTGACCAAAGAGGAACTGGCCCGACTGGATGAGGTATCACGCAGGCTGTAAAAGCAGGGAACAGGCCGCGAATTGACGGATGCGCATCCCTATGACAGGGAGGTTTGGAAAAGATTGCCCAAACAGGAGCAGCATGATGAAACCTTGTGAAAAACCTCTTGTAATCACCATCAACCACCAGATAGGTAGCGGAGGCGCAGTCATCGGTCAAAAACTTTCCGAGCGGTTGGGCGTCCCATTTATTGATCGTGAGATCCTGCAACAGGTCTCCCAAAAGCTTAATCTTCTGGAGGGAGAGCTGGAAGGACGTGAAGAACGGCTTAGCTCATTCTGGCAATCATTTGGTCACATGGTTGAGAAGATGGATCCCACCCAAAGCCTGATGACTGACCGATATTTCCCCACGGATAAGGAGCTGTTTCAAATCCAATCGGAAACCATCAGTCGCATTGCTGAAAACAGCCAGGCCATCTTTATCGGGCGTTGCTGCCAGTATATTCTGCGCGATCATCCCTGTAATTTTAGCTTGCTTGTGTTTGCAGATCGATCAGCCCGCATACAGCGCCTGTGCTCGTTATTCCACCTGTCGCCTGGGGAGGCTGACAGGATGATCGAAACCAACGATGCCGAACGAAGCGCCTATATACGATCTTTTACAAAACAGGATTGGTTGGATGCCCGTTTGTACGATCTCTGCCTGAATACTTCAAGTACAGGAGTGGAGCAGGCTTGCGACATCATACGCGCGGCCATCCTGGCGAAACTGAGTCAATAGCGCAGGAAGCAGGAAAAGAGCCGGACCATGCTTGACTCGGGTTCCCTTTTTCTTAAGAAACAATGGCACCCAGCACACAAGGGTTGATTACCAGTCAGACAGCGTTGAAGTTTGCTGTTTCCATTGCACGGGTTACTCCCCCGGGGCTTGGCTATGCCATCGGCAGATTGACTGCACGCTGGCTCTCATCCCGCGCTGATACTGACCTGGCCAGGGCAGTTCGTGCCAATCAGTGGGTCATCGCAGGGAAAACAGACTCCTCTCGGTTTTTGGACCAGGCGGTCCAGGCGGTCTTTCGGAACTCCGCCCGCTCGATCTACGAGCTGTATCACTACAACCAACACCTTCAATCGGCTGACCGGTTGTTCAGCATCGACTCATCCTTTCAAGCCATCCTGGCCCGTCCTGAGCTTGACCGGCAAGGCCTGGTGTTGGCGGGGCTGCACATGCTCGGTTTTGACCTGGGCTTGCAATGGCTGAGCTTGGCTCAATTCAAGCCTCTGGTGTTGACCATCCCCAATCCGCAGGGAGGGCGCCAGATCGAATTTGACACCCGCCAGAAAGCGGGTATAAAGATGGTACCCGGTTCTGTCAAAGGACTGCTCCAGGCGCTCCGCTTATTACAGCAGGGTGGCATGGTGATGACTGGCATTGATCACCCCGCCCCGGAAAATAATCCCAGGCCGCGTTTTTTTGGCCTGCCGGCAGCCTTGCCAACGCATTATATCTATCTGGCGCTGAAGGCAAAGGTGCCGGTAGTGGTGGTGGGTAGCCGCCTGGAGGAGGATGGGAAACAACATATATACGCTTCCACGCCGATTATAATGAAGCCTTACCCCAACCGGGCGGACGAACTGCAGTTCAATGCTGAAAAGGTGCTGGCCGTGGTGGAGAAATTCATCCAACGCGATCCGCAACAATGGCTTATTTCACGACCTGTTTGGCCCGGGACAGTACAGGATGTTCCCAGGTATTCATAGCCAACCAGAGGAGGTGCTGTTTGAACGATTCCAGGATCCATACTCGCATTAATGATGGCCTTTTGGGGCCGCTTGAACGGCCGGCCTTGAAGTGGTTGGCTGTTCACTCGCCCAAATGGATGAACCCCGATATTTATACGACCATTGGCATTGCGGGCAGCGCTATTGCTTTTATCGGATACCTCTTAAGCCGGTATCACCCCGTATATCTTTGGATGGCCACGCTTGGCTTTATAGTCAACTGGATCGGCGACAGTATGGACGGGACCCTGGCGCGCTACCGCCATATTGAACGCCCCATTTATGGGTATTTCATCGATCATATTACGGATTCGATCACCGCGGTATTATTATTTTTGGGCATGGGTCTTTCGCCTTATGTGAGTTTTAATGTGGCCAGCCTGGCGCTGGTAGGTTTTCTGCTGATGTCTGTGTTGGTGTACCTCCGCACCTATGTGGACGGGGAATTTAGACTCTCCTATGCGATGCTGGCGCCCACAGAGGCGCGGGTGTTGGCGGTATTGCTTAACACCGCCATGTTCTTTTTTGGAAAGCAATTATGGCATCTAAACATACCATTGCTCGGCAATCCCGGCATCAACCCCTATGATCTATTCGTTGGCGTCATTGCGTTGCTTATGCTGTACTTTTTCCTGACGACAGCCTACAAGGAATCGATCCGGCTGGCTAAAACGCCTCAATAAAACCGGCCTTTATGAGAAAGTTCTTGCTGGTTGTCATAGGATTATTGGCGCTTGCTTATATCGTTTTCAGCTTTGCGGAACTTGAGAACATCCTGGCAGCGCTGCGCCAGAGCAAACCGGTTTATATTGGCATAGCGGTTTTCGTCGAGGCAGTGCTGTTGTTGAACACCACAGCCACTTTTTGGGCGCTTTACAGGCTGGTGGGGCTGCATGAACGCGGACGAAACCTCTTCTTGATGGTCACTGCCGCTACATTCGTAAACCTGGTTACGCCTTCCTCCGGTATCGGTGGGTTGACAGTGTTTCTTGATGAGGCGCACCAACGTAACCTGTCGACCGGGCGGGTGACGGTGGCATGCATTTTGTATCTGTGTTATGAGTATGTAGCTTTATTTGCGGCCCTGGCGATCGGTTTTGTCGCGTTGGCCCAGCTTGGCAAATTAAACCTGATCGAGCTATTGGCTGCGGGATTTTTGGTGGTGTTGGCTGCCTCCATTGTCACCGGGATGATGATTGGATACCGCTCCCCCCGCCAGTTGGGGAATTTGCTGGCCTGGCTGGCGCGCTGGATCAACCGCCTTGCACATCCATTCCTGCACAGGGATGCCCTGAAAGTTGCCTCAGCGTACACATTATCCGATGAGATGACCGAAGGCTTTACTTCCTTGCGCACAGCCACTTTGGGACAAATCCTCCTGCCGCTGGTATTTACATTCATAAACAAAGTGCTGCTGATCTCGGTGCTCACTCTGGCTTTCCTGGCGCTGGACACCCCGGTGAGCGGCGGAATCCTTTTGGGAGGGTTCAGCGTCGCGCACCTGTTCGTGTATGCGTCGCCCACACCTTCCGGACTTGGGCTTGTCGACAGCATCCTGCCGGTGGTGCTCAACTCGCTGGCTGTGCCCCTACCGCGTGCTGTCCTGATAGGGCTGGTATACCGTGCAGTCACCTTCTGGCTGCCCCTGGTTTTGGGCGCCCTGGCTTTTCGATCCTTGCAACGCTCTCGATTACGAGGATGATTTTGGGGTGGCGTTTCCGGACGATCTGTAGCACTGGTTGTCAGGGCGCATCAGGCACCCTTTAGCGTGTCACCCTCGCCCTGACAAGGAATTCATCCACCCCACCAAAGCGGTATTTATACTCTTCATTTCCGCGCATGAAATCGAATTCGGTGCGTTTATTTTCGTTGGCCCATTGTAAGAGGTGCCCCAACAATACCCAGCCGGCGGATAGATCCATGTAACGCCGGTCCATTCCGGAGTTATAAACCCAGATGCGGTTCAGGTAATCAAAATTGAGATACCCGGCGGCTTTTTGTCCATCGGCTTCTAGGAAGGCCAGTTGCAGCCAGCCATTTTCAAAAGCAGCCTGGCAGACCAGATGCATCTGCCTGCGCATCGGAGCGGTGAGGAAGGCGGCCTTTTCCGGGTCTTCCGCCATCATTTCCAGGAAAGCCTGCACTTCCGCTTCGAGCGAAACACCATCCTCGACGATATACCAGCGCACGCCACGTCCGCTTTCCTCAGCGCGGCGCATCTTGCGCCGGATCTCATGGCGTTGCTTTTTATCGATGCCCGTCAGATAGGTCTCGAAATCGCCTGGTAATGGGATCGACGGAACATGATAAGTCCGATCCTGGGAGAAAATCCAGCCGCACTTTTCAGCTTCCACCTGCAAGGCTGGGAGCGTGGGCGAGGTCTCAGGCAGGTTGTGCCAGTCGAGCAGCTGCCAGTCCAATGAGGCGGGCCGGGCGATGAAATCCAGCAGGCCGGCCATGAAAAACGACAAATCTCCGGGTCGGGCGATGATATCCAGGTAATCTGAAATTTCGATACTGCCGAGCAGGAGCAGCGCGGGTTCGCCATCCGGGTTATGGGTGGAGAACATAGGTGCTATCCCGGCCAGTCGTCCATCCTGGTGGGCCGTCACGACGGCCAATTCAGACTCGGGCCATTCGCCTCCGCCGCGGGTTTCCCACCATGCTGAAAGATACTCATACCGCAAAAAGGGGACGTGAGTGGCACTTTCGGCCAGGAGCGTGTTCCAATCCTTGGCCAGCCGGGTCAGATCAGAAAAGTCATTGTGAAGGGAAAATTCCATGCGGCGATTTTACCAGTTATAATGGGGGTGTGGCTGCCGAGTTAGATCTCAATCTTTTCCCCTTCCATCGTATTCAGGGCCAGGAAATGCTTCAATTGCCCGGGTTGGTGGCCATGACGCCTCCCAGGCGCACCGCCCATGGCCGCGAAGCCGACCGTTTGCTCGTCTACCTGACCCTTTCAGGCAATACGAGTTTCTCAACCGCCGATTACAACCAGTTCATAACCCAGACTTCCCAGCGTTTTTACCAGACCTCCGGGTCGCTGACTTTTGCCATGCGTACGGCTGCCGGGGTACTAAACCAGGCTCTGGTCGGGCGTAACCTGCACACCACCGGCAAGGGCGAATACATTCTCGGACGGTTGATTCTGGGGGTGTTGCGCGGGACGCAGTTCGTTTTTGCCCAGTGCGGTCCAACCCATGTTTTCCATCTCAATGGCAATGAAGCCCGGCAAATCCATGACGAGCAGATTGCAGGTCATGGATTGGGAATTGGCCAGGCCACCCCACTCTATTTCTCACAAGTCGATTTACACGCCGGCGATTTGCTGGTGCTCTGTCCCAACCTGCCAGCCGGTTGGGATGCCACACTGCTTGGGGAAAAGAACTTTTCTTTCGACACAGTCCGCCGGGCACTTCTAAGCACGCCAGACAAAGATTTGAACGCGGTGTTGGTGCAGGCGCAACCTGGTAAGGGGAATTTGAACATCCTGAAAGAGCTGCCGCCAGTCCCGGAAAAGTCGGTTTCGGCAGATCCAGCGCCCGTTCTGAACCCGCCAACCAGCCCGGAACAGTCAGTACCGGCTGGCGTGCCGGAGCAAAACGGCCAACCGGCTGCGGTTCCCAATGTACCCGCACAGCCGCCTGCGCCTGCCAGACCCACCTCGAGGGTGGAGAGTGGGATTCCCTCCAGTCGTTTCACCCGCCTGATCTCGGAAGGAGCCAGGCCGGGGGTTGCCGTCCCGCCTGGTGCGGATGGTTCGCCGGAAAGCGCCATTACTTCCACTGCGCCAGCTGGGCAGCCGGAGCGGGGTCGCCACCCTCTGCCTGTACCTGTTCGACCGGCGCCGCGCCCGGCCAGAAGCACGGGACGTTTTGTTTCCCCGCACAATCCAACCGGCCTGCCTGATATCAAACGCCCGCCTTCCCGCTATCGGCAGGAAATATTCGGCGGGCTAGCAAAGGTCATCCATGCCGCCCGGGCAGGCGCGCAGGGAATATCCCAGGCCATCGGGAAATTCCTGCCAGCCCTTATGCCTGATTCAAATGAAAACGTAGAAGTTTCCAGATCAAACATGGCATTATTCGCCATCGTGGTTCCAATCATCATTGTGGCAGTTGCAGCGACGGTTTACATTCACTACGGGCGCACAGCGCAATATTCGCAGAATTACGATATGGCAGCGGTACAGGCAGCCCAAGCGCGCACCCAGACCGATCCGGCCGATGTGCGACGCGCTTGGGACAGCACCATCTACTATCTCGATCTGGCCGATAAGAGCCTGACGACACAGGCTTCGAGTACCTTGCGCCAGGAGGCTCAGACGGCCCTGGATCAATTGGATGGCATTCAGCGGCTGGATTTTCGTCCGGCGATTGTCACTGCGCTGAGCAGCACCGTGCAAGTCAGCCATATGGCTGCCACCGACGCCGATCTGTACCTGTTGGACGGCGCGCGCGGCGATGTCATCCATGCTTCGCTGAATGGCCAGACCTACGAAGTGGATACGAACTTCAAGTGCGAGCCGGGCATATATGGCACAATCACTGTGGGCGCTCTGGTGGATTTGCAAGTCTTGCCCTTGAATAATTCTTATAACGCCAGCGTCCTGGCAATGGATGGTAAAGGGAACCTGCTTTATTGCGGCCAGAGCGACCCGGTAGCCGTTTCCCTTGACCCTCCCCAACTCGGCTGGCGCAGTATTTCGGCATTTTCGTTGGATGCCGCTGGCAAGAATCTCTATGTGCTTGATCCGGCGGCTAACGCCATTTGGCAATATAGCGGGACCTCCGGTCAATTCACAGACTTGCCGGTCATGTTCTTTGGAGACCAGGTGCCGCAGTCCATGAATAGCGCCATCGACCTGGCTGCCAACGATTCGGACTTGTATATGCTTTTCCAGGATGGTCACGTTACCGCCTGTCCCCTGACGCGCTACAATGTCGTTCCGATGCGTTGTGCCGACCCGGTCACTTATGTGGATACGCGTCCCGAACGGCAGCCCGGCCCGATCATCAACGATGCCATCTTCACCCAGATGGCCTTTGCCTCCGCCCCCGACCCATCCTTGTATATGCTTGAACCGCTGACGCGCGCAATCTATTATTTCAGCCCAAGGCCGAATTCGTTGGAAATGCGCGGCCAGTTCCGGGCAGGCATGGGGCAAGACAGCGCTTTATTCAATGGCCCGGCTACGGCCATGACTATCAGCTCAAATCGGGATCTTTTCTTCAGCATTGGCAATCAGGTATATTTTGCTACTGACCTCCCTTAGGAGGAGAGATGAACGCCCCATCCGGGAATAAAAAACCATCTTTCTGGGATTTCCTGCTCAGCCTGTTCAGGATCCTGAAGCCCTCCAGCGGTGTCGTCACACCGGTGCAACCCCTCATTCCGCCAGACAACACCACCGAGCCGGTCCGTATTGAAACCTCGCGGGTATTATTGGTGATCTATAACCCAGTGATGGATGCTGCCTCCGGAACAAAAATCATTCAAAGCATGAACTGGAACAACCCTGACGATCTGTCGAATACTTTTATCCAGGATATCCTGGAAGTCAGCGGCGGACTTGCGCGTTTCGAGATTGTCGATCGGGTCGAGCTGAATGAATTTCCGGCGTTAACCGACGGGTATCGTTACGATGCCCAATCGTATCTGGCGGTAATCAATAAAACGCAACCGGCCCACCAGCCTGAATATGCCAATTACCAGGCCATCCTGACCGGCCTGAATGTCATCCCGCGCATCATCGATCGCGAAATTGACGAGGTTTGGCTGTTCGGCTTCCCGCAGGCCGGTTTCTATGAATCAACCATGTGCGGAGCGGGCTCTTTCTGGTGTAATTCCCAGCCCCAGACCTGGTCCACTGGTTGCAGCCGGCGGTTCGTCGTAATGGGCTTTTCCTCCGAGCGGGGAGTAGGGGAAATGCTTCATTCCTTCGGCCACCGCGTCGAATCCATTCTGACTCAGACCTTCTCGAAAACACAGGGACCTGCCAACCTCTATGCCCAATTTGCTCTTTATGACAAGGTGGCGCCTGGAAAGGCCCAGGTCGGAGATGTTCATTTTCCTCCCAATGCTGATGTGGATTATGATTACAACAATCCCCGCAAAGTGCCAAGCAATTGCTATGACTGGTACAATTTCCCAGTCTTCAAGAATGATATTCGTGAGGTCAACGCGGATGAATGGGGCAATGGGGACATGCACATTCTCCACAAATGGTGGCTGAACCACCTGCCCAAAGTTGCCGGGCGGACCAGTGGTGTGGTCAACAATTGGTGGCAATATACGATGGATCCAAACCTGGTGAACATGTAAAGGGATTGTAAATTCTACTGCAAGGGGCGGGTATGAAATTAGGGTATAACCAGGAATTATAGGATAACCGCATTTTGAGTGAACATACTCAAAATGCAAGATTCTCT
The DNA here is from genome assembly GCA_050014055.1 of Anaerolineales bacterium. Classification (GTDB taxonomy): domain Bacteria; phylum Chloroflexota; class Anaerolineae; order Anaerolineales; family Villigracilaceae; genus UBA877. The sequence goes on along the minus strand of JBEKEB010000044.1, from coordinate 1,840 downwards.
TTAATTAATCATTTGCAATGCACAATTTTCCGGTTCTTAAGCGACAGGCAACATTTCTCTGCACTCCGCGCGGCAGGTTCTTTACGGTTGCGGCGTCTTTTATCATTTTCTTTGCTGCGTTTGCTTTCTTATATCCCCTCTTTGGCGAGCCAATTGCAACTCTCGGCTTCATCCCCATCCTGATCGGGGTATGGGTTTATGGCATGTGGGCGGGGCTCTTGTTCACCTTTGCACTTTATGCCATTGATGTCTTGATCATGGTATTTCTGAATGGGAGAAATTTCCCAATCGCCATTCTTCCGGGCGAGTTGCTGGGCCTGGCAACTGCCATGGCAACCAGTCTGATCGTGGGACGGCTGAGGGAGCTTGGCCGAAGAAACCAGGAAAAGTTCCTTCGGAGCACAGCGTTATTGAAAGAGGCACATCACCGGGTCAACGAACTGTCCGGCCTCCACAACATCTCCCGGGCTTTCACATTAAACGGAGATGCCCCCCGGACCTATGGCCAGCTGACCGAAACCCTGGCTGGCGTGATCGGCGTCAAAATGTGCATCATATATATTTATAACGCTGCCACGCATGAACTCCTTCCGCAACGCTCCGCTTACGGCCTGGAGGAAAAAACCTTGGCGGTTCTGCATTACGTACCGGAACAGGATAAGACAGTTTGGGATTTTTCGAAATCCGGCATATTTCGGGCGAATTCCGCGACGGAAATCCTGCCAGAGTTTATTCCATTTGCCCAGCCTTTGAAGGTAAACTGCATGCTGGCTGCGCCTCTGTGGGACATCCAGGAACATCTGTTGGGAGTAATTCTGGTTGCAAATAAACCGGACGGTTTCGCTGACGATGATACCCGCCTACTGGATGTCCTCAGCAGACAGGTTGCAGCCGTCATCCAAAATGCCCGTTTGTTGAATACCGAGCGGACACGCGCCGAACAAATGTCAGTATTACATGCCGTTGCCACGGCTGCCACCGAATCAGCCAACGAAGACCAGTTGATTGACAACATTACCATGATCATTGGGCAACGCCTCTTTTCAGATAGCTTTGGAATCCTTCTGTTGGATGAATCGACTCAGGAACTTTATTTGCATTCCTCTTACCGGATTGGAAGTAATGAAGGCCTGGCACGCGTGTCTATGGGGGTTGGGGTGGCGGGAGCGGTCGCCATGTCCGGGAAACCGTTGCGGGTGAACGATGTTTCGGAATCGCCGGATTATTTATGCCTCTATCCGCTGACGCGCTCACAGTTATGCGTGCCGCTTATCCTCGAATCAAAAATGCTTGGCGTTGTAAATGCGGAAAGTACCTATACCAATGCCTTTACTAGCCAAGACGAGGAACTGCTGACCATTATTGCCGGCCAGCTGGCTACCGCCATTCAACGCCTGCGGACCGTCTTGGCGGAACATTACCAGACCCAGCAATTGGAACGATCCAATTCCCTCATCCGCGCGCTGGCGCAAGTGAATGCGCGCGCGGCAGTGGCGGCCGACCCGGATGGTGTATTGCAGACCTTGGGGAATGAGCTGGCCAAACTTGGGTTGCGCTGCGCCATCGCTCTCAGCGATGCCAGTAACCAGCAGGCCAATCTTCGCTATATTTCCCTGCCTGACCGGCTGGTACATGCGCTGGAACGTATAAGAAACATTAAAATGAACAACTATACCATTCCCATCGCAAGCCTGAAACCGGTTTCCAATCTCTCCCAGAATGCCTCGCTTGTGAAGGATTCCATTGCAACGTTACAAAATTGGGTGCCTGATCTGCCCCGCCGGGATGCAACCAGAATATTAAAGTTGATTGGCGTGACCAGAACCACCTCGGTTTGTTA
>JBEKEB010000043.1:0-29600 GCA_050014055.1 Anaerolineales bacterium | reverse complement strand
CGCGCCGATGCACGGGCTGGTAGTGGATGTACCCGTCCATGAGGGGGATACAGTGGAAAAGGGGCAGACTCTGGTGGTACTCGAATCCATGAAGATGCAGATGCAATTGCGTTCCCCGCGCCCAGGCAAGGTCACCAAAGTGACTGTCCAATCAGGGGATCAAGTCGAAAAGGGTGCTTTACTGGTGCAGTTTGATTGAATATCAAAAAAAGAGGAAATCATGAGTGAAAATCCAGCCATCGCCATCGTCGGCCTGGGAGCCATCCTGCCGGATGCGCCCGACGTACAGACATTTTGGAAGAACATCCAGGCCAGCCGGTATTCGATCACCGATGTGCCTTCAGACCGCTGGAAAGCGGAGCTTTTCTACAACCCAGACCCATCTGCTCCTGACATGACTTACAGCAAGGTTGGCGGCTGGGTGCGCGGCTTTAACTTCGAGCCCGCCAAAATGGGGATCGCCATCCCGCCCCGCATTCAGGAACAGATCGATCAAGTCCAGCAGTGGGCCATATCTGCATGTTACCAGGCGTTGAAGGATTACGGCTACCCCTCCCGTTTCCTAGATCCGAATCGTGTGGCGGTCATACTGGGTAATTCCATGGGCGGAGAGAAACATTATCTTTCCACCATCCGCATCCATCTGCCCGAATATATCGATTCCCTGTCTGCCTCCCCGGCCTTCCAGAATCTTTCAGCAGACATTCAATTTGCTCTGATCCAGGGGTTGACATCCGGTGTCCATTCCCTGGTGCCGGCTATTACCGAAGACACCATGCCGGGCGAACTCTCCAATATCATCGCCGGCCGGGTGGCAAATGTGTTTAATTTCACCGGCCCCAACTTCGTGACCGATGCTGCCTGCGCATCCTCCCTGGCAGCCCTACAGAGTGCCGTTGACGGTTTGCGCTTCGGCCAATTCGATGCAGTCCTGACTGGCGGCGTGGACCGCAGCATGGGTGTCGAATCCTTCGTCAAGTTCAGCAAGATCGGTGCACTCAGCCCGGATGGTTCCCGTCCGTATGCTGAGGGCGCCAACGGTTTTGTGATGGGAGAAGGCACAGGCATTTTCCTGCTCAAAAGGCTGGAGGATGCAGAACGCGACGGTGACAAGGTGTACGCAGTCATCCGCGCCATCGGCGGCAGCAGCGACGGCAAGGGAAAAGGCATCACCGCTCCCAACCCGCTCGGCCAGCAGCGCGCCATCCAGCGCGCCTGGAAAAATGCTGCCATCCCGCTCTCGACAGTTGGATTAATTGAAGGCCACGGTACCTCCACGCCGGTCGGCGATCTGGCTGAAGTGACCAGTCTCAACATCATCTTCGGTCAGTCCGGCCTCAAGCCAGGTAGTGTGGCACTCGGCTCGGTCAAATCCAATTTTGGGCATCTTAAAAGCGCGGCCGGTGCAGCCGGATTGCTCAAAGCAACCCTGGCTTTGTACGATCATATCCTGCCACCCTCGGTCAACTTCGACCAGCCCAATTCCAAAATAGATTTTTCACAATCACCTTTCTACGTCAACACCCAGACACATCCCTGGGAAGTGCCTTCCGGTGAAGTACGCCGGGCTGGAGTCAGCGCATTTGGCTTTGGCGGGACCAACTTCCATGTGGTCCTGGAGGAATACCTGCCGGGTGTGCTGACAAAAGAATCAGCTGTATTTCCGGGCGCAGACTTGCAAGTTCCCGCACAGGCCATTCCCGTAGATCTAAAACCCTACCGCGGGCTGCTTTTCCTAGGAGCAGAGTCCGCCTCGGTACTAAGCGAGTCTCTGGCAAAACTGCTCCATCAGGCCAAACTGGGTCACCTGCCTGTGAATATCTGTCCAACTCCGCAGCAATTGGGTCAGTCTGAACGGTTGGTGATTGATTATGAGGATTTGAAGGAATTCATCCAGCGCGCGGAAAAAGCGTTCAAAGCCCTCGAAACAGACGCTCCGGCCGGTTGGCTAGCCCTGGGCGTTCAGGGCATTTACCGTGGAAGTGGGCGGCCCGGCAAGCTGGCCTTCCTGTTCCCTGGGCAGGGCTCGCAGTATGTGAACATGCTGCGCGACCTGCGTACCGTTGAACCGCTGGTGGCTGAGACCTTCCGCGAAGCCGATGCAATCATGACTCCCATCCTGGGCCGGCCCATCTCCAGTTATGTTTTTGTGGATGGGAAGGATGATACCATCACACAGGCGGAACTGAAACTCCGCAGCACCGAAATCACACAGCCGGCCTTGCTGGCAGTGCATGTTTCACTGCTGCGGGTGCTGGCCAAGTACGGATTCAAACCCGATCTGGTCATTGGACACAGCCTGGGCGAATATGCTGCTCTGGTGGCTTCCGGCATCCTGAATCTGTCAGAAGCCCTTCAGGTGGTGAGCGCGCGCGGGCAGGAAATGGCCAAAGTCGCAGCCGAGGACAACGGCTGTATGGCCGCCGTCTCGGCACCCCTGGCCGAGGTCGAACGCATCCTTAAAACCATCCAGGGTTATGTCGTCATCGCCAACATCAATAGCCCGGTGCAATGCGTCATCGGCGGGGAAACCGCTGCAGTGGATGCGGCCATCGCCGCTTTTCTGGCATCAGGCCTGCAAGCCACCAAAATCGCTGTCTCGCACGCTTTCCATACAAGGATCGTTGCCCCGGCCAGCCAACCGCTACGCAAGGTTATCGCGCGCATGAACATACAGGCCCCAACAATTCCAATCATTGCCAATGTAACCGGCAAACCCTATCCCACGAAACATGAGGAAATCCTCGACATCCTGGCCGCGCAGGTGGCATCGCCGGTCCAGTTTGTGCAAGGCGTTAACACACTGTACGAACAGGGTGCCCGTATTTTCGTTGAGGTGGGTCCCAAGCGCGTCCTGAGTGGTCTGGTGGCAGACATCCTGAAAGAACACAAAGACATCAGCGTGTTCTCCACCAACCATCCCCGCAAGGGCGACATCCCCAGCATAAACGAAGCGCTGGGCCGCTTGTATGCTGCCGGAGTGAACGGAACAACTGGGATGTCCTCTGCCGGGAATACGTCCGCCTCGGTTATTGAAGTCAGACAGCCAGTAGCTGTCGCTGAACCTGCTTCCATCGAAATCCCATCCCCAACCATTACGGCTGACATGGTGTCAGCCGGAGAAGGAGCCATTATGGACGGTCGCCTGCCCATCACCGGTTCAGTTGTCATCAGCGGTGCCGGCCTGGGCCTGCCCGGGCGCGGCAAACACGTCTTCGATGACAACAATATTCAGGATATTCTGAACGGCGATATGCGCATTGAGCCGCTGCCGGAAAAGACCCGCCAGGGGATGCTCGATAAACGCCCGACCCGTTTGGTAAAAAGCGAAGCCGGGGCAATCATGCAGACCATCGACGATATGGAACTGACCCTCAAACTTGCCGGTCAGCGTGGCACTTTCGACCCGGCAACCGAGTTCGGGATGCCAAAGGACCGCCTGGAAGCGATCGATATTTCCACCCAACTGGCCATCGCAGCCGGGATTGAAGCTCTGCGCGACGCCGGTATCCCATTAGTGATGGCTTACAAGCCAACCAGCACCGGTTCCTACCTGCCTGACCGCTGGAAATTACCCGAACCGCTGGCTGACGAGACCGGCATCATCTTCGCTTCGGCCTTCCCGGGTCTCGACTGCATGGCAGACGAAGCGGACAAATTCTACCAGAACCAGATGGTGGCCAAACAAATAGAAGAACTTCGCAACATGGCCGGTCTGGTGCCTGCACAGCAAACGGGCCTAAAAGCCTCCTTTGAAAAACGCATTGCCGAACTGGAGGCCGAAGCCGCCCGCCTCGACTATCATTTCGACCGGCGTTACGTTTTCCGTGTCCTGACCATGGGCCATTCCCAATTCGCCGAATATATCGGGGCACGCGGGCCCAACACGCACGTTAACGCCGCCTGCGCTTCCACAACGCACGCCGTCGCCATCGCAGAGGATTGGATCCGGCTGGGACGCGCCCGCCGTGTGATCATCATCGCCGGAGACGATGTCATTAGTGGCCATCTCGCACAGTGGATCGGCACAAGCCTGATGGCCAGTGGGGCTGCCACGCCGGAAGGCAATCTGCGGTTGGCGGCCCTGCCCTTCGACCGTCGCCGCAATGGGATGATCATCGGCATGGGCGCGGCCGCCCTCGTGGTTGAGTCGGAAGACGCCGTGCGCGAGCGCGGTATGCGTGCCATCTGCGAAGTTCTATCCACCAATATAGCCAACAGCGCCTATCATGGCACCCGCCTGAACGTAAACCACGTCAGCCAGGTCATGGAAACGCTGCTCAAGACCGCCGAAGGACGTTTCGGCATTTCCCGCAGACAGATCGCGGCTGAGACCATGTTTGTCTCCCACGAAACGTATACCCCGGCACGTGGTGGCAGCGCGGCTGCCGAAATCCATGCACTGCGTGACGCCTTTGGCGACCAGGCCAACCAGGTCATCATCGCCAACACCAAGGGCTTCACCGGCCACACCATGGGTGTCGGTGTGGAAGATGTAGTGGCTGTTAAAGCACTCGAGTACGGCATCGTTCCTCCCATCGCTAATATCCAGGAAGGCTTTGAGCCGGACCCCGAACTGGGCGACCTGAACCTGTCACACGGCGGCAAGTACCCGATACAGTTCTCATTGCGTCTTGGCGCCGGTTTCGGCTCCCAGATTGCCATGTCTCTGCTGCGCAAGATTCCCGGACAGGGCGAGCGTGTGGACAACACCATCTATTCACGCTGGCTCTCGGACGTCTCCGGTTATCCGGCCACCGAGCTTGAAATTTCCCAGCGCACCCTGCATATCAAAAACCAGGGTGTACCTACTCAAAAACCGGTCGCTTCACATTGGCAGTTTGGACAGGGTCCCACCCTATGGGCGTCGAAGCTGCCAATCTCTTCTAACGCATCCACCAGCCAGCCCCTGCCTGTCGCCCAGCCTTTGACGGCCAATCCTGTTGAATTGAAAACGCAGCCTGTTGCAACCCAACCCGCTGATATAGAGGCGATTAAGACTTTCGTTCTGACTGTAGTCAGCGAGAAGACCGGATACCCGGCTGAAGTACTCGCCCTGGATCTGGACCTGGAAGCCGACCTTGGCATCGATACCGTTAAACAGGCCCATCCCAGCCGATCACCCAATTGGTTGCTCCGGTACAGACAACTGTTCCCGCTACCCCCACTCCCGTCAATCAGTCGGAGATCAAGGCATATGTTCTTGCCGCTGTCAGCGAAAAGACCGGTTACCCCAAGGAAGTACTTGACCCTGATCTCGATCTGGAAGCCGATCTTGGCATCGATACTGTCAAGCAAGCCGAGTTGTTTGCCGCCATCCGCGCGCAATATGGCATTGCCCGGCGCGAAGACTCGCGGCTTTCGGACTATAACACGCTTGCCAAAGTGTTCCGCTTCGTGGAGGAGTCGCTTGGTTCGGCACCCGTACCCCTGGAAGCTGCTCGGTCTATCTCCCAGTCCGATGCGCTGGTCGCGGCCGTGATTGAGCCGATAAAAGCCGCCACTGCGGTCCTTCCAAGCACCGAAGAGATTAAAACTTATTTGCTCTCTGCCGTCAGTGAAAAGACCGGTTACCCGACCGAAGTGCTTGACCTGGACCTCGATCTGGAAGCCGATCTCGGTATCGACACCGTCAAACAGGCTGAGTTGTTTGCTGCCATTCGCGCGCAATATGGCATCGCCCGCCGTGAAGATCTGCATCTATCGGAATACAACACACTCGCCAAAGTGATTCATTTCATGGAAGATGCCCTGAAACCTGTTACCCCATTGGAAACGAAGAGCGGACCCGAAGTTGAAACCCCGGTACCTGCCATGATTGTCGCTCCTTTAGCCCAAGCGGTGCAGGTTGCTGTTACACCGGCTCCCCCTCCCTCACCCCAAAAAACCGTCGACGGGCAGGCATCAGTACCAAGTGAACCTGAGGATGAATTACAGGAAATCAAGACCTACGTTTTAACACTGGTCTCCGAGAAGACGGGTTACCCTTTCGAAGTGCTCGACTTGAACCTGGATCTGGAGGCCGATTTGGGCATCGACACCGTCAAGCAAGCCGAACTATTTGCATCCATCCGGGAACATTTCGACATTCCGCGGCGTGAAGACCTGCGTCTTTCCGAATACAACACGCTTGCCAAGGTAATGGCATTTGTGGAAGTGGAGATAAAGGCTCACCAAGAAGCCATCAGGAAAGCCGCCGCGCCAGCACATGTGGTACCGCCTGACCTCGGCATGAGCGAAGTGGCTACCAGCATTGTGCGGCGCGTCCCCGTGCCGGCCCTGCGTCCACGCCTGGACCTGTGTACTCAGACCGGCATTGAACTGAGTGAAGGTCAGCGAGTCCTCGTGGTGGAAAGCAAAACCAAAACCGCCGAACCGCTCGTCCGGAAACTCGCCGCTCGGAAAGTGGATGTCCTGCGCCTGAGTGCCCGGCTGACTCTCGAAGATATTGGCGCCAAACTGAACGGCTGGTTGTCAGAAGGTCCCATCGCAGGCGTGTACTTCCTGCCTGCATTGGAGATCGAGCCCAGACTGGCCGAGATGAGTATCAAAGACTGGCAAGCCGGTCTGGAAGAACGGCTGTATAGCTTGTACACTATCATGAAAGCGCTGCCCGAAGAAGCCTTCCTGGTATGCGCCACGCACCTGGGCGGGTTGCACGGCTATTCCGCCGAAGGCGCTTCTGCCCCGCTGGGAGGCGCAGTCAGCGGCTTTGCCAAGGCTGTATCACGCGAACGGGAAAAAGCTTTCGTCAAGATCGTGGACTTCGAAACAACCGCCAAACCGGCAGTCATCGCTGCCCACCTGGTCGATGAAACCCTGCAAGATCCCGGGGCGCTGGAAATTGGCTGGGAGAAGGACTTACGCTATGGCATTGCCACCGTAGAACAACCCCTGCCGGCAGAAAAGAACTTTACCCTGGCACAAGGCAGCGTTTTCCTGATATCGGGTGGTTCCGGTGGAATCATCCGCCCGATTGTTGAGGACCTGGCACGGGCCACGCAAGGGACCTTCTACCTGCTCGACCGTGTCCCATTGCCTGCGGTGGACGACCCGGATATCCTGCGGCTCGCCAGCGATCGCGAAGGGCTGAAGAACGAATTGATCTCCCGTCTCACCCGGGACGGAAAAAAACCAACCCCGGTGCAAGTGGAAGGCGCGCTGTTTGGTATCGAGCGTTCCGCCACCACCTTGCAAACCCTGGGCATCATCGAACAGTTGGGCGGCAAGGCGCACTATCTAGCCTGTGATGTGACGAATCCTGCTCTGATCGATGAGGCCATCCAGAAAATCAAGGATGTTGAAGGCCATATCGATGTCTTCCTGCACGCGGCCGGAATGGAACGCAGCCGTAAACTGGAAATGAAACCGATCGAGGAATTCCGGCTGGTGGTATCGGTCAAGGCCGTCGGCTTCTTCAATCTTTTCAAAGCCATGGAAACCAGGGACATGCTCCCACGCGGTGTGGTTTTCTTCTCTTCGGTGGCTGGACGCTTTGGGAACTCCGGCCAGACGGACTACGCCGCCGCAAACGACCTGTTATGCAAGATCACCTCTGCCATCCGCAACCAGTACCCTGGAATCAAAGCCATTGCCATTGACTGGAGTGCCTGGGGCGGTGTGGGCATGGCTACGCGCGGTAACATCCCCACCTTGATGAAAATGGCCGGGATCGACCTGGTTCCACCCGAACAGGCGGCCCCGATGGTACAGGCCGAACTTCTGGCCAGTACCGGGGAAGCCATCATCGCCGGTTCTTTGGGTACCTTGCTCGAAGCACGCTGCCCGCACGGAGGCCTAAACCTGATAAAGGCCGATAGCGCTTTGCGCACTGGTCAGCCGGTACACAGCATGCTCAGCGACGTGAGCGATTTCGATCTTAACCGGGGCCTGACCCTGGAAGCCGAGCTCGACCCGAAAACCCAGCCTTACCTGTACGATCATAGCATGAATGGCATACCGGTCCTGCCAGGTGTGATGGGCATTGAAGGCTTTTCCGTCGCCGCCAAACATATCGGTTCGGTACTGGCCTCCAATAAAGACGGGCTTGATGTGGGTAGACTGGAGGATATCCATTTCCTGGCAGCGTTCAAATTCTACCGCAAGGAGCCACGCCGGGTGACATGGCGGGCACGCGCAATGCGAGAGCAGGATGGACTTGTGGTTTATGTTACTTTGGAATCGAGCCGCCTCATGAAGACTGGGGCCGAAAAACATATGCAGCATTTCAGCGGCAAGGTCCACCTGAAGTTGCATGAACCGGAAGTGCAGGAAACCAGCACCAATATCCCCAATTGGAATGCCAGCTATACCGTTCAGGCTGAAGATATCTACCACTTGTATTTCCACGGTCCCGCCTTCCAGGTTCTGGAAGGGGTGCAGCGCTCCGGTGAGAACGTGCTTGGCAAGTTGAATAAGAAACTGCCTGCCTTCACCAACGGAGAGCATGCCCTGCTCAGCACTCCCACCCTGGTGGAGTTATGCTTCCAGACCGCCGGAATCTGGGAAATTGGCAAGACCGGCATCATGGCTTTGCCTCGCTCCATTGAAAGCCTGACCCTTTACCACCAAAATGTCAACGGTGCAGCAATCTATGCCGAAGTAAAGCCGTTCCGTTCCGGGAATGGGGAACTGCATTTCGATGCTCGTGTGGTAGACTCCCAAGGCCGGCTTTATCTGGAGTTAAAGGAATACCGCACCACCCCCCTGCCGGTGACAGTCGAACCAAACCTGCTGGCGCCCTTGAAGGAGTTGATGAAGAACTCCTGAATTGGTTACGAAGAACCACTCCGCCCGCAGTTGGCTGCGGGCGGTTTTTTTACACTACAAGTATTATGTCTACCCCTATTTACTGGACGCTGGTTGACTCTCATCAAGCAGCTCTGGAAGCCAGGGGATTTCTCTCCCCTGCCGAATTCCAGAAGTATTCCACATTTCGATTCCCCAAGCGGCGTGATGAATGGCTTCTGGGACGCTGGACCGCCAAATTCCTGGCCCATAGTATCCTGGCATATCGGCATTTCTCTTTGAACCAAATTGAGATTTGTAACGCCCCGGAGGGCGCTCCATATATCCAACTTCCTGACAGGGATGCACCGGCGGAATGCCTGACCATCAGCCACAGCGGAAACTTGGCATTATGTGCACTGGCGACCGGTTTGGACCTGCAAGTTGGTACTGACCTGGAAAAGGTCGAAGCGCGCACTGAAACGTTCATCCTGGATTACTTTACCCCTTTTGAACGGCAGCTGGTGAACAACTACCCGGCTGAAACAAGGGCAATAGTTGTCACACTGATCTGGAGCGCAAAAGAATCCATGCTGAAAGCATTGGGCGTGGGTCTGCGCAGGGATACACGCATGGTGGAAGTGCATGGTCTGGATGGTCTCCTACCCACTGGCAAAGATCACGGCAAATGGCAAAAGATCCAGATTGGAGAAAAGCCAGCCAGCGACCGGATTTGGGCAGGCTGGTGGCAGCGCAGGGATCCTTTCATACTCACTTTGGCTGGATTTGCAGCCACGCAGGCAGAAATCCAATCAGCCCAGTTGGTGGAAAAGCAGATTGAATGATAAACAGCAATCAAGCACCTTACCGGTTTGGAGCCGAGAGGCTTTGAAGATAGAAAGAGAGGCACGATAATCGTGCCTCTCTTGATCGCCTTTCAAGATATTCAAGCAGACGATTATTTATTGTACGCGTTGACGATAAAGGCTGGCGCCGCGGTAATCCGCTGGGTATTGCCATAAGGATCTATGTAATAAGCACGCACGTAGACTCGTAAAAACACTTGCCCGGCGACCAATGGATTGAAATACCAACTGATCGTGCATGTCTGCTTGTGGGCCAGGTTGGCAGTGCTGGGGCAATCATTGAATGGATTCTGGGTCACCCCCCACCCATTGGGGACGGCCAGATTGGCAACAACTTGTAGAGGAACAAAGCTGGAGTTTTCAACCCGGGCACGGAAGATAAACTGTTTTCCAGTAGGTACCGTTTCTGCATAGGTAGCGATATCATTACCAATGAGCGTCACATTCATCGTAGGATACAAAGGGGCCAGAGGCACAGTGCTGGTGTTTGTGACGATCGATCCATTAGACTGGGTTTGCCACGTATAAGTGGGCAATACGTTGAACAGAAACGCCGGTGATCCAGTAATGCGGTTGGCATTGCCGTTGGAATCCGTATAATTACCACGGACATATACTCTTAAATAAACCTGTCCGCTGACCTGTGGAGTGAACACCCAGGTAAGTGTACACAAGCTTCCGACAGCCAGAGTGCCGCAATTATCATATTTATCGTTAACATCCCAACCGGACGGGGCAGTCAGGTTGGCAACAATCTGTAAAGGCACATTTCCGGAATTTTGGACTAAAGCCTGAAGAGTGAGTTTATTGCCAGTGTAAACCGTCGACGTGTAAAAACTGCCGCCTGAAAGGAGTGTCACGTTCATATTTGGTAACGCCGCAGCTGCTTGCGCCTGGATTGAAGGTTGTAATATTCCGCTTCCAATCAGGGCGAGAGCCAGTGCCAAATTGACAACAAAGAATCTGCGCAAATGGTTAAACATTTCTTTTACCTCTTTTGGATGGGTGTTTCTTCTGAATTCAAACCAAATTGGCTCTTTTGAGCGATGGGCAAAATGATTGTAGCACAACGATCAAGTACTTACAAGGATGCCGAAATTGGCGACTTGGGACATTTTTTACCCCCAACTTATCAATTTTACCTGGTGAATCTATCGGATAATGGTTTGGGAGCTCCGGAAATTGTCGCTGTAAGGAACGAAATCCAAATCAGGCCTCTTTTTACTGGAGAACTTGCGTTGGGATGTATCGCTGCAAAGCTACCGGAAAGACAATCCCTTGCATTTCCAAGGACCGGACCCGCTGCATGAAGGCACAACCCCTCAAAATGTGGATTGCCAGATCCACTACGTGGCGGTTCTGGGGCGCTTCCAGGTAAGTGGCCTTGACCCAATTATTGAAGGCGCCCATGGAAGGGCCTGTCCAGATCTGATAATCCATCTCACGCCCTTTTTCCCCCGCTACTGACCAGCGTGAAGACAACCCCAGATACCATCGAAAAACGAGTGCCATTTTATCTTTCGGGTTGGCATTGCCCCGTTCCACCTGGCGCGGGTCACGTTCCATGAAAAATTTGACCGTATCATCCCAAATGGACTCAAAGTCACGTTTGAAAACAGTTTTTTCGATTTTTTCACGTTCCTGTTGCGGGACCTCTTCCCAAGCACCATAGCGCGTGTAAAGTTCGTACAACTTTTGCGCCCGCATTGCGAACATGGTACCACGCTTGAGGACCTGTACCCTTACTCCCATCTCGAACATGTCTCCCGCGGGAGCCATGGCAACATCCGCCATTTCCATCTGCCCCAAAAGGTTACGGGTATGCTCCGAAGCGCCCGATTCCAGGCAGGACTGATTGACTGAACCCGTAACCACGTAGGCTGCTCCCAGCGTGAAAGCTGCCAGCGCAGCCTCCGGAGTACCTATGCCTCCGGCTGCGCCAATCCGCACCGACTGGATATATTGACGAATTTCCTGCACCTGGTCACGCAAGGCAATGAACGCAGGCAGCATGCATATAAGCGGGCGGTTGTCAGTGTGCCCACCCGAATCGGCTTCCACGGTAATATCATCCGCCATCGGGACCTTTTGGGCAAGCTGCGCCTGTAAAGGTGTAATCTTGTTTGTCTGCACCAACTGGGCGAGCAAGTCAGCCGGGGCGGGATCCAGGAAACGTTGCGCCATTTCCAGACGAGAGAGCTTGGCAATGATGCGGTTGCCAATCACAACCTGCCCATTGGAGCCCTGTGAAAGGCCGGCAACGCGGTATTGCACCAACGGTGCTGTCAGGGCGAGGTACGCGGAGGCTTCTATAACCCGGATTTGATGTTTCAGGTAGAGCTCAACCACCCTTGCTTCGAGCAGAGGTTCGTTCGGACTGTTGAGCAGGTTGAAGGCATACGGCCCTTCCGGTAGTGCAGCTTTAATTTTCTGAATGGCCGTTTCTATACTGCCCAGGGATACCCCTCCTGCACCGAAAGAACCCAGCAAACCGGCTTTACCCAGGGCAATCACCATATCTTCTGTGGAAATCCCGTTGGCCATGGCTCCGGCGCAATAGGCATAGCGAGTGCCATAGGTTTTGCAAAAGGATGGGTCACCAAGATTATTCATGGGCAAGGCAGATACAACGCCCATAACATCCGGTCCTGTCCCGGTCAGGCCGGGTTTTCCTCCCGTTGCGAGACCAATGTTTCCGTGTTCTTCGACCACCCAAATGGGCTGGTCAAGTTCCAATAGGGCGCGGCGCATGGCATCAATTGATAAATTTATCTTCTCCTTTTCGCCCTGCCAGGCGAACCCGGTCAATCCTTTTGCGCCGGTATAAGCAAGTACGGTTTCCAATTGCGACTCCTTAACATTCTAGGGATAAGTCTTATACGATAACCCTTTATGGACTGGTTCGGTGCGAGGATAAAAACAGTCTTCCGAACTCTCAAACAGGGGAGTCAAACCCAGAAAAAACGGCTTCCGTGCAATAAGTTTTAGAGAAAAAGAAGGAAAAAAGAATAAAGATCTGAGATAACGAACTCCACCATAAGGTTCAGCAGTCTCTTTACATTAAGAAATATCCTTGGTATCTTTGCGTCGGCCGACTGCCCACCAGTATGGCTTTGCAAAGCCTCCACTAAAGGAAAGCCGCTGATGGCATGAGAAGCAAAAATCATTCTAACTTATTACACATATTTGGCAAGTAGATAGGTACTATTGACGCAATACTCAAAGCGTGCTATTAGCTATAATTAGATATTTCTTATCTTGAAAATCTCATAAATTTACGTCGAGGCATTTTTGCAATGTCTGAGAAACAAATATCGGAAAACGCTTAACAAACAATTTACCAAAGGATAAATTAAGCGTTGCGGCACGATTGCTGTATATACAGGTATCGTGTTGGCAATAATGCACAAGCGAGGCAAAATGACAGATTCCCCTACTATCGCAAGGCTGACAATTAAAACCGGGACAGATTCTGGGAAAGTTGTGGAGCTCACAAAGGGCGAGTTGGTCATCGGTCGCAGTGCTCCGGCCAGCTTGATCATCGATAATCCGGAAATTTCCCGGCGGCACGCCCGTTTGTCATTTCAAAAGGGTAATTATATTCTGGAGGACCTGGGCAGCAGCAATGGAACTTTTGTCAATGGAAAGCCTCTCCTGGATTCCCAGGTGCTGACCGATGGCACCGAGATCCGCTTGGGCGGCGAGATCAGGTTGATATTCAACCAGCCGCTTTCCGGGGCACAGCCTCCCCAGCAAGAAAGCTCTTCCAAGACCATGCTGGAAACTGTCCCATCCCTGGATGGAGGACAGGCCTCCACTATGAACTTTCCTCCCAGCTTGCTTGTCACAATCGCCGGACAGGAGACAAAAAAATATTCGCTTTCCAAGGATCGCGTAACCCTTGGCCGCGCTGATGATAATGATATTGTGGTGGCTTCGCAGATCATGTCACGCCATCACGCCGCCTTTGAGAAAACCTCGCTTGGGTATGAAATTGTCGTGTCCCCTGGTGTCATCAATACGCTCACCTGCCAGGGTAGCCCGGTAGCTGACCGGCGGTTATTGTCACACGCAGATGTCCTGCGCATCGACAGCGAATTTCCGGGCATGATGGTCAGCATGACCTATCTGGCGCCTTCACAAGCCGCTAACAGCCTTTCCACGGTGGAGTTTGGCGAGAAAGAACAGCTTACGCTTGGGCGTGATCCGGCTAATAATGTTATTTGCGATAACCCACGCGTCTCACGTTTCCACGCCCAGGTGACCCGAGTGGGCCGGCGTTATTACATTACCGACCTGCGAAGTACAAACGGCACCTTCGTCAATGACAAGCGTGTTGCAGGCAATGTGTGGCTCAACCCGCAAGATACCATCCGCATTGGCCCTTATAAACTAGTCATGGGTGAAGACCAGTTCACCCGTTATGACGAGACGGAAGGAATGCGGGTGGAAGCCTATCACTTGAACAAGTGGGTGCGCAAGGATCTCAACCTGTTGCAGGATATCTCGCTGGTGTTTCAGCCGCGCGAGTTTATCGTTGTGGTGGGGCAAAGCGGCGGCGGCAAATCCACCCTGGTGGATGCCATTGCCGGTTACCGTCCGGCTACCCAGGGCCGGGTCTTTGTCAACGGCATAGACGTCTACCAGAACTTCGATGCCATCCGTAACGATATCGGTTACGTGCCGCAAAAAGACATCATTCATATGGAGTTGACGGTCTATCAGGCTTTGGATTTCGCCGCCCAATTGCGCATGCCGAAAGACACCAGCAAGGCCGAGCGGGATAAGCGCATCATGGAAGTGCTGAACGAACTGGACCTGACACATCGCAGGGATGTTCAGATCAGCGGATTGAGCGGCGGACAGCAGAAGCGCGTCTCCATTGGTGTTGAACTACTGACACGCCCGGGCCTGTTCTTCCTGGATGAACCAACCTCGGGTCTTGATCCCGGCACCGAGACCGCCTTTATGCACCTGATGCGCCGCCTGGCAGACCAGGGCCGAACGATTATCATGATCACCCACGCCACCAAGAATGTGATGTTGGCAGACAAGGTGGTATTTCTGGCGCGCGGCGGGCATGTGGCCTGGTTCGGACCGCCGGATGAGGCTCTCACTTATTTCGACCAGTACCGCAGCGCACAGGACCGCCGAGTACGCGCCATGGAGTTCGATCAGATCTACGCCATCCTCGACAATCCCGATAAAGGCAAGGGCAAGGATTGGGGTGACCGCTTTATGGCAAGCTATGTATTCGCCAAATATATCGTCGAGCCATTGCAATCAACCCAGCAGAAAGGGGCTGCGCTAGCCCAACCTGTTAAAAAGCAAGCGCACAAAGGCGCCCGCATCTCATCGCTGCGCCAGTTCTTTGTGCTTTCCGCCCGAAATGTCACCATATTACTGCGGGATCGCTCCAGCCTGACACTGATGCTGGCCGTCCCCGTCGGTGTGGGCGCGCTTTCCATTATTTTGTCGTTTGTGATGGGTAGGGACTCCTACTCGTATGTTGGAGGAAAACCCGCTAACGCCGGGATCACCCTGTTCCTATTATCGCTGTTTGCCTTGCTGGTGGGCGGCATGTCTCAAATGAGGGAGTTCGTAAAAGAGGCCGATATTTACCGGCGTGAGCGATTGGTTAACTTAAGAATACTCCCCTACGTAACCTCAAAGGTATGGGTGGCAATGCTGCTGGCATTCTGGCATGCTTTGGCGTATACCATATTGCAGTATATTTCTTTTAAAATGCCGGGAGGCCCACTCGATTTTCTCGAGGTATACATCACCCTGGTTTTGGCTGTGATTACCGGCATGATGTTGGGACTGTTGGCTTCGGCACTCTCTCCCAACGCCGCCTCCGCGCCGTTGACCTTAATAACAATGCTCATACCGTTGATCGTATTGAGCGGCGCGCTTGCCCCCGTGCCATCCAGTATCAGCCAGATAGCCTCCACCCGCTGGGCATTCCAAAGTCTGATCGGCATAAGCGGAATGGGCTCTGATGTGGCGGCCGACCCATGCTGGCAATTGGATAAAACCCTGCGCACATCCATGGACCTGGATGCAAAATCCTACTTCCAATGCAAGTGCATGGGCGTGCAGATCTTCAACCAGAATTCTTGTAATTTCCCTGGGCTACCTGAATTTTATACCCCTGAGATCAACCAGCTTCCTCCCGCGGAACCTGCTGCCCTGCCCGCCCAGCCACCTCAACCGGTCATCCCGGCCGCGCCCACGCCGCCAGCAAACAATTTCGACCAGGTCCAGATGGCCCAATATCTGAATGCGCTGGTTTCCTACCAGAATGACGTAAAGAATATCCAGGACAATTATCAAAACCAAATGGATCTATACCAGGTTATGGCGGATGTTTACAAGAGTCAAATAACCAAGTACCAGGAAGACCTGGCCAAATATGATGTCGCCCGCATTTCCGCCGTCAACACGGCCGAGGGTACCATTCAGGGCATTTCCGATTCCTATAGTTGGGCGTTTGTGAACAAGAATGACCCGAAAATCTATTTCCCCTGGTTGTTCAAAACGTGGCTCGCCCAAGTCGAGATTGTGGCCGTGTATTTCCTGGTCATCCTTTACTTGATAAAGAGAAAAGATGTTAAATAACCCCTCGATTTATTACACTTTCTTCTTGTGCTGCACTTCTTTTGCGAGGAACCAACATGGATAAAAAGAATATCCCCTTTTTCACGGTCCTGCTCTTGCTGCTCTGCCTGGCATCCGGCTGCAATGCCAATCATCTTGACTCGATGGCCTTGACTCTTACACCGTTGAGTGCGGCCGTGGCAGGCACCGCCACAGCCCAGACTGCCAATGTGGGCGGCGCGGCCGATCAGGTCGCAACCGCTGTTTACAAGGCCACAGCCCAGAGCGCTAACATCTATGCGACCGAAACCTCCATGGGTTCGCTCAATGACGCATCCCGGCTGGCAACTGCAACAGTAATTGCCCCGGTGGTGGCCGAACTTCCCCGTTACAACATCAACCCGGGCCAGGGCTATGTGGCCTGGGTACATAAGCCGGTCACCATTGATTTGAATGGTTATCAGCAATCTGGCTACGCCAATGATTACCAACAGATCACTGCCAAGGATTTCGTAATGGCAGCCGATATCACCTGGTATACCTTTGACAGTCTGTCAGCCTGCGGGTTCATGTTCCGGTCGAATGGAAATCGCAACAAGCCAAGCCAGTACATGGTGATCATCACACGTTTTGCCACCGGCTACGCAGCCTTCACCGCCACAGTAGATGGAGAAATGAGCAATATGCGGACATTTTATCTTGCTGGAGCAGATAAATCTTTTAACTGGTTCAACAATGCCACCAATCGTCTGGCGATCGTGGTGCACGGAGCACTGATCGATGTTTATACTAACGGTGAGTTGATTGGCGAAGTGGATACCACCCAACCGCCTCCAGATTCTATGCAGTCGCCTCCCAGTCTCGAAATTCCCAAGAATGGCACCCCCCAGCAATTACAGGAGTACCAAAATCTGATCGATCAGACCAGCCAAAAATTCAGCGTGGAGCAGTCTCAGATGGCTAATGCAAAGATGAATTTTGCCAAGAACAAGCCTATTTTCTCTGAGGGTCTGTTGGGCTTCGTGGATGTCAGCCAATCAGGAGAGTCAAAATGCACTTTCAGTAATGGCTGGCTTTTTATTCTCAATAGATAACACTACTTTGCGTAATCCACAGCACGAGTCTCACGAATAACCGTAACCCGGATTTGGCCCGGGTATTGCATGGTTTCCTCGATCTTCTTGGCAATATCACGTGCCAACCGGGTCGCCTCCAGATCGTCAATCTCTTCCGGCTTGACGATGATACGCACTTCACGCCCGGCCTGGATCGCATACGCTTGCGAGACACCCTTGAAAGCGGTCGCCATATCTTCGAGAGTGCGGATGCGTTTGATGTAAGCTTCCAGATCTTCACGGCGAGCGCCGGGACGTGCCCCCGAAATTGCATCCGCTGATTCAGCGATCACAGCTTCCACGCTCTCCTGCTCGACCTCGTGATGGTGCGCAGCGATGGCATTGACCACCTGCGCGCTTACACCGTAGCGTTTGGCGTATTCCGCGCCTAGCAAGGCATGCGTACCTTCCTGGTTGTGATCCATGGCCTTCCCCAGATCGTGCAGGAAACCAGCTTGGCGGGCAACTTCTTCGTTGGCGCCCAGTTCAGCCGCCAATATCCCGGAAAGTTTGGCAACTTCAACGGCATGAGCCAATTGGTTCTGACCATAGGAGGTGCGGTATTTGAGCCGCCCCATCATGTGCATTACTTCCGGATGCAGGCCGGTAACCCCGGCATCGAAGGTGGCCTGTTCCCCGGCTTCCACGATAACTTTATCCACTGCCTTCTGTTCATCTTCCAGCACTTTTTCGATGTGCGCTGGATGGATACGGCCATCCAGGATCAATTTAGACAAGGCACGCCGGGCTACTTCCCGGCGGACCGGCTCGAAGCAGGAGATGGTCACAGCCTCGGGGGTATCATCCACAATGACATCCACTCCGGCAGCCTGCTCGAAGGCGCGGATATTCCGTCCGTTGCGTCCCACAATGCGGCCTTTCATTTCTTCATTCGGCAACGGCACAAGGGAAGTGGTGAATTCCGCTACGTTTTCAGTTGCAACGCGCTGGACGGAATCGGCGATAAGCTTGCGGGCGCGTTTCTCGCCCTCTTCACGCGCCTCGGTCTCAATTTGGCGGATGATGCGGGCCATGTCACCCCGTGCATCTTTTTCAACCTCAGCCAACAGAAGCACGCGCGCCTCTTCTGTATTCATCTGGGCCACGCGTTGGAGTTCTTCCATTTGCGTTTGATGCAATTTCTCTATTT
The DNA here is from genome assembly GCA_050014055.1 of Anaerolineales bacterium. Classification (GTDB taxonomy): domain Bacteria; phylum Chloroflexota; class Anaerolineae; order Anaerolineales; family Villigracilaceae; genus UBA877. Next base: position 11,142 of record JBEKEB010000043.1, on the reverse strand, counting down.
CGTTGGCACGCTTGTCAACCGCACTCTGGCGTTTATTCAGGGTCTGTTCGCGCTGTTCCAGTCGTTCCACGCGCCCATCCAGTTCAGTTCGGCGGTGCTGTAGACGCTCCTCTTCACGAGTCAATTCCGAACGCAGGCGGTTAATCTCAGTTTCCGCCGCTTGTGAAATCTTGAGCGCATTATCACGTGCCTGAAGTTCAATGATACGCGCTTGCTCACGGGCCTGCTCTGCTACATCGTCAGCCTTTTCTCGCTGCTGGCGCTGCATCTTTTCAGACTGGGTATGGCTGATGTAATAGCCTATGGCGAGGCCTACAACCAAGGTCAAGCCAGCAATCACAATGGCGATAATTGAGTTCATGGATATTCCTCATTTTCAGATATACTCCCGGAGTCCGCCGTCTGGGTTTCTTTCCAGACTTCAGAGACGACCGGGGCTAGGGTTCCGTACGAGAAGCCGCGCCGGGCGAGAAAACCACTTAGCTTCTGGCGGAATGCGGGCCATTCCAGGCCTGCTAACCGGCGTGCGTATTTACGGGCAGTCGTGAAAGCCAGATCTGCCTCGTTCACTTGCGTATCCAATACAGTTTTAACGATCTCGTCACTGATACCTTTTCTTCGTAACTCCATTCGCAAGGCTGGTTTACCACGCGGACGGAAAGCGTTGCGGTTTTCCACCCAGGCACGGGCAAAAGCTTCATCATTGACCGAGCCAGTGCTCTGGAGACGATTCAGTGTTTCTTCAATAAGTGACTCAGAGATCCCACGTCTTAAAAGGTTCTGGCGCACTTCCTCCGAGGAGCGAGGCCGGTAACTCAGGAAGTGCAGGGCTTTCTGGTACGTAATTTCACGCTCATCCTGTTCTAACAAGCCAGCAATTTTCTCTTCGCCAAGGTCCTGCCCCACCCTGAGCCAGGCAGCTACCACGGCGGTCAAGCCGAAGGCGAATTCCCCGTCCAGGTAAATGTTCACCCGTTTGGGATTTTTTTGCTGGGGTTCAATCGCCGAAATCCGTTGTGCCATGTTTAAAAACGCACAGCCGCAGGCCGCCATTTTGGGAGGCCACGGCTGTGGAAATTGACCTGGATTTACGCCTGTGTCCGCACCCCATTCCGGGTAAAAAGACACAGATTAAATTTCGGGAGCAGGTAACGATTCAGTTACCCCCGGCGGAAGGGTTGGGAGGCCATTTGTCTCTTAATAGAAACCGATTCCATTGATTGTGAAATTTCATCTTCGATTCAGACACCCAGACTTCCCAAAGAAACTGCCCTGATTTCGGGTCAGGGGCGCACCCATGATTTTCCAGGAATTCAATTTTCAAGTCGTGGCCGCTGTCATGCAAGTATTTTTTGTAAAGCGGCTTCCATCCATACAATTTAAACGTATTATACACGAAACCGACGTATTGTTGCAAATTTCAGGGTCTCTGGGAATGGCCGATTAAGGAAGGAAGAATGGGTGTAGGATGGTTGTCAAGGTTTCTAAGGCAAGCCGTTCAAAATAATAGTGACAAAAGAAACTATCTTCCAGGTATGACCTGTGTAATAATAACCCTGTCAATTTGTACTTTTCGTGTCTCAACTATGGAGGTCATATGCCTAAAGTCACAGATCAGGAAGCCCGGGAATATCATCATCTGAATGGGAAACCGGGCAAGATCGCCGTCGTCCCGACCAAGCCGATGGACACCCAGCGCGACTTGAGCCTGGCCTATACTCCCGGTGTCGCCGTCCCGGTGCTTGATATCGAAAAGGATCCAGAAGCTGCCTACGAGTACACTTCCAAAGGCAACCTGGTGGCGGTCCTCACCAATGGAACCGCCATCCTGGGCCTGGGCGACCGGGGCGCACTGGCCAGCAAACCCGTTATGGAGGGAAAGGGCGTCCTTTTCAAAAGATTCGCAGACGTGGATGTCTTCGACATCGAAGTGGACTCCCACGATCCGGATGAAGTCATTATGGTGGCAAAAGCCATCGCCCCCACCTTCGGGGGAATCAACCTGGAAGATATCAAAGCCCCCGAGTGCTTCTACATCGAGGAAACCCTGAAAGGAATGTTGGATATCCCGGTCTTCCACGATGACCAGCACGGTACCGCCATCATCTCTTCTGCTGCACTGGCAAATGCGCTGGACGTGGTTGGCAAGAAGCACGCCGATATCAAGATGGTCATCTCCGGAGCGGGTGCTTCCGCCATCTCATGCGCCAACCTGGCCATGCGCTGGGGCGTGCAGCGCAAGAACATCATAATGCTGGACAGCAAAGGCGTCATCTATAAGGGCCGCACAGAAGGCATGAACAAGTACAAGGAACCCTTTGCCGTGGATACCGACATGCGGACCCTAGCAGAGGCCGTGCGCGGCGCAGACGTCTTCTATGGCCTTTCGGTCGCCAATGTCCTGACCCCCGACATGGTCCGGACCATGGCCGACCGCCCCTTCATTTGTGCCATGGCAAACCCCGATCCTGAAATCAATTACGAACTAGCCAAGGAAGCCCGCCCGGATGTCATCGTCGCCACCGGTCGTTCTGACTGCCCCAACCAGGTCAACAACGTGCTGGGTTTTCCTTTCATCTTCCGCGGCGCCCTGGATGTCCGTGCCAGTGCCATCAACGAAGAAATGAAATTCGCCGCCTCCAAGGCCCTCTACGACCTCACCCGGGAAGATGTCCCCGATTACGTGCTGCGCGCTTACGGCGTCGACAGTCTCAAGTTCGGGGTCGATTACATCATCCCCAAGCCGCTTGACATGCGCGTGATGTTGTGGGAATCCACCGCAGTAGCCAAAGCCGCCATGGAGACCGGCGTCGCCCGCAAGATGGTCGATATCGACGAGTATCGCGATCAACTGGCCTTCCGTCAAGGCAAGGGCGCGCGCGTCCGCTATTTCATCACCCACAAGGCCCAATCCGCCAAACCCAAGAAACGCATCGCTTTTGGAGAAGGCGAAGAGACCAAAATCATCCGCGCGGCCGCCCAGGTCCTGGACGAAGGCATTGGTATCCCCATCCTGATCGGCCGTCCGGAGGTCATCCGGAAAAAGATCAAGGATATGGCGCTTGACCTGGACTGTGCCATCGTTGACCCCAATAACTTTGCGCACTTTGAAGAATATGTTCAAGCGTTCCACGAACTGCGCGCCCGCAAGGGCATGGTCCTGCCAAAAGCCTACAAGCAAGTCTGCGAGCCAAACGTGTTTGGCCCCATGATGGTAAAGATGGGCGAGGCGGATGCCTATGTGGCCGGCCTCACCTACGAGTACCCGGAAGTCATTAAACCCGCCTTGCAGATCCATCGCACCCGCCCAGGCTCCCGCCTGGTGACCGGCGTCTACATCATGATCGTCGATGACCGGGTTTTCCTGTTCACCGATGCCACTGTCAACATCGAGCCAACCGCCGAAGACCTGGCCGAGATCGCCTGCCGGGCAGCCGAGTTCGCCAAACAACTCGAACTCGAACCCCGCATCGCCTTCCTGTCCTTTTCCAACTTCGGTTCAACCGAACACCCGCTAACGGCCAAGGTTCGCAAGGCGGTGGAACTGGTCAAAAAAGAGCGCCCGGACCTGGTGGTGGACGGCGAAATGCAGGCGGATACCGCCATCGTGTCAGAGATCGTCGAGCAGCGCTACCCCTTCAGCAAGGTCAAGAATGCCAACGTACTGGTATTCCCTTCGCTCGAATCGGCCAACATCGCCTACAAACTGCTCGCCCGTCTGGGCAATGCTAAGGCCATCGGCCCGATCCTGCTCGGCACGGGCGCACCCATCCACGTCCTGCAGACCGGCGACGAGGTGGATTCCATCGTCCAGGTGGCCGCTGTTGCCGCCATGGACGCCATGAGCCGCGCATAATCCCCCCTCCCCAACCCAGACCTGACAGGTTTTTCCCACCTGTCAGGTCTTTTTTTGTGCTAGAATAAACCTATGTCTGCCCCTGAACCCGTTGAATCTCCAACCATGCGTACCCACCGACGCCAGCTTGCATGGCAAATCCTGGTGCCGTTCTTCGTGGTAACGGCATTTATTTTTTTCGTAGCCGTTTTGGTCGCCACGGGCGCGACTGCGACCCGCGCTTGGGCGGATGTTTCGACCATCTGGGTGCTTGCCCCGATGCTGGTCTTTGCCCTGCTGTTTGTGGCTGTGCTGGGCGTTCTCATCTATGGGATTGCCAAACTGTTACAGGTAACACCCCGCTACACCGGCAAAGCCCAGGATTTCTTCGCGCTGCTTTCCAGCTGGGCGCGCATAATCTCTGACGGGGCCGCCAAGCCATTTGTCTGGTTCCAGCAGGCCGGAGCCATTCTAAAATTCATATTTAAACTGTAGGGACAACCTGCCTCTACTCCGAAAATAACAAAGTAGCATGAATCATCCCAGGCGGACACAGATGTCCGCTCCTAGTCAAGGAAGGAACATTCCATGCAAGAAAATGCCATAACCCCTTTAGAAGATCAACCCGATGATTCGTGGAAAATCCAGACACTGGTAGTCGGCGGCGTGTTGGGCATGCTGGTCGGTCTGGGAGGCGCCTACCTGTTGACCAAGCGCGCCGAGCAGAAGGGCACGCGACTGTCCATAACCCCCGGCAAGGGCGTACAACTGGGTGTGTTGATGGCCGGGTTGCTGCGCTCCATTTTGTCACTGGGTGAGGATTGACCGGTCAGTCCAGACACTACTCATTACCCGGTTGACCGCAATTTCCAATATTAAGCGCCTCCGCATTCCCGTCCGGGACAGCGGAGGCAACGTTTTTTTGAGAAAGGAGGTTACCGTGAAAGCAGCCATCATCCTTCAACCCAAACAAATTGAAATGCAAGAGCTGCCGTTACCGGAGCCTGCTCCAGGTGAGTTGCTTATTCGGGTAATGGCCAGCGGCATTTGCGGGACGGACGTGCATATTTTCCAGGGAGAATACCTGGGCAGTTATCCAATCATCCCCGGCCATGAATTTTCCGGGGTGATCGAGCAAGTTGGCAGCGCAGTGACCCGCTTCAAGGTTGGCGACCGGGTGGCAGTGGAACCCAACCTGCCCTGCGATAATTGTGTCAATTGCCTCAACAACCGTCAAAATTTCTGTCTCAACTGGCAGGCAGTGGGTGTGACCCGGCCTGGTGGAATGGCCCAATTCGTCAGAGTGCCAGAAAAGGCCGTCTTTTCCATCGGGGATTTACCCTTCGAACAGGGGGCTTTCATGGAGCCATTATCGTGCGTGTTGCACGGGCTGGAGCGGCTCGATCTGGCAGTGGCATCCAGAGTCCTCTTGCTGGGTGCCGGGCCAATCGGGCTGCTGCTCCTGCAAGGACTGCGCCTAAATGGAGCAGCCGAGGTAGTGGTGGTGGACAAGAATCCCGATCGGGCTGCCCTCGCTCAAAGCCTGGGTGCCAACCGCAGCCTGACCCGCCTGAACGAGCTCGAACGAGACGCTTATGATGCGGTTGTGGATGCCACCGGGGCAGTGGCAGTGATGAGCCGGACACCGGATTTCGCCCGCCCGGGAGGAAAGGTCCTTCTATTCGGAGTGCCTGCCAGCGGGCAAAACATGACGATAGAGGCATTCCCGATCTTCCGAAAAGGGCTGACGATCCTGTCTTCGTATACATCCCTGCGAAATTCCTATCAGGCGCTTGGCCTGTTGAAAAGCAGGCAGGTGTCGGTGGAGAGATTGATTTCGCATCGCCTGCCGCTGGAGGAATTGCAGCGAGGAATTGAATTGATCGAAAGAGGCAGTGAGCCGGTTTACAAAGTAATGATCCTGCCGAACGGGTAGAAGAACGGCTCTCGTAAAAAGGCGATCTGGTGGATCGCCTTTTTCCTTAACTGGCCCCAAAAATATGATTCACCAGTTGCTTATGCGCCAGTCCCACTTGCCGGCCAGACAATCGGATTTTCCGGGCAGCGTTCTATCTTCAAATCCATGCTGTTCCTTCCGCCCAGCCGGTTATTCAAACGGTTGTCCGAAGCGTTCCCGGTTGGCCACCTGACCCAAGGGCTTGCGATTCTTCCGGCCCTTGCCCAACTTTTTGACCGGGTAGCCGAAAGGCAGGATCGCTATGACCTCCACTTCTGGAGGGATCTCCAGGAGCGGCTTGATCTGTTCCAGGTTCTGGAAACCGACCCAGTTGGAACCAACCCCTTCGGACCAGGCCGTCAGGATCATTGACTGGATGGCGCGGCTGGCGTCGGACACGGCATAAGGCGACTTGTCCATGCCAACCACGACCGCCAGCGGCGCCTGGGCAATATACGGACCAGTGCGAGCCAGTTCTCCCAGTTTCTTCAAGGTGTCGTGATTCTCCACGACGATAAAATGCCAGGGCTGCCCGTTTATGCTGCTGGCGGTCAGCCAGGCAGATTCGACGATCCTGCGAACCACTTCCGCAGGGATGGGCTTATCCTGATATGCACGTACTGCCAGAACAGTCCGTACCGTTTCAAAAACTTCCATTGCAGATCTCCTTTCAAAACAGAACGACGAGTGTGGAATTATTTTCTCGAAACGCACCGCTAGAATCTACTGGCACAAAGGACCGCTCAGGCCCGCCTGCACACGAGGCCTTTCAAATAGGACCCCTCAGGGAAATTAAGCGCCACTGGATGATCGGGCGCTTGCTCGAGATGGGCAAGGATCTGGGCGTCCACGCCCGCGTCCAGGGCAGCCGAGGCGACGATCTTCTGGAATAGGGCCGCATCCACCCCGCCTGAGCAGGAACAGGTGACCAGCAGTCCGCCCGGGCGCAGCAGCTTGAAAGCCAGCAGGTTGATATCCTTGTAGCCGCGCGCGGCCTTTTCAGCCTGGGCAGTGGTTGGGGCAAACTTGGGCGGGTCGAGCACGATCAGGTCGAAGGAAAGCGCCTCGTCACGGAATTTGCGCAGGAGTTGGAAGACATCCCCTTCCAGGACGGAGTGACGCGCATCGTTCGGCGAGTTGAGGGCAACGTTTTGTCGGCATAAAGCCAGCGCCTCGCCGGAGGCGTCCACCGAAAGTACCGATTTCGCGCCGCCTGCCAGGGCGTTGACGGTGAACCCGCCCGTGTAGCAAAAACAGTCCAGCATGTCCCGGCCTTCAGCCAGGCTGCGGACACGCAGACGGTTTTCCCGCTGGTCGAGGTAAAAGCCGGTCTTGTGACCGGTTTCCAGGTTGACGCTGAATTTCAGGTTGTTTTCGAGAATGAAGAAGGGGGAAGGGGGAAGGGCGCCGCGTAAAGGACCGGTTCGCTGGGATAATCCTTCCAACTCGCGCACATCGGCATCCGAGCGTTCGTAAATGGATTGCAGGCCGGTTTCCTCAAGCAGAATGTCGCCGGTCGCCTCGCGCCAGAACTCAGCCCCGGTGGAGAGGAACTGAATCACCAGGGTATCCGCGTAGCGGTCCACAATAAGACCGGGCAGGCCATCGGATTCGGCGTGAATTAAGCGCAATGCATCCGTGGCGGGTGTCAAGTACCACTCAGCACGTGCAGCTATTGCAGCATGGATACGCCTGCGGAAGAAATCCGCATCGACCGGTTCGGCCGGGTCGAAGGTCCAAACGCGTGCCCGGATCTGGGAACTCGGGCTGAAGGCGGCGCGCGCCAGGAACTGTCCCCCGGCAGCCAACAGGTCAACGGTCGCACCGGAAGCGGGGTCTCCATCCACGCGGGCGACCGCACCGGAGAAGATCCACGGGTGACGGCGCAGGAGGCTTTTTTCTCGGCCGGGTTTGAGATAAAGTGTGGGATTAACTGGCATCTGGATTAAACCGTTCCATCCAGCGTTCGATGTTATGGAGTGAAGAATAACCGTACTGGCTGTATAAGCCGTGGGCATCCCGTGTGGCGAGCAGCCAACGGTGCAGGCCCTGCAACTCGGGATGCGCCAGAATGCTCTCCATCAGCCATTTGCCGATGCCGCGGCCGCGGTAATCCTCATGGACAAAGACATCACACAACCAAGCGAAGGTGGCATAATCAGTAACGATGCGCGCCATGGCAACCATGCTGTTTTCTTGGTATACACCAAAGACCAGTGAGTTACGCAGAGCACGTTCGATGATGGAGCGGGTGCGATTTTGCGCCCAATAAGATCGTGACAGGAACCCGCAGACCGCCTCCAAGTCAACACGGTGTGGGTCGGTGCTGATGGTCAGGTTGTCTTTGGTGACCTCAAAAGGAGCGCTCATAAGCATCTAAATCCGAGGTGGACATAACCTTCCACCGAAAAGGGCTGTTCGCCATTACGAGCTATTGAATGATCCCGATGGCGCGGCCGGCCTGTTCAATGACGCCGAGGGCATAATCGATCTCTTCCGGCTCATGCGCAGCCGTGACGGTGGCGCGCAGGCGGGCCTGCCCTTCCGGGACGGCCGGGGAAACCACCGGCAGCACGAAAAGATCCTTGTGCTGGCAGGCCTGGGTCAGCGTATAGGCGCGCTCATCCGTGCCGCACAACACCGGGACAATCACGGTGGTGGTCAGCATGGTATCGAAGCCGGCCTTCTTCAAACCATTGATAAACTGCCTGCCATTGGCATTAACCTTCCCGATGCGCCAGGGCTCGTCCAGGATGACTTTGAAAGCCTCATTGGCAGCCGCGGCCTGTGCGGGGGGCAGGGCAGCCGAGAAGATGTAGGCCCGGCTGGCATGGCGAAGGTACTGGATGAGTTCCTTTCTTCCGGCCACGTACCCGCCGACAGACGGTATGGTCTTGCTGAGAGTGCCCATTTTAATGTCAATCACATCGCCCAGGCCGAAATGCTCCTCGATGCCGCGCCCGGTCTTGCCGAGCACACCCACCGAATGGGCCTCGTCGATCATCAGCCAGGCATTGTACTTCTGGCACAATTCAACCGTCTTCGGCAGGTCGAGCACATCGCCATCCATGCTGAAGACCGCATCCGCCACCACCAGTTTGGCCACGTCACCTGGCAACTGCTGGAGACGGCGTTCCAATTCATCCATATCGTTATGCTTGTAACGCCGGAACTCCGCGCCGGACATGATGCAGCCATCCACGATGGAGGCATGGTTAAGCTTGTCGGAAATGACATAGTCGCCGCGACCCATCAGGGTGGATATGACAGTCAGGTTGGTGGAGTAACCGGAGGAGTACGTAATGGCAGCTTCGGCATGTTTAAAGGCTGCAATGGTCTCTTCGAGTTCGGTGTGGATGGTCAGCGTGCCGGCCAGCAGGCGGACGCCATTGGTGCCGGTGCCAAACTTATCGATGGCGGCTTTGGCGGCGGCGTTGATGCGCGGATGGCCGATCAGGCCCAGGTAGCTGTACGAGGCATACATGCCCATTTCCCGCCCGTTGACGATGACACTCGCCCCGCCTCTGATCTCCTCGACCGGCTGGTTGTAGAAATACAGGTCGCTCGCGCGCAAGCGCATTTCCCGGTCGGTGAAAAATTTAATGCGGCGTGTGACAGCATCATCTTTGGTCTGGATATCCATGACTGCTCCTGTTGCCCAAAAACCGTTCTTTGGGAATCGCCCAACACCCTCCTATCTTTTCCCAAACCGGCAATTCCCAGCAACCCTAAAAAATCTGGGTAAGTGTAGCCGAGAGGCAGGGTTCTGTCAAACCAGCGCCCAGACCCCCGATTCCAATCGAATGCGGGAGACTGTCATGCATTCATTAAGCGACCGGCTTCAAAATTATGATCGGGATATGCCGTTTCGTCATTTCCTTGTAATGCAAATAAGGTGGGTGACGCTGGATGGCATATTCCCACAGCCGGTCATATTGCGGGCTTTCGGCCGGGTGCGCCTCAACGGGAATCGTCCGGCCTTTGACCTCGATAATTGTATGCGGCTCGGCCAGCAGGTTATAGTACCAGCCGGCGTTCTGTTCCCTGCCCCAGTTGGAGCCGACCAGGAAGTAAAACCCATCGGTATAAAAATAGGCGATCGGCGTGACATGGCGTTTACCGGAGCGGTGGCCGCGGCTGTGCAACAGCAGGATGGTTTGGGTGCCTAACTGGCTGCCGATGCGACCGTGGCTAAGGCGGATGGCAAAGGTATTTAGCGACATGAAGGACTTGAGGAAGAAATTGTTCATGATTTCCTAACGCAGTAAAGTTGCATTTAAAAGATCTCACCACAAAGGTCACAAAGGACACAAAGGAAAGGAAAAAGCATTTTCTTGTTTTCCTTGCATGTCCCATCAATAATAAACCGGTCATCATAGAGATATTTTTTCAATGCTCCAGGGGCAGACAGGTGGCGAAAGCGAGTAACGTTTATTTTTATTTCTCCAAATATGCTTTCAGCGGTTCCCAGTAATTGTCGATCCAGCCCTGGGTGAATTCCTCTTCGGCGCCTTCTGGGACATCCGCATGGGTGAAATCCAGTCGGGTGCCTTCAGGAACGGCGGTGAATTCGAACGTCACGCGTGAGAAATAGCCTTCCGGCCAATCCGAGGCGCGCCAGTCCTGGACAATCTTCTGGTCGGGCACCAGCTCGACATTTTTTCCGGTGGCGTAATTGTCATACATCATGATTTTGCCGCCAACCGCCCGGCTGAGGCTGGCTTTGCTGCCGGTAAAGGCGGCATGTTTTTTCGAATCCATCAAGGCTTCGTAGACTTCGTGCGGCGAGGCTTTGAAGGTGACGGTTTGCCGGATAAGTTTTGACATGGCAGACTCCTTATGTGTGAGGTGGTAATAAAGTGTAGGAATATCATAGCATAGGGATAGTAGAAGAATATTAGAAAAGGGATAAGGGATCAGGTAATCAGGTAATTCGGAAATAGGGAATTGGTATTCGGAATTCGGTATTGGGTATTCGTTATTCGAAAAAAACGAATGAGGAACGAATGAGGGAATTGGGAATTGAGGATTTTTGATTGAGGATTGGGGATTGAGGAAGGAGGCATTCGTTTCTTGGAAACGAAGGGAGGAACGAATAGGCAAATTTGTGATTGAGGATTGTTGATTGAGGATTGGGAATAGATGCATTCGACAAGTGGAATGAAACGGAACGAATAAGTTCTGGTGCGCCCAACGGAACCGGAGATAGGCAAACAAGAGGAATTAAATGTCAATAGATAATATGTTTAGTGAAGGTAGTTGAAAGTGCGAGTCATTTCTGGTACGCTCCTATTAGATAAACCTATTTTGAAAGGAGATCATAATGAGACCAGAAATAACTCGCACAATC
>JBEKEB010000042.1:0-24559 GCA_050014055.1 Anaerolineales bacterium | reverse complement strand
GGGGTACCCAGCGGGAGGATGTGCATCGGCTTTTCGGCAGCTTTGGATTAATCCAGTAATTTCTTTAATTCTTCGAATTCTTCATCCGGCATTCCGAACCAGTTCTCTGGCTGTGGGAAGCGCTTATCGATGACCTCATCATGATAGGATTTCAATCCATTAAGTATGACCTCACCGGCGTTACCAAATACCTTGGCCATCTTCGGTTTGAATTTAGGGTAAAGACCAAACATATCATGATAGATAAGCAGTTGGCCATTTGCATCCGGTCCCGATCCGAGCGACATGATGATGCAGCCTTCCGCCCGTTCAGTGATGAGTTTGCACACCCGGTCCGGAACCATTTCCAGCAGGATGGCGAAGGCGCCGGCTTTTTCGAGGGCCTTTGCATCCTCCAAGATCTTCTTTGCCAGAACTGCCGACTTACCCTGCAGGCGGAAACCACCCAGCGCACTGACAGATTGCGGAGTCAGTCCAAGGTGGCCGATGGCAGGGATGCCCGAGTCAACAATTCCCTTGATCCGGTCGGCCATGGCTGCGCCACCTTCCAGTTTGATGGCATCACAGCCGCATTCGGCCATGAAGCGTCCAGCATTGCGAATGGCGGTTTCAACGCTGGGTTGATATGTCATGTAAGGCATATCGCCCACCAGAAAGGCGGTGGGGGCGCCACGGCGGACGGCCTGCGCATGTCGAACCATGTCATCCATGGTAACGGGCAGAGTGCTATCATAACCAAGCATGGTCATGCCCAGGCTGTCTCCGACCAGGATCATCTCAATGCCGGCCTGTTCCTGCAAGTACGCAGTGGGGTAATCGTAACAGGTCAGCCAGGTGATAGGAATCCCGTCGGCGACTTTTTTAAACAGGTAAGGCAAAGTGATCTTCTTGCGAGGTTGTGCATTTGGCTCAGTCATTTTTGCTCCTTTGTGAAAATGAGATGATAAACATTATATATATTTTAGGATTACCAGCGTTTCAATTATAAAGCCACAATCGAAATTATACACTTCCATTATTTTTTATGGCTTACGGGCATGAGTGGAAGAGTGGGTACCCCTGGTTATTTCCCTTCTAAGATGGAGGTCAAGCTAGATATTTGACCCTCCCGAAGTTTATTTTATAACCGGCAATCCCTTTGGAACCACCACATCGTATGCCTGTTCCTTCTCATACTTGAATTGCTGTGTGTACAGCCGGTAATAATGACCTCGATTATGCAACAGTTCAATATGGGTGCCCATCTCGGCGATGCGGCCTGCCTCGATGACAACGATTCGGTCGGCGCGCCGGATGGTGCTCAGCCGGTGGGCGATGATAAAAGATGTGCAACCTTGCATCAGAGCTTCCATACCCTTTTGGATCAGAGCCTCGGTCAGTGTATCGACGCTGGAAGTGGCTTCATCCATGATGAAGATTTCTGGTTTGGACAATACAGCGCGTGCCAGACTGATCAACTGCTTTTGGCCGACCGAGAGCAGGTTGCCACCCTCACCTACGTCCTGGTTGTACCCATTTTCAAAGGTTTTGATAAACTCGTGCACTCCGGCTACCATGGCAGCTTCTTCAACCTGGCTATCGGTTGCGTCCAGCCGACCATAACGGATATTCTCCCGGATTGTTCCTGAGAACAGGTGGGGTGTCTGGAGCACGATACCAACCCGACTTTGCAAGCTTTGCAAGGTGTAATCTGTGTAATCGCGCCCATTAATCCGGATGATACCGTTCCTCGGTTCATAAAAACGACAGAGCAGATTGACGATGGTGGTCTTTCCGCCACCAGTTGGCCCAACCAGGGCAATAGTCTCGGCAGGATTGACCTTCAAGGAAAAATCGGTCAGGATCGGCTTGCGATCTTCGTAATAGAAATCCACCCGGTCAAACTCGATTGCACCACGAATCGTTCCAGCATCGAACGCAGATGGTCGATTCTCGATCTCCGGCGGGGTGTCAATAAGTTTGAAGATTCGTTCTGCAGATGCAATGGAGTTCTGCATATCGGCATAAACCCTAGCCAGGTCCTGTACCGGCCAGATCATAAATGTCAGATAAGAGACGAATGCATTGATGGAACCGATTGAGAACGCGCCAACCTGACTCTGCAATCCGCCATACCATACAATTGCTCCCAAAGCAAAAGCAGAGATGATTTGTACCGTCGGCAGAAAGAGCGCTGAAAGCCAGGCAGCCCGATAACTGGCTTGGAACATAGTATCGGTCAGAATCGAAAATTCCCGCAGGTTCTCTTCCTCGCGTCCCAGCGCTTTAACCACGCGCACGCCCTGAAAGTTCTGGTTATATTCACCGGTGATCTTTGAATTGGTGCGGCGGGACTTGCGGAACTCTGTCAGGATCTTCTTACGGAAATTTACAGCGATAATGACCAGGATCGGGATGATGCTGAACACGATTAACCCAAGTCTCCAATTAATAATGAGCATGAACACTGTCGAGGTAAGAACGCTCACAATAGCCCAGGTCATATCGAGCAGCCCCCAGGTCATTAAGTTGGAAACCCGTCCCGAGTCCGACGTGACACGGGCCATTAAACGGCCAACCGCATTCTGACTGTAATAAGCGAGCGAAAGATCCTGCAGGTGATTGAAGGTTGATTTGCGCAGGTCATACTGGATCCGCTCGCCTAGAATGCCAACTAGGTAGATAAATGTTAATACCAATCCAGATTCCGCCAGCTGGATGCCGCCATACACCAGAGCATATTTTATTACCAGGTTGAATTTCCCAGGGATAATGCCCTGGTCAATGATAAGCTTGTTGATGTAGGTGAAGCAAGCATCCAGGATAGCAGTCGTAACGATGGCTGTCAGAAATCCGGCCATCCAGCGCCAGTGTGGTTTTACCAGGGCGGCAATGCGATTAAATGTTGGGGCAGTCAGTTGACTGGTATATTCTTCTTCTTCAAGTTCGATCAATTCATCAAACATAGCTATTTAATTCCTGTTCCAGTTCTTCATCGATGCGAGTCTGGATATTGTAGATTTGCCGGTATATGCCTTCCCGGGAAATAAGTTCTTCGTGCCGACCCCTCTGAACGATGGCCCCTTTATCCATGACCAGGATCAGGTCGGCATGCATGACCGATTGGATTCGATGGGCAATGATGAAGGTAGTCCGGTTCTGCATTAATTCATTCAAGGTAACGCGGATTTCTGCCTCGGTTTCAGTATCCACGGAGGAGGTGGAGTCATCCAGAATGAGAATGCGTGGATTTTTAAGCAGGGTGCGAGCTATTGCAATCCGTTGTTTTTGTCCGCCGGAAAGAGTCACACCCTTCTCGCCAACCAGGGTGTTGTAACCATCCGGGAATGTAAGAATAACCTCGTGAATGGCAGCTGCCTTGGAGACTTTTTCAATTTCAGCCTGTGGAACATCACGATCAACACCATAGGAGATATTTTCCCGGATGGAGCGACTGAAAAGGAATGGTTCCTGTTCCACGATGCCAATCTGTTGCCGTAAGAACTCACGGGAATAATCTTTCAGTTCCAGACCATCCAACAGGATTTGTCCATCTGTATAATCGTGGAAACGCGGCAGCAGATTTACCAGGGAGGTCTTACCCGATCCGGTCGACCCCAGCAGGGCAATCGCCTGTCCGGACTCGCAACGGAAAGAGATATTCTTAAGCACCTCATTGTTCCCGTCTTCGTACTGAAAAGACACATTCTCGAAGATGATTTCGCCTTTAACCGGACCGTCCGGTTTTATTTTGCCATCCGCCAGGGGTTCGCGTTGCTGCCTGACTATTTCCATCAAACGTTCATGGGATACCAATCCAGTCGAAGTCTGGACAATCAGCCGCCCCAGATTACGCATCGGCCAGATCAACCAGACTACCAGACCAACATAGGCCGGGTACGTTCCAACGGAAATCTCGCCATGGATGACCAGATATGCAGCAAAGACAAATCCAACCAGCATTTGGAAACCGCAAGCGATATCAGAGAGAGGCCAAAAGAGGGAATTCATCCTGATGAACTTGCGGCCGCGCAGGTATTTCTCCTGATTATCCTTTTCGAACTTCTCCTTTTCAAAATCCTGCCTTGCAAAGGCTTTAACTACACGAACGCCAGTCAGGTTTTCCTGAAGGGTAGTGGAAAGGATGGCCTCCTGCTCTTGATACGCTTCATAAACCATGGTTACCTTCTTAAAGAACCACAACGAGACAACCAGGATGACCGGAACCGCCGCGATGGAGACCAGGGCCAATTTCCAATTTAAAGCCAGGATGGCCAGAAAATTGATGACGAACAACGCAATAATGCGTCCCACGCCGATGGCCTGGTCGTTGAAAAAACTACGCACCGCGTCCATATCCGATGTGACACGTTCGATCAAATCACCGGTGGGGGTTTTACTATGGTAGGCAAAACTCAACCTCTGGATATGGTCATAAAGGAAGTTACGCAGGCGCCTGGTAATGCCTTCTGCTGAGTATGCGGCCAGGCGCCCGGATAAGAATGCGAATCCGCCTTCGAAAACCGCCAGAATGATGAAACCGGCCGCGATCAGCACCAGGGTTCGCGAAAGTGTTCCGGCAAAGGGTGAAGTGGCACCCAAAATGGTATCGGCGAAATTGCGCAGCAATAGGTACGTCGCCATTTTTGCGGTTGCCGAAACACCCATGGATAAATTCGCGGCCGCATAGGCCAGCCGGTAATCTGGCATCATACGCCAAAGGCCGACAATCTTATTCTTTGTCAGGGCTTTGCGGAAATCAAAATAGGTTGTAGGAGGAGCGATGACAGCCATAGTAACTCTCTTAACTTGTCTCAAACAAAAAACCACGGTGCAGGGAGTGCACCGTGGTTTAAACAACGTACCTGATTGACCTTAACGGTCAGAAGGCGCACTCCGCGAAAGGATGACCACACCAGCAACAGCATTGATGAAGATTGGCATGATCGGTAAAGTATTCTTGATTGTCATGAAGTGCGCCACCTTTCCTTAGAATTTCATTAACGAGGCTGAGTCTATCATTAATCCAAGGGACATGTCAATGCCGGGATACCTGGCATAATCAAAACCTGAGGTTTCCTTGACATCCCTTTCTTGAAGCGTATAATGTAGATTATTAAGCAATAGGTACAAAATTGAAAGGAGGCAAGGAAACAAAATCAACCTTTTGGATCGTATCCATATTCGTCATTTCAACCGTAGTAATTACTCAAGAGGAGAATTTATGAACCGCCCAAAATGGATTGTTTTAATAGCCTTATTGATAGTGGCCATTATGGTCCTTAATGCCTGCGGCCCTTCAACAGCGGGCACCGTTGCAGACAAAAACACCATTATTATCGGAACTACTGATAAAATCGCCAGCCTTGACCCGGCCGATGCTTATGCCACCCATGACTGGGAAATTATTCGTAACATCAGCGACGGGCTCCTTTACATGAAGCCCGGCACTGCAGACCTGGCACCTGATCTGGCCACCGACATGGGCAAAATTTCAGCCGATGGATTGACCTACACCTATACGCTGAAAGACGGCATTAAATTCGGTGACGGCACCCCGCTGACGGCAACGATTTACGCCGCCCAGCTCAACCGTTTGCTTACCATCGGCCCCAAGTGCCCGAATGATGTAGCTGATACCCTGACAGTTCCGTATGTCAAGAGTATCACCGCCCCGGATGCTAAGACCATCGTCTTTACCCTAACAACCCCGATCGCATTCTTCCCCCAGATCCTGGCCGGTTCACCGTACGTAGCCTCCGACCCGGCAATCTTCAAGACGGATAAGTGTTACCTGTTCCCGCCCGCACCGGTCTATGGCGTCGGACCTTGGTATGTCTCCCAGTACAACGCGGATGAGCAGATGGTTCTAAAGCCCAATCCTTACTACACGGGAAGCATGAAACCTCAGGTTAAGGAGATTATCGTACGCTTCTATTCTGATCCTAATACGATGGCTCTGGCCGTCCAGAATGGCGAGATCGACGTTGCCTGGCGCAGTCTATCACCTGATCAACTCACCTCGCTCAAGAAAGTATCAAATTTGACAGTTGGAGCGATCAATGGTGGTTCCATCCGCTACCTGGTTCTTAATCACACCGTGAAACCTTTCGATGATCCGAATGTCGATAAAGCCATTGCTTCAGCGGTCGACCGCAATGCGATTGCGGACACCGTCTACGCTGGACAGGTTACCCCGCTGTATTCGATGATCCCGCCTGGTTTCCTCGGCGCAGACCAGTCCTTCGATACGATGTATACGGCTCCGAACCTGGACGCGGCCAAGAAGTTCCTTGAGGCCTCCGGCTACTCAGCTACAAATCCTCTCAAGATTGTCATGTGGTACCCACCCGAGCACTACGGCGCTTCGACAGCCGCCTGGATGCAGCTTATTAAGACCCAACTCGAGGCCACAGGAGAAATCCAGGTTACCTTGAACTCCCAGGAATGGAGTACCTACGTACCCGCACTGACCGGCGGCAAGGCCTATGGAGCGGGCGTGCTAGGTTGGTTCTTCGACTACCCGGATCCATCCAACTACCTTGACCCATTCGTCTTCAATCGCGGTGAAGGCACCAACGTTACCCTGCCTGCCACCGGCAGCCTGACTGGAACTCCGATCAATGACAAGGCCAAGCAACTGGTTGCCCTGCTTAATCAGGCCGACATTGAGACCGACCTGACCAAGCGCGCCGACTTATACACGCAGGCGCAGGCGCTGTATGCCGATTTGGTTGTCACGGTACCTTTGTTCTTCAATGCAGAGCATGTGGTATACCGCAGCAACATCAAGGGCGATCCCAACAACGCCCATCCCGAAAACCTGAACATCGGCCCGGACATCATGTACTTCTACTCAGAGATGAGTAAGGGCCAGTAAGTCTCACCAACGATATTGGGGCGGGAGCAATCCCGCCCCAATCTCAAATAAAAAGCAAACTTATATTAAACGTGTCTCCAATCGCAATCATCGCCCTAATCATCGGCGTCCCGTCAATCCTGCTTCTGGCGTATGTTTTCGCGCGGGGTTCGGCGGGACTGCGCCGTTATATTCTGACCAGGATTGTCTTGACCCTGCCGATGATCTTCATCCTGGCCACCATGGTCTTCTTCATCCTGCGCATCCTGCCGGGAGACCCGGTCACATCGGCCCTGGGGCCTAAAGGCACTCCCGAAATGATCGCCCATATCCGTGCCACGCTTGGGCTGAACGATCCACTGATCGTGCAATATGGGCGCTTCCTGTGGAACATGGTTACCCTGCACTTCGGGAACTCGCTTGTAGGTGGTCACCGTCCGATCATCGACGAGATGAGCGAACGGTTTCCGGCCACCTTGGAATTGATCATCCCTGCCTCGATCCTGGCGTTGTTGATCGGCATCTACGGAGGGGCCCTGGCAGCTTCCAAACGCAAGAAAGCGCTCGATTATTCCCTGCGGATTTATTCTGTGGTCATTTATTCCCTGCCAATATTCTGGTTTGGATTACTGTTGCAACTCTTCTTTGGAGTCCGCCTGGGATGGCTGCCAATCTCAGGGCGTATCGATTCAATTATTGGGACGAGTCTAAGAACGATTACCAATATTTATAGCCTGGATGCCTTGCTCACGGGGAATTGGCCGGCGTTCTTTTCCGTGCTCCAGCACCTAGTACTTCCGACCATTACGTTAGGTCTGATCTTGTCGGGAGTATTCCTGCGCCTGACACGCATTAACGTAATCGAAACGATGCAGGCCGACTACATCGGAGCAGGCCGGGCGCGCGGCATCCGGGAACGCATTTTGATTTACAGGCATGCCCTGAAGAATGCGATGATTCCGGTTATTACTTTAATCGGATTGCAAGTTGCCATCTTACTTGCCGGAGCTGTCCTGACGGAAACAGTTTTCTCCTGGCCTGGCATGGGCAGCTACCTGGTGGAACGCATCTCCGCCCGGGACTACACCGCCGTACAAAGCGTCATCACTGTTTTTGCCATGTTGGTAGCATTAATTAGCCTGGCAGTTGACGTAATCTATTCACTTGTCGACCCCCGAGTGAGGTATTGAAAAGTGGCAAAATCCAAAGAACAACTTTCCGAGACCATCCTGGAAGGAGCCACCTGGGAGGTGGAACTCAAACAGGTAGGTTTTGTCCGTCGGTTATTTATGGCCCGCCGCTGGTATGGGGCGGACTGGTGGTTTGTCGCCATTTCAGCTGTAGGTGTGGTTGCATTTATTATCGTTGCAATCTTCCCGGGTTGGTTTGCCCCTTTTTCCCCGGACGCCCTGGTTGGGCCAAGCTTTCTTGCACCCGGAGAGCATGTTGACCCACCTATTCTCGTTGTACCCGTGTCATCGGCAGTGCAGAAATTGCAGGATTTGGCCGTTCCAGAAGGAGCAGACAGCCCGACCGTGGCTGTCTTGGAAGGCGCTCCGACTGGAGGGGCCCTGAATGAACAAGCTCAAAAGATCGATGAGGTGATCAAGGATCAACCGAAAGGGTTACGTTTGCGCCCAATTATCGATCGCTACCCAACCCTATCAGGAACCTTGCAGGCAGTCATCAACGGGACTGACAAGGTCGCTGTTGTTCAGATGATGGAATTTCATGCCGTCAAGGCTCAATATCCCACTCTGCGGGAAGCCACGACAATCACTGGAGTAACTTCGACTGCAGGTGGATTCATATTAGGTACCAATGATATCGGCCAGGATGTGCTGAGCCGGCTGCTGTGGGGCACCCGCATTGCGCTGATCATCGGATTCAGCTCTTCAATCGTATCATTGATCATAGGCGTCCCATTGGGATTGCTGGCTGGATTCGTCGGGGGGACCTTCGATCGCCTGTTGAGCTTGTTGATGGACAGCTTGTACGCTTTCCCGGGCTTGATCCTCGCAATAGCCATTACAGCCGTATTGGGTCCAAGCATACTTAATATCATTATCGCCATCTCCGTGCTTTATATCCCCACCTATTATCGAATTGTGCGCGGGCAAACGCTTTCGGTAAAAGAAGAGGTATACATTGAAGCTGCCAAAAGCATCGGAGCGCGCAGCCTGGAAATCCTCCAACGATATATATTTCCGAATGTAATCCCCTCCGTGGCAATCATCTTTTCGGTGAATGTAGCTGACGCCATCCTGACAGGAGCCGGGCTTTCATTCCTCGGTCTGGGACTGCCGCCGACCTTGGCGGATTGGGGCATCGACGTCGCGCGCGGCCAGCGCTTCATCCAGACCGCCTGGTGGATGATTACTTTCCCTGGTCTGGCGATCATGCTAATTGTTCTGGCATTTACTTTGATGGGCGAAGGGTTGACGGAAATCTTCAATCCAAAGCTGAGGGATCGCTGATGCCTGACGATATCCTTTATTCCATTCGCAATTTGACCGTTGAATACAAAACCCGCGGAGGCGCGGTGCGCGCCGTGGACAACGTCTCACTCGACATTCGACGTGGCGAGATCCTTGGTCTGGTGGGTGAATCCGGTTGTGGGAAATCCACGCTGGGAAAAGCCCTGATGCGTTTGCACGATGGCCCGGCCAGCATCCCCGGTGGAGAGCTTTGGTTCGACGGGCGGAACCTGATGGACTTACCCCTGCGGGAAATGACCGATATCCGTGGTGCCGAGATCGGGATGGTTTTCCAGGACCCCATGACTTCGCTCAATCCGGTCCAGCGCATCCTGGATCACCTGACAGAGACCATACACACACATGAACCCGAAACAAGTGATAAAGCTGCGCGTGCGCGGGCGGAAGAATTGGCTGAACGATTGGGGATCAGGCGGGAAAGGTTGAAAGAGTATCCGCACCAGATGTCAGGTGGGATGCGCCAGCGCGTGATGATCTCACTGGCCCTAGCATTAAGAACCAAATTGGTCATTGCGGATGAGCCTACCACTTCCCTAGATGTTATTGTAGAAGCGAAATTTCTGGACTTGCTTAAAGAGCTTCAGAAAGAATTTGGACTGACCATTCTGCTCATTACGCATAATATTGGTGTTGTTGCCGAAGCGGCGGATCGAGTAGCCGTCATGTATGCTGCCAAGATGGCTGAGGTCGGTACTGCGCAGGATGTCTTTATAGACCCGAAGCATCCTTATACCCAGGGCTTGCTGAAATCTGTTCCTAATATCAAACTGGACGGCGGCGATTTGTATAAAATGGGGGGACAACCTCCGAGCCTTTTACACCCACCGAGCGGGTGCCGGTTCCACCCGCGCTGTCCCTTTGTCATGGATGTTTGCCGGAATGAAGAACCGGCCTTCGAACCGGTCGCAGGCGATCACTTGGCTTCCTGTTGGATCTACCAGACTCCAGTTGCGAATAAAGTTATCGGAGAACAGGAGGTCCACAATGGCTAAACCAAGAACCCGGGATGAGATATCCAAATCGGTTCGTGTCGCCACTGAAGGGGAAGATTTGGTGCGTGTTGAAGAACTCCGCAAACATTTCCCGGTCCAGACCGGATTTTTGGCCAGCTTGCTCAACCGTGGCAATATTCCGACTGTAAAAGCTGTGGACGGCGTCAGCTTTACCATCCACAGGGGTGAGGTTTTTGGCCTGGCCGGGGAGAGCGGTTCCGGAAAATCCACAATCGGCCGGCTGGTGTTGCGCCTGTATGAACCCACCTCTGGGCATGTCATTTTCGACGGTATTGACTTGCAGAGTCTTTCGCCCGAGGAAATGCGCCTGATGCGGTCGCGCATGCAAATCATCTTCCAGGACCCTCTGGCTTCACTCAACCCGCGCATGTCCCTAGGACAGGCCATTGAGCACCCTGCCCAAATTCACATGCCGGAACTTTCCCTGAAAGAACGACGAAACCGAGTTATGGAAATATTCCATGCGGTGGGGATGAATCCACCGGAAGCCTTCTATGACTTGTTTCCACACCAGATTTCAGGCGGACAAAGACAACGCGTAGTCCTGGCACGCGCCATGATCACCCACCCTGAACTGATCATTGCCGACGAACCGATTGCCATGGCAGATGTCTCAGTTAGGGCGCTTCTGCTTGACTTGATGATGGACCTGAAGAAAGAATTTGATCTCACTTACCTCTTTATTACCCACGACCTGGCTACTGCCAAATATGTTTGCAATCGAATTGCCATTCTTTATCTCGGCAAGCTTTGCGAGGTAGGTCCACTGAATGAAGTCTACGAATATACTTGCCACCCGTATACGCATGCACTGCTCGAAGCGGTGCCAGTCCCCGATCCTCGCCGTCGCCGAACCGAACCCATGCCGGCCGGTGAAATTCCCAATGCCATCAACCCACCTTCGGGCTGCCATTTTCAC
The DNA here is from genome assembly GCA_050014055.1 of Anaerolineales bacterium. Taxonomy (GTDB): domain Bacteria; phylum Chloroflexota; class Anaerolineae; order Anaerolineales; family Villigracilaceae; genus UBA877. The sequence goes on along the minus strand of JBEKEB010000042.1, from coordinate 13,291 downwards.
CCGCGCTGCCCTCTTGCCAGGGAGAATTGCTCGGTTGATGAGCCGATCCTGCGTGAAATTCGCCCTGGACATCAAGTGGCCTGCCATTACGCTGAGGCTTTCCTGAAATAATAAGAGCCTTAGTTGTTTGGGCTGCAAGATGTCCGGCTTATGGAATAATTAGAAACAATGCGGTGGCTCCTTAAGCCCACAGTATTGTTTTTATATCATCTCAATATAAAAGGGAACGGGGCTGTGATCAAGTCTCAGGGGCGGGGGAGGGGAGACTGACGTTTTCTGTGAGATCGTGGATCCATTTACGAGAGAAATAACGTCTTAACCCAAGAATGCACTTTGTCAATTCCTCAGACATTACCATCAAATAGACCCAATAAACGGGCAGATGCAATATAAAACCTCCCAACACCGCCATTGGGACGCCCAATATCCATATGATGACTCCGTCCAGAAAAAGAGAATAACGCGTATCTCCGCCACTGCGCAACATTCCGACGATCAGCGTCATGTTTTGAGAGCGAATAAATATCCAAAGGGCGAGGATGATCAATGCACGATCTGCATATAGGGCTACGTCCGGAGTAATTTTATACAGGTTTATTACAGGTCCTTTGACAGCGAAGACAATTACACAAACCAGTAGAGCAAAAATGACTGTCAGTCCCAAAGTCCGGCCGATATCCCGGTAGGCTGCCTCTTTTTCACCTGCTCCAATTTTATGACCACAGATTATAGCGATTGCTCCGGAAAGCCCCATAAATGGGACCAGGGCCAGGTTGTCAACCGTGCCACCAATGTTCATGGCTGCGATGGACGGAGTGCCGATTCGGGCATAAACAACATTATACATAGTGATTGCCAATGACCACATCAATTCATTCAAGATTACCGGGAAGACCGGGGTGGAAATTCTTGTGCAAAAGCGTAAATTAAAACTGATTAGTTCGATGAACCTGGCTGCAACCGGATATTTTTTCCAGTAGGTGATAATTATCTGCACCAGGCATTCGGCTACGCGTGCAATCAAGGCAGAGATCGCTGCGCCGCGAATGCCCATGGCAGGAATGAAGAAAGCGCCGAAAATGAAAATATAATTGAGAGCAATATTCAAACCCAATGCTGCCACAGTCACGAGCATGGGCAACTTGACTTCGCCGACACTGCGCAATATGGCCGCATAACCGGAAGTGATAAAAAAAATAAAAACGACCAGGCAAAAATATGCAAGTAGTCACTACTTAAGGTGATCACTTGCTGATCGAGGGTGAAGATGCCGATGATCTGGGCAGGGAAAAACTCGCATAAGACCAAAAATAATCCTGCTATGACCAGACCCATTACAAGGCAAAGCCCAAGAACTTTGTGCAAACTCGGCATATCTTTTATCCCCCATAACTGCGCCGTAAACATGGCCGAGCCGCTGCCAATACCGAATAAGATCAAGCTGAGCAGGAAGAAAATCTGGCCGGCCAATCCTACTGCAGCTATGGACGCATCGCCAAGCTGACCGACCATAACACTACCTACATGGTCAAAGAGGCTGTTAAAAGGTTCTGTAACGCGATCGGCGCAGCCAACCGGTACAGCTGCGTCAGGAATAATCTATCGCGATAATAATCCATTACCCGCCTAACTGGGGTTCCGATGCCAATTATCAAAGGTCGCTTCTCCTCATAAGTCCCATTATTATAAACCACTCGCTTCTGCTGACTATTTGACTATTCAATATCCGACTATTAGACCGTACGAAGATCAAAAAGTACACAACTCAACCAAAACAACCATAAAACCTACACAATTTCGCCTGAGTCTCTCCTTCAAAAACGCACTTTTATTTCTGATTTCGCCAAAAAATTGCCAATAAGTACCTTTTTTTGGCATTGTTTTTCCGGGAAAATCGCATCCGCAACTCCTCGCTCTAGTCAGTTCTCAGCCAGCCCGGCCCGCGCTGCCCATCCACCCTGCACGAAACCCCTAGAAATCCCTAAAAGCTGCTATTAAATGTCATTTTCGCACTTCCCTTATTACCTGGTTACCTGATTAACTGATTACCTGTTCCCACCCGTTCCATTGATCCTCATTGTTTCTGCCACCCCCGCGCACGCGTTTTGCTAATTTTGGAAAATTTCCGGTCATCCACCGGGTTTATTTTGTAAGAGGCCTTTATGATAAGATTGTCCTGAGCCCGCTATGGCAATTCACATGGAAAGCCCCGTTGGTGCGCAAACAGTCTTCAATGGCCGCGCAATGGATTACTTTGCCGGCACTGGTTACCTGGGCCTGCAGGACCATCCTGCAGTGCTGCAAGCCGCAGAGGAAGCATTACTGCATTATGGATTATCGACTGCCACATCGCGTGGGGGGTTAGGTGAGCATCCCGTCTATGACAAGTTGGAACAGGAGGCTTGCGCTTATTTTGGAGCTGAAAAGGTGCTTTATTTTGCTTCAGGCTACATGGGTGCATCCATCCTGACACAGGCGACCGGTGATCGGTTTGAGCACATCTTCATCGACTCGGCCGCACATTTCAGCCTGTGGGATGCGGCCTATGCCACCAACCGTCCCATCACACCTTTCCATCACCTGCGTCCGCAAAGTCTGGCAGAAAACCTGCAAAGGGAATTACGTCCAAAGGAACGTCCGTTGGTGTTGAGTGATGGAGTCTTTCCGGTCTCCGGCGAGATTGCGCCAATCCCTGAGTATCTTGCACTGGTCAAGCCATTGCAGGGATTGGTTTATGTGGACGATGCGCACGCAGTAGGAGTAATGGGTAAAAACGGTCGTGGCACACCTGAGTATTTTGATATAGTAGATGAAAGCTGTCGCAGCTCGGCCACATTGGCCAAGGCGCTGGGTGGTTTTGGCGGGATTATCTGGGGAGAAACCGGATGGGTGGAAAATCTGGACCGGGCTTCCCGGATATGTGCCGGGGCCAGCCCTCCAACTTTGGTGGTAGCGGCTGCGTCTGCAAAGGCATTGGCCGTGGCTCGCACTACTCCCGAACTACGCCAGCGCTTGCGGGATAACGTGGTGCAAGCACGCACTGGATTGCGCTCCCTGGGTTGGGAAATGGCAGATACGCCGGTGCCAATCCTGTGTCTGGAAGGGCGACCGGGGGTCAGTCTGGAGCGCATTAAAAAGGAATTGTTCGAGCAAGCTATTGCGGTGGAACTGGTTCGTTCCTACACCAGCACTCCAGCCGGTGGGGCATTGCGGATCGCTATATTTGCCACCCATTCTGATGAACAGATCGATCGTCTCATAAAGGCAATAGGGCAATTGGTCTGATCATAGCGTTTGCTGGACGACTCGAATCAATTCCTTGCTTTCTTGAAGCCACTGCATTGCATTTAATGTACGTTTGAGATATTTGATCACACCGGTTTGATCCAGAATGACTGAAGCGGTGCGCTGAATCCCGATGAAGTTCTTATCGAGTTCATACAAATGGTAGATAGCACGGTCAGGATCGGCCAGAACAGGAAACGGTGCTTTAAGCGTTTCTGCATATTTGCCGGTGCGTTCTTGTGTATCGCCAAGAATAACCAAAATCTGGGTCCCGGCTTTAATAAACTCTTCGTTCATGCGCCCTAACTGGGCGACATGCGCACGGCATTGCATTCAGTTATACTCGCGCACGAAAAACAAGATGGTTTTCTTACCGCGATAATCGGAAAGAGCAACCTCGCTGCCATTATTGGACATCAGTTTGAAATCGGGTGAAACCGAACCAACTTCCAATTCATTCTCTGACATATTCCTCCTTCAAATAATAAGGATGCAGCTCATTCCAAGCTCTTTATCTTTATGCTTTTGCAGGTATTAGTTTCCCGGGGCTGCAGCCGGCCAAGGAATGTTACTCCCAATTGAGTACCCTTGCTTTTGCGCCGAATAGATGCGCGCGCTGGAGGGTAAGGTGCATCCAGGCTCATCCAATACCGTAATGGAAAGAGAACCAACATTGCTGGCAAGCGGGGGGACATAATTGATCGGGTCGAAAACCTGCACACCAGCCTGACAGAGCCATGCTTCGATCAGGTATCCACGATAATCGTCCAAAGACATCCAGTCCGCTTTCCAGGAAATTGTCACTTCAGATCCATCCCGGTGCGCCGAAGCGTCGGGAGAATTATACTGGTTGGAATAAGGCAGCCTGGAATAGACGATTGGCAACCCGTTGATTTTGCCGCTGGTAAGCTGGACCAAATTAGCCTGGATCCAGCAGGGATTCCAGCCATCTATGCTCTGGATATATAACCAGGAGCCATCCAGATTACGCCCAATCGCTTCCATCGGATGATCGGTAAATACACTGTATTTATAAAGGTAGCCCGATCCAGGGCCATACATGCAATCCGAGTGCTCCAGGATCGTAACTTCCAGAGATTCTGACGATGCGGCAGGGGAACTGGAGATGGTGGAACTGAGTGGAGGGGTGAAAGTTGTGGAGGATGGCGTGGTCGCAGGAGTGACAGTCATAGGCACTTCGACCAGGCGCGTCACTTCCTGGGTGACTTCCCGGGTTACCAGTATGGTCGCCAACTGTGTCACCTGTCCATTTTGATTAACGGTTTCTTCATCAGTGCTAGGCAACAAATTTGAACAGGAGCTTCCGATGAAAACCAATAGCAAAGCAAGGGTAAAAACCCGGATGTAATTCTGGGTGGCGCTGGTTGTGGTCATGGTATATATTTTCTGAACTAGGGGGTAATGGTTTGTATAGGAGTAGGGGTTGTTGTAGAATCAAATCCCGGCCAGTTAATCATCCGGTAGTCTGTATAACCGTGCTTTTCCACTGTATAGATACGGGCGCTGGAAGGAACATCACAGCCATGGTCGTCTTCCACCTGGACAACCATCATCGAATTATTATGATCAAAGGAAGTAGCGTATTTGATTGGGAGAAATACTTGTGTACCACCCTGGCAGACCCAGGCCTCGATCAGGTAACCGACGTAATCATCCTCAGTCATCCAGACTGGCTGCCAAAATATAGAAACTTCATTCCCGGCGCGGTGAGCACTGACAGCTGCCGGCGGTTTATACAAAGTCGAATAAGGAAGAGCGGTCCAAACAATCGGTACATCTTTTATATCGCCTGTGTCAAATTTAACCAGGGTGGACTTAATCCAACAGGCGTTTGAGACTGGATCATACGCCGATTTGATGCTAAGCCAGGTGCCATCCATGTTCCGCCCAATCACGGTCATCCAGACGGTGGCGTTCAAACCATATTTATATAGGTATGCAGATCCAGGTCCATACAAGCAGGCTGAGGTAACCAGGATGGTTATTCGTGGGGCTGTAAAGGTAGGTGTTATGGTGGGAGTTCTCGTGATGGTGGATGTCAAAGAAGGAGTGAATGTTTGATCAAGTGTAGGGGTTGGCGTATTGGTGACAGGGATATCCACCACGCGGGTTACCTCGGATGTTTCGACGCGGGTCACTTCCCTGGTTACCTCAACTGTCTGTAAGATGGTCATTTGTGCAGGCGATGCAACCGACGGGGCACAGGAAACACTGATAAAAAGGACCAGACACACTGTCAGGCTGAATGCCATCAATTTCAAAGGATTGACTCCTCTTAATTAAATTACGTCCAAGGTTCCCATGAAAAAAATTGGGATATTAATAATGTTCCGATTATAGCTTCCCGATGCCAATGGGGATAGATTAACCCAAATAAACGAAAGGTTTCCACCTGCCTGAAAAATTTTCCTCGGTTGGCGGAAGACAGGTATTGTCCGTATCTATGTAGCCATAAGCATCGTCTTCAGGTGTAAAATTCCAGTCGTTTGTAACGGGTTCGCCAAGATGCGCACAATCTTCGTTCTCTTTCTTATGATAATGCTGGTAGGGTGCAAATTCGAAGCCGATTCTTCGAACCAGGATGTCAAACCATATCAGGCAGCATCCACACAAACATCCAGCCAATTTCCAATCGAGCAAAGCCAAACGCCTAAATTTAGCAAGACAAAATTGTTCGAAATGATTATGGACCAAACGACCACTCCAGTTTCAACACCCATCCCAAGCATTGCCCCTACTGAAACCAGCCCTTTGCCAACATCTGAAGCTACCGGTTCTCTCTCCAAAGGGAATGTGTCAGATGCAGATCTAGAATTACTAGGCCAGCAAGCAAGGGGACAATTAATCATACCAAAAGTACCTTTGATTAGCCAACAAGACTATACTTCCTGTGGTGAAGCGGCCTTTGTCATGGGCTGGAACCACAATCATCCGGAGTTGGCTTTGGATATTGGAATGGTGGAAGCGATCGGCTTGAAACTCAACGTGTATTTTCCGGCCCTCTCTCCAACGCCACGTGGATATTTAGGGACATCTCCGTCCGGTATGGAAGGCATCGGGAACTATTATGCTTTTGAGCATAATCTGCCTGCTCCGACTGTCGGAAATATCGATTTTGACATGGGAGGAGCGTATGCTCGATTGGAGGCAAAAGGCCTGCTCTACAGCCAATTATCAACGGGTAATCCAGTCATCATCGAAGTTACAGATATCGTTGGTTATCCCAATAAAGTATATAATGATTCCCATTATGTGATCGTAACCGGGATGAATTTCGACACAGACATTGTCACATATAACGATCCACTGGTAAATTTGAGCATGAGTGGAAAATATTCTGGTTTGGGCAGATCGGCTGAATGGAGCCAAATTTGGGCTTCCTGGTTTAATAATAAAGATATTAATCCCGGGGAAAGTGGACATCCAGGGCGGGGTTGGTACATGATCGTGCATTGACCTGCCAAATCCAGGTGCTGCCCATTTGACCCTGATTTTATTAGATGGAACTTAAAGAGAAACCCAAAATACCAATTTATTTCTCAAATATGTCGTGGTAGCCTTTGTCAAGTTCGTCATTCGAAAGATGAGCATAGCGCTGGGTTACCTGTATACTGGCGTGGCGGGCCAATTCCTGGGCCAGCTTAAGATTGCCCGAGGCGCGCAAGACGGTCGTAACAAAATAATGCCGGAATGAGTGGGGGGTAATCCGACCTTCTGCCTCATCACCCAATGCCTGGCGGACGCGTTCGCTGACGATATTCCGTCCGGTAGTGGTGGTGATCGGTTTTATTTTTTTCCCGGCACCTTTGTCGTGACGGGCGAAGAGGGGCAGGGAGGGGAGGGGATGTCCTGATGCTCCATCCAAAGAGGCGCGGGTGGAAAGATAGCTTTTTAGTGCGCTCAGACTGCGGGTAGAAAACCGCACAACCGCTTGCTTGTCGCCTTTACCGATAATCACAGCACGACCTTCATTCCAATCAATGTCACCTCGTCGCAAATTACAGGCTTCGTGGACACGCAATCCTGTATCTGCGAGGGTTAGTAAAAAAGAGCGGTCACGCATTGCGCGTAACCGAAGTTCTCCGGCGTATGCCTCATTATTAGTGAAAGTATTCACAAATTCAAGGACCCGCTCAATCTCCTCCCGGGGAAACTGCGGCAGGCGCTGGCCTGAGCGACGGCCGCGCTGCATCCTGAGCAGTTCCAAACGAGGTAAATTGATTTCAGCCAATCTTTCCGCAACGAGAAACTTGAAGAAACCCGTAGTTGCAGCAAGGTAGAGTTGTTCGCTGGCAGGAGAATAGCCCTTGAGTGCCACAGCCATCCATACTACCGCATCTTCTGATAATTCCGAAACGGGGAAGACCTGCGGATCAAGATTATTTTCCTTTAGAACTTTACTAAGAACGTGCATGGCATTGGAATAAGTCCGACCTGTATTAGGGCTGCGAGCAAGTTTGACTGATTCCAGATAATTTTCCATAGCTTGAGCAATTGTAAGGGCGTCCATATTGTAATATCCTTATGCTTATGATAATAATACTTATCGAAAGCGTAAACAGTATACGGCAACTTTGGATACTTGTCAAGCCACCCAACTCCCCTACCAATCAGATTTGATGAGTGAATGCAATTGTTGGAAATATATTTGCAGCCACGTTCATTCGGTATAACAAAAAGCTGCTTTGCGTTCGGCTGCATCATTCACAATTCCATACCATCCCCTCCCCTGCCCTACTAAAGTGGACCATCCAATAGAAGCACATCCTCACTGTTATTCCGGTAACCGTGCAAGAGCTGCTAGTAATCAGGCACCGGGCGACCGGCCGGTGGATCACCGGCGCAAATGGTCCAGATTTCAACCAGATGACCGCGCCGGGCCAACCCCCAGAACAGGCCACCCTCAGAAAGCACCACGTCGTCGAAGTGTGATGAAAGGAAGACTCAATTATTCATTTAGCTGCCTGGACTATACGGGCATCAATCTCCTTTTGTGGTACTTTGAGCGCAAAGACAATCCCTCCCAACAGGAACAGAATGGCAGAGATGATGAACAAATCCATGAATGTGGTGCGTGTCAGGGTTACCAGGATGACACCGAAGATAAGACCAGCCAAGGCACCCGAGAGTCCGGTCGAAAGGTTATTGTATGCCATATATTGGCCTGCTTCATCTTTAGGAGCCAAATCGCTAGCCAGAGCAGGGGCGCTGGCGATAATCGGACCGGTGGCGGCAGCCCGCAGGCCGGAAAGGAGGAGGAAGACCACGTAGTTACTGGTCAGGCCCATTAAAAGAGTGGTTACGGCACACCCGAACATGGCCCACACGATCAGTGGCCGCCGCCCGATCCTATCAGATAGCAGGCCTGAGCCCACCGAGGCCAGCAAGGTCATTACCAGGCTGATGGCTCCCATCGTCCGAAAGGCAGCTTCCGGGTTGACAGTTGGGAAGTAAACCTGAAAAAAATAGAGAGCAAAGAATTGCAGGCCATTGATACCCATGTAGGCCAGGAATACTGCCAGAACGACCCAAAAGAATACTACTACGCGCGTCCGGACCCGGAACATGTCGTGAACCGCTTTCAACAAGCTGATTCTATCGGACTGTTCGGCCGGTTTGTCCTTGCCATGGATTACCAGAACATTAACAATCCCGCTCAAGGCAAATACTGCTCCAATCAACCATAAGGAAGCCACTATCTGCCCGTTCTGGATGAGGATGGTCACGACAACGATTGCAATGGTCGCCCCAACCAAAGTCAGGGCACCCTGGATACCAGAAGCCAGGCCGCGCTGATGTTCGGGGACCACGTCCACGAGCAGCGGCCACCAGGCTCCATTTCCGACATTGGAGGCAAACTGCATCCCACAATAGCTCAGGATAATGACTGGTAATGCCAAAGAAAGAAATACCGGCCGCAGGGCAGGTGCAAGGAAGAGTGTAGGCAGACCAATCAGGGGTAATCCAATCAGCGACCCAATCAGGATAGAGGGAGTGCGGCGTCCCCAGCGGCTGGCGTTATGATCACTGAGGATGCCTGCCAGTAGACTGACAATAATCGCCAGCAGCGTACCGAAGAAGCCAATCAGCCCGGTTACCAAGCCTTTCCCATTCTTTATGACCCCTTCGACCAGCGTGGGCAGCAGGAGACTATTGTAGGCCGTCCAAACCAAATTGGCTCCCAGCATCAGCATACTCATTCCAGACAGGAACCCGACTGATCGTTTTATCGAAATATCTGATTGATCTGTCATACAAACCTTTCAAAACACAAAATTATCCCTTGGGGATAATACCCAGCAGAAGGAGAGGCAAAAGCGCTCCTTTGCTTTGCGCATCTCTTCGGTTTGTCGTAGCCGGTTGCTTAAGCTTACATCATGATCTTTTGCAGCTTCATCAAATCTTCCATGGCACCCTTGACCTGGATCTTACGCTGCATAAAAGCGCTGGTGGGATTGATTTTCTTGTCCATGATACTTGCCAGGATGTCGGTCGTCATGGTTACAAGAATATCCGGTTTTTCAACCGACTCCTGAGTCAATGCCGCTTCCTTCCCGTCCACCGTCTTGATCAACCAGTTCTCGGTAGTATCTGTGGACTTGAACTGCAGAGTCTTGGTGAAACCTTTCAGACTAGCCTGCACGGTGGGATTGGCGAAGCGATCCATCATTTTCTGAAAATACGGTTTTACGTCGGCCATGAGAATTCTCCTTTTTTGAATGTCTTGAAATGTGATTGAACGTGGTTGATTTTGGATTTAGATATTCTTCTCAATGATTTCCACCGGTAAGGTGCTGAGCTGTTCCGTTCCTGTCTCGGTGATGTGGAAGGTTTCCTCATCCCCGATCATCAAGCCTTCCTGGCTGGGTGCGTATAACTCTATGTTGAGCACCATGCCTGACTGGACCGGAGTCGGGTCATCGGACATGATCCAACACTCCTCAACTTGCAACCCCAGGCTGTGACCAACATGCAAAAACATCGGGTCGATACCCACTTTGGCAAACAATTCGTAGGCATAGGCATGCACTTCAGCGAAGGTCCTGCCAGGGACCAGGGCCTTGCCCATCTCCGCCACCACCCAGCACAATTGCTGGTGAAGCTTATTGAGCGTCTCTGGCACTTTCCCGGTGTAGACCAGGCGGCGGTTGTCGGAGACATAGCCTTGATAGATGGCACCCAGGTCCAAAGTTACGATCTGGTCCCGCTCAAGCGGTTCGTCGAGGGCGACCTCCGGGTTGGCCATCCCAAAAGCTGCGGTGACATGGTCCACGCCATCCGCGCCGTTCTGGAGCATGCGTCTTTTGGCCTCCCGAATCAACTCCAGCCGGCCCATGCCGAGGCGCAGATTCTGTGCCAACTCCATAAGGGTCTGGTCGATAATTTCGGTGCTCTTGCGGATCAATTCAATCTCCGCAGGTGATTTTATCAGACGTAATTGGATTAGGAGATCGTCGATTACCTGGATATTTGCCGGCCTGGCATGTTCCTCCAGCAGCCGGAGGGCGTAATACGGGAAGGTAGACTCGACCCCAACTGTGCAGCCCGGCTTGAATTTTTCGTCGATTAGTGCGACCAGGTCGTCAGCAGCCATCTGGGAGGTAAAAGACATACGTGTATCATCTGCACCGTAGTCTATTCCCATAGCTGCCGGTCCCCAACAGAGCAGGATAATTTGCCCGTCGCAACCGGCAAAGGCGAAATAAGGGTTCTGGTTGCGCAAAGCATGGATGATTGGGTTCCCACTGCCTGGCAGGCACGGATAGCCGGAGGCATAAAAGACGTTTTCAGGCGAAGATAGGAAAAGACCATCAAGCTTGCGGTTCTGCATCAAGGCGGCCAGGCGACCGCGGTCTAATCCAACTGGTTTGAAGGAAACTTCTGACATGCGATTCTCCTCTAATTTCATGGGGTGATGGTAAGTCGTCCATTCCAAGGACCCAGTTTCTTTACAAAAAAACGGCTTGCCTGGTTTCGATCGACCTGGCAACCGCCTCGGCGGCCTTCAGTGCATAAAGTGCATCGGCCGGGTCGATGCGCGGCGGGCGGTCTTCGATCACGGCGTGGACAAAGTCACCAACCTCAGCAATCATTGAGTTAAACTTCCAGGCCATGGGGTCGAATGGGACGCCATCCACAACGGTCCCATCGATATCGTTAGAGCCCAAGTAATATTTGATAACGGGATTTGACAGCTGATCGATGATCATGCCACCCTGGCTGCCGTAGATTTCAACCCGTTCCGTCCATGGTATTTCGAAAGTGCAGGAGGTATTAAGCTGGAACTCGGCACCGTTGGCCAGATGGCCCAATATCAGTCCGTTATCTTCCATTTCACCCTCGGGGATGATCTTGGATGCGAAGCCCAGAACATCCCTCACCCCACCGAATAGCCATTTGAACAGATAAAAATTGTGCACAGAGGAATCGAGGATAACCCCTCCGTAAGGCGCTTTTCCATGCCAGAGGTTGGGATCCTTGATCCGGTAGGCCTCGCTGCCGGCTATTAATGTGCGGACACTCCAAATATCCCCCAGGATATTCTGCTTGAGAATCTGCTCTGCCCTGAGGTAGGCGGTTACAAAATGGGTGTTTTCGGCCACGCTGAACTTCAGTCCATTTTGCTTTGCAAGAGCGATCAATTCCTCAGCCTGGTCCGACCGGACCGTGATGGGTTTTTCTACCAAAACATGCTTGCCCTTTTCGAGTGCGGCCTTGGCAATCTCGTAATGTAAGACATGCGGGACAGTAATATCCACCATATCAACGTCCGGGTTGTCGAGCAAGTCAAGATAGCGGGCGTACCCTTTGGCTCCCTCATGCATCCCAATTCGGTTATTAACTTCTTCCTCGTGGATATCGCATAAAGCGATGATCTTACAGGTCTCCCCCAATTCTGAATACCCAGCTTCATGCGAGTAAGAAATGGATCCCAAACCAATCATCCCAACATGGACCATTTGCTCTACCATAGGCCTTCCTTTTGTGTGAAGAAAAGGATATAGGAACCATTGAACTATAGCACAAACGAAATTTGGGCGCAACGGGCAAGAAGGATTAAGGAGGACAGAGAGTAGAAATAAGTATCCGGAGACAAGAGAGAAAGCAATCACCGGCTGTGAAACTGAAAAAGGAAAGCATGATTTGTGCTATATTAAGTTTATCTATTTCATCAATTTAATTATCTATTGAAAAGGACAACCCCATGCAACCTCTTATTATCATAGCAACTCCTAATATTTGCTGGTTGAAATCGGATGTGGATTTCCCGCATAGCGCGGAGGCCATTGCAGAGGAGGCCCGGTTGTGTGTTCAAAACGGTGCGACCATCCTGCATACCCATGCCGAAGGGAAGTGGAAAGAAACCATAGAGGCGGTACGGGCCAGAAGCGATATCATTGTCCAATGTGGCATGTCCAGCATGCCCATCCAGGATCGGATGGAAGTCTTCACCAACAAAGCCGACATGATCTCGGTGATCTTGAATCACCACGACGAAGCATTCTCCCAAAGTGAGTGTAACGTACTACATCTTCGTGAAGAAATGGCAGAATACTCCCGTCTCTGCAAACAATATGGGGTAATACCCGAATGGGAGGTCTGGCATGGCGGTTCAATTTGGAACCTGAATTACCTGATTGGCAAAGGGCTGCTCAAACCACCCTACGTAACCACCTTGTTTTTTGGCTGGCCGGGTGGCACATGGAGTCCGCCTACAGTAGAGGAATATTTTTATCGCAGGAAAATGATGCCACAAGGCGTCATCTGCAATGTCAGTATCATGGGAAATGGGCAGCGTGATATTCTGGCTGCAGCCATTACCAATGGCGATCATGTGCGCGTTGGGACTGAGGACCTGCCGTACGATCATCTTGGAAATCTGGCACCCACACATGAACTAGTCCGGGAGACGGCCGAGATGGCGCGTGCTCTGGGCCGTCCGCTTGCGACCGAAAAGCAGGCAAGGAAATTAATCGGTTTATAA
>JBEKEB010000041.1:0-25295 GCA_050014055.1 Anaerolineales bacterium | reverse complement strand
CACTTGGTTCATTACATACGGCTTGAATACAGGGGCTGAGGCTTTTCTTTTCATACCCCCTATTGAATCACACTTTTCCCTTTTCGCGAAGAGGCTGCCCGTTACTTTTCGGACAGCCTCTTTTATTTACCGTTTCGGGCACACCTCTCCTTGACGCTTTGCCCCTTTCCCCGTAAGATAGCCATTACAGGGTACTGCGGTAGAATTGGAACATATATTCTACGACGTGAGAAGCAATCATTTAGAAAAAATTAAGAAATATAAATAAGAAGCAGTAGAACATAATTTCATCTCAACCCCCACCACCTGCCCGTCACCCGAACGAGGCGGGTGTTGGTGTGGGTCGAGGGTGGGAGAATTCTATGGAACTCGGCCTGGTACGCAAAATTGATATTGACAAGGAAATGCAGCAAGCCTACCTCGATTATGCCATGAGCGTGATCGTGGCACGCGCCCTGCCGGATGCACGCGATGGCCTCAAACCGGTCCAACGGCGCATCCTGTATGCCATGTACGATATGGGCATCCGCGTGGACAGTCCTTATCGTAAATCCGCCCGCATCGTTGGTGAGGTGCTGGGCAAGTACCACCCGCATGGTGACATGTCGGTTTATGAATCCATGGCACGCATGGCCCAGGATTTCTCCATGCGGACCCTGCTGGTGGACGGGCAGGGCAACTTTGGATCGGTGGACGGCGACCCGCCGGCCGCCATGCGTTACACCGAAGCCCGATTGACTGCCCCGGCCCTGGACCTGCTGGCTGATATTTCCAAGAATACGGTTGACTTTACGGAAAATTTCGACGGCACATTGACCGAGCCGGTTGTGCTGCCCTCGGCCATCCCCAACCTGCTGGTCAACGGAGCCACCGGCATCGCGGTTGGCATGGCGACCAATATCCCGCCGCACAACCTGTCCGAGATCGTGGATGCCTGCGTGTATATGCTCGGAAAATGGGAGAAACTCGACGACATCAATGTGGATGATTTGATGGAATTCGTCGAAGGCCCGGATTTTCCCACCGGCGGCATCATCATCGAACAGAAAGGCGAGGAGGGCATCGAGGCTGCTTACGGCAAGGGCCGCGGGCGCGTCACCATCCAGGCCAATGCCCATGTTGAAGAGATGGAACGCGGCAAGAGCCGCATCATTGTCACTGAACTACCCTACCAGGTGAACAAATCCAGCCTGATCGAGAGGATCGCAGAACTGGTGCGGGATGGGAACCTGGAAGGCATCACCGATCTGCGGGATGAATCCGACCGGCAGGGGCTGCGCATCGTGATCGAGCTGACAAAGAATGTGGAACCCGAAAAGGTGCTGGCTGACCTGTACAAGCGCACGCCCATGCAGTCCACCTTCAGCATCAACCTGCTGGCGCTGGTGGATAACGAGCCACGCCTGCTGAACCTGAAACAGGCCCTGCGTGTTTACCTTGACCACCGGCTGGTGGTGATCAAGCGCCGGGCAGAGTATGACTTGGAGCGGGCACGGGCCCGGGCGCACATCCTGGAAGGTTACCTGATCGCCCTGAAAAACCTGGACGAGATCATCAGCCTGATCCGCAATTCCCCGGATGTGGAGACAGCCCGCACCCGGTTGATGAAACGCTTCAAGCTGTCAGAGCTCCAGGCCAATGCCATTCTTGAAATGCAATTGCGCCGCCTGGCCGCGCTGGAGCGCAAGAAGATCGAAACAGAGTATAAAGAAACAGTTGTTCTCATCAAGGACCTGGAAGGCCTGCTCAAATCCCCCAAAAAGATGCGCGGGGTGGCCTCCGAGGAACTGCTTAAGGTCAAGGCTGCTTATGGAGACCGCCGGCGCACGCAAATTGTCAGCATGAAAGGCCGCAAAACCAAAAAAGCGCCCCTGACAGCTGCGGAACTGGTTGAGGAGCAGGTGGTCTGGATCGGCATGACCGCGGATGGCACGATTGCCCGCACCCATGACGATAAGCCGCCACGTCTATCCGGTTCGGATGCGCCCCGTCTGCTGGTCAAGGCCAATGCCACAGACACGCTCTACCTGGTTTGTGGGCGCGGCCTGGCTGCGGCCGTGGCTGTCCATACCCTGCCGGAAGCTGAGAAGATGTCAGATGGCAACCCGTTCAATAAACAGTCACCGCTCCAGGCGGATGAGATGCCAGTGGCGGCCTTTAGCCTGCCGGCCCGTAAATCTGCGCTAACCGAAGACACCTGTGTACTGACGGTCACGCGTGGAGGGATGGTAAAGAAGTCGGCGGTTAGCGAACTGCCGGGCCCGTCGGCCCAGACATTCCGGTTGGCAAATGTCAACGATGGCGACAGCCTGGGCTGGGCCGTTCTGACGGATGGAAAGAAGGAGGTCCTGCTGGCGACGGCGCAGGGTATGGCGATCCGCTTCAGCGAAGAGGAAGTCCGACCAATGGGGCTGGCTGCTACGGGGGTCAACGGTATCAAACTGGGGGTCGGGGATGAGGTGGTCGGCGCGCAAATCCTACCGGTGGCGGGCGAGATCTTCCTGGTTGCATCCGATGGCAAGGCCAAGCGGGTGGAGCAAAAAGACTTCCCTGCGCAGGGGCGCTATGGCAAGGGCGTGATCGGTTGGGAATTGCCGGCTCGTGTCACCCTGGCGGGCCTGGCAGCCGGCAGGAAAAATGATATCCTGACACTGCACCTGGCCAAAGCCGCTCCCAAAATGACCCGCCTGGATGCTGCTCCGCTGCGAAAGCGTTCGGCGTTACGCGGGGATGTGGTGGTGGAAGTGAAGCCCGGAGATGCCGTACTGGGTATTACGGAAGAATGGGCTCTGGAGAGGTATTTGCCAGCAGGCAAGGAGGAGGAAGGAAGCAAAAAGAAAAAGGGGAAGAGTAAGAAGATTCCTGTTAAGAAGAAATAGAATAAAAAAACATAAAACGTAAAACGGTAAACGAAAGAAACGCTCCGCGTCGGAAAAATTCATCCAAGGCGCGGAGCGTTGTCAAATCTTTCTATCCGCATGACAATCGTTATTTGGCGGCTACTCTGTTTTGCGTGTAGATAGCACCAGACTGACGCCGAAGTAAAGGAACGCAGCATCTTCTAGCAGGTCAGAGATTACGGTAAACCAGACCCCGCCGGCGCCCACCAGGGAACCAGGCAGGAATAATTCGACCAGCCAAAGTACAATGTAGACAGCTATTGCCACCAATAGGGTCAATCCCATTAAGCGGATTTGCTGGCGATCCTTTCCGGAGGAACTGTGCTGGTACCGGTAACTTTGCAGGCCCATCCCGATTGCGATGATGATCATCCAGACCAGATCGATCCACGAACTCGGCATGAAGGCCGGGTTGATCAAGGCGATGGCGTACAAGATGCCCCAGACGCCCACGACTATCATGCCCCAGCGGATCCATTTCGGGACAAATTGTGCGTCCGGGAAAATGTACACCAGCAGGCTGGCCAGGCCGAGACCGGCAACGCGTAGCAGGTTGTATAACAATCCAAGGTTGAGGCGGGTTGCTCCTTGAACCATGACGCTATCCGCGCTTAAACTGTTCAGGCTATAAGGCATAAGCACCAGAACGCAGGCGGTCAGGATGAACATTCCATGCGCAGGACGGCGCAGCAGCAGAAATGCCCCCAGGGCCGCGAATCCCAACCCGACCAGCAGGGACAGGCTGAGCAGATATCCGGTCAGGAAGCCGATGGAAAGCCCTGCCTGATCAAGCACAGCCTGGGCGGCTGAAGAACGGACGAGCTTGTATGTTTTTTCACTGCCATTTGATTTACGGACGGTGATAGTCAATGATTCGCCCACCCGGCCGTTCAATTGCTTCTTGATATCCGTGATCTGGCTGATTGGCTGGCCATTGATCTCCAGCAGGATATCGAAGTTCTGCAACCCGGCTTTTTCTGCATCATAGCCAGGCATTGGGTAGAGTACAACCTGCCCGGCTGAGTCGGTTTCCATGGAGATTCCGATGTTGCCAACCATGTGGCTGTCAATTTCTGGAGAAATCCCAAAGGACAGGAAAAATAAGGTCAATATCAGCAGTAGGCCGATCAGGATGCCGGTAACGATTGGCCAGGGATGTTTCAGGATAGGCTTTACAATGGGTTTTGGCTTGGTGGCGCGAGGTGACATAAAATCTCCTTCATGATTAATGGGTTTGTCGCGGAAGGTCTTAATGACTCAGCCTGTCGTGACGGTCGATAAATCATTTAATGGAAAAAATTCTTATCAAATTAGAATAATTAGCTTTACTCGGCTAACTCAACTCAATAGGGAATGTATTCGCGCTGGGGAAAATATACACTTCACCGTTTATTTTTGGACGGGACAAAATAAACCGCAGCCAACCAATTAAAAAATAAATGTGTAATCCAGGATGATTTTCCCGTTTTGCATAGTTAGGATTGTTTCGCCGGTAAGTGACCCGACTTTCCATGCAAATGTATACAAATCGTCATTCACTTGTGCAGTGGGGCTGGTAAAAACACACCCAGCGGGAAGGCTGCTGAAAAAAGCGGTAAAACCAGCCTGAATGGAAATGACGCCGCGCAAGATCTTGTCAGCCCAAACCTGGACGGCGGACGGATCATAAAGTGTGCTTACCTTGGCTGCGTCATGGCTATTGAAAGCGGCCAGAAACCGCGACAAGAATGAATCTACCGGAGTAATGGGGGGCATACTTGTGGCGGAGTTTTTAGACTGGACCGGACGGTTTCCCTGGGATGGAAGAGACCAGATAAAGTCGGCAATCGCTTTCCATGAGAGCGGCAGGCTGGCGTGGCATGTATCCCAGTCGAAGAAATTGACCGCCAGCAGGCCAAGGACTTCAGCGGTATTCATGAAATCGATAATATCCTGGGCAGACGGGCTCCAACCAGAAGTGAGGTAGGCTGCACCGGTCGGGATAAAAGGCCTGGCATTGGGCAAGGCATCACATTGACGCTTGGTTTCAATTAACTGTTCACCAGCATTGTGGGCAAGTTCCCAAAATACCTGTGGCATATGGAGATCGCAAGACAAAAGGAAGTCGGACCAGGGAAAATTGGGGTGGTAATTGGGAAATCGGAAGGAACTTAAGGCAATGGGAACCGTCAGCCCAGCCCGTACGGTTGTCATGTAAAGATGAGCGGCGCTGGACCTGCCAGGTTGTTCATATTCTTCTCCAGCACTCACTACAAGCCCGTCCAGACCGAGCGCTTGCGTGCGCGTTATCGCGAGGGTTGCTTCGGTAGATGGGTTGTCGCCGCAGACATAGTGCCAGCCCCACACGGCCATCCCGGCCTGGTGCAAAGCCTGTACCACCGGAGCGGTGAAATCCCGTCCGGAGGCATCGATCCCGGCTGCCTGCGTGCCATCGGCGATCTTGACTATTATGTGGCTCAAGCCGGCGGCTTGTGCCGCGACCAGGATGGAGCTGGGATCCCCATCTTCGCATTCGGGAAGGTTGAAAGTAAAGAAGCCTTTACCTTGGAGAGTCATTATTCCTCCAACCGTGAAACCTTACGGATTAATATTCCCAACCAATCCCAAATCCGGAGCGATTTTTCGCATGGCCAGGATGACATTGCCGACATGCTCCCAAAGTTCAATGCCGAACTCACCGGCAGATTTTTCGATCTCGGCGCGATTGGCTCCAGCAGCGAAGGTCTTGTCTTTCCATTTCTTTTTAACGGAACTGACCTCCAGGTCCAACAGGGAGCGGGATGGGCGGACGAGTGCGACTGCAGTTATCAGACCGGTGACTTCGTCGCAGGCATACAGGGCTTTTTCCATGAGCGTCTGACGCGGGATGCCGGTATGGTCAGCATGGGAGAGCACGGCGCGGATGACCTCTTCCGGTACCGAACGGGCGCGCAGGATGGGGGCACCCGCGGTTGGATGCTCTGCGAGCGTTGGGTGGATTTCCCAATCGAAGTCGTGCAGCAGGCCGGTGATGCTCCATTTCTCTGCGTCTTCGCCGAACTTCCCGGCGTAGAATAGCATGGCCGCTTCGACTGAAAGCATGTGTTTGACCAGATTCTCGTTTTTTACGTATTCACGGACAAGGGCAAGCGCTTCGTTGCGAGTCATTTTCACCTCTTGTTATTATACATCATGGAAAAATTGGTTCCTGTTTGCCCAGAACGGGGAGGGGATGGCCGATATTCACTTCCCACATTGCTGCGACCGTGGCGAACAGTTCGCGAATATTCCAGAACAACAAGGACGATTTCGGATAAGTGCGCAGGTCGGATTCGACACCGATTGAGTCCAACCCAAGACGATTGCAAAGATAAATGGCGCGTGGCATATGGAAAGCCTGTGTCACCAGGATGGCCTGATCAACCATAAATATGGCTTTAGCCCGGTAGCAGGTATCGTATGTCCGCCTGCCGGCATAATCTAGGACAATTGCATCATTGGGTACGCCGAGCGAAATGGCCAGCTTCCGCATGGCTTCCGGCTCGTTATAATCCACATAACGGTTGTCACCACTCATCAGCAGCTTTTCGACTTTGCCGGCAAAGTACAGGTTTGCGGCAGCGGTGACACGGTCTGCCAGCACCGGGGTGGGGGAACCATTCCGCCACAGTCCCGCGCCAAAGACGATGGCAACCCTCCGGACCGGGACATCCAGGGCGGAATAAACCTTGCCGCGTGCGTAGGCCGCCGTGACGAAACGCGGGACAATTAAAACCAGCAGACCAAGCAGGACGCAAACCAGCAGGAGGACAGAAAACAATTTTAAGCTTCCTTTGAACATGCACGGGATTTTACCATGCTAAAAAGAAACCTGTTTTCTTGAATAACAGGGTTCAGCATGCAAAACGAATGAATTGGCAGGCTTTTTGTTCGAGCTTTAGATCAAGGCTTGCCTGATCCTTGCACTGGCGAAGTCCATAACCGCAACTACGATCACGATACACGCCACTACGGTTCCCGCTTTATGATATTGTAAAGAGCCAAAGTAGGTAGTCAGGGTCAACCCAATGCCGCCGCCGCCTGCAAATCCAATGATCGTTGCCATGCGGATATTGATATCCCATTGGTAGATCAAGTAAGAGATAAAGGGCGGTGCAATCTGCGGAAGAACGGCGTAAACGATGGCCTGAAAACGGTTGGCGCCGGTGGCAGTGACAGCCTCGATCGGGCCAGGGTCAATGTTTTCGATCGCTTCCGAGAATAATTTCCCGATCAATCCAAAGGAAGTCACTGCTAGCGCAAGCATCCCAGCGAACGGACCGATGCCGACCCAGAAAATAAAAATTACCACATACAAAAGCGCTTCAATCGAGCGCAGGAGATTGAAGATCGCCCTGGTTATGTAATACAACCAGATGGACAGCCGGCTCCTACCTGTCAGGTTCTTGGCGGCCAGGAAACTGAAGGGCGAGGCAATTAAAGCGCCCAAAGTGGTCGCAAGAAACGCCTGGAATATCGTGACAATCATCTGCTGGATCACGGGTGCTAATACAATCGAAGAGAGATCAATCGTCACAAAATCCTTGATCAATCGACCAAAGTTTGAACCGGGGCTAAATAAATCCCGCAGGTTGATCCCGCTTAGATTCCAGCAATAGACGAAAACCAGAAATCCCAGGATCACGTAGAAGGCGATCTTAAGGGCATGTCCGGTACGGTGTTCCTGTTTATCTCTTTGAGGTTGGTCTTTCAGTATGCCTTCACGCCATTTCTCGCTGATGTAATCCACGATGATAATGACAACCACGACTGCCCAGAGCGCAGTGGCATATTGCTGGTAACCGCCCATGCGGACTGTTTCAACTACAAAAAAACCGATGCCACCGCCGGCCACAAACCCGATCACCGTCGCGGAACGCATATTGATATCCCAGCGCAGTAGGGAGTAGGCCAGGAATGAAGGGACGATCTGGGGGATGACCGCATGCCGGATGATCTGGATCCAATTAGCGCCGGTGGCAGTGACAGCCTCGACCGGACCTGGGTCGATGTGCTCGATTTCTTCGGAGAATAATTTTCCAAGCGCTGCAACCGAGTGGATGGTCAGGGCGATAACCCCCGCGAAACTCCCTAGACCGACCCAAACTATGACGATCAGGCCCCATACAATCGTATCGATGGCGCGCACCACGTTCAGGATGGTGCGCGTGACATAATAGACAACCATTCCTCCCGGGAGGCGCGCCATAATATTTTGGGCGGCCAGAAAGCTGATCGGGATGGCCAGAATGGTTGAGAATAGGGTGGCCATCAATCCCATGGCTATGGTCTGGACCATGGAACCGGCTACAAATGTCTCGACATTGCTGCCCGCAGGTGCCAGGCCTAGGCTGACCTGCCACTTAGGAGCCGAGACGAGTTTCATCTGACCGATGATCTGCACCAGGTTGTCGCTTGCCCGGATTGGGCCGGTGACCGGTCGGCCTGCCAGCTTGTTGCCAATGTAGGTGTACATGCAACTCCAGGCGCAAATCTTGTCATTGCCACGGACGGACATGGTGATCATGTCGGGGTTGAGCAAATTCGTCGCTACGGTACGGGCATCATTAAATCTCTGCACCAGCCGATCCAGTCTGACGTCAGTGACGTTCCAGGCGATTACATAAAGGACAATCGCCGCAAATAAGAATCCAAAAATTGGTCTGGAAGGCATTTTAACTGCCAGTGCGCGCACATCCAGTACATTCCAGACCCAAAACAGGATCAATGGCAGCCAGAGCCAGCTGGTTACCAGACCGCCAGGACTGACCTTTCCGATGTTTTGGTGAACCAGCGACCAGTCAATCAGGTAAACCTGAATCACGGTCATTATGAAAATAATAAAGCCGCGTCCTCTCTTTCTTAACAGGAATTGGCCAAGCCCTGGCAGAATCAGGGAAGATAAAACAATTGCTGTGGAGTTTAAGGCTTTGGTAGTCTGTTCTGGTTTAGTCATGGATGATTTTTTAACAAGAATGGGGGAGTCGTCCAATAAAAACGGAGCAGAAATCCAGCCCCGGTTTATTCTTCAAATGATGGAGATACGTTCGGCTTCCTGCCCATAGATGGCTTTAAATTGCGCATCATCAATTTGTTTTGGCAGTCCCTGGAAGACCAGTTCACCATCCTTGAGGGCAATGGCACTGGTGGCGTAGCGATGCACCAGATCAAGGAAATGCAGACTGCAAAGCACGGTAATCCCGCGTTCTTTATTGAGTTGCTCAAGATATTTAAGGATGGAATGCGCCAGCACCGGATCCAGCGAAGCCACCGGTTCATCAGCCAGAATCAGCTTGGGCTCCTGCATCAGGGCCCGGGCGATCCCCACACGTTGCTGCTGGCCTCCTGAGAGCGAGTCGGCGCGGACATGCGCTTTATTGACCAGGCCTACCTGCTCTAGACTGGCAATGGCACGTTTATTATCTTCCGCGGAAAATAGCTGCAGGGAACTGGAAAATGTGTTGACATAACCCAGACGTCCCGACATTACATTGGCCATCACCGATGAGCGTTTGACCAGGTTGAATTGCTGGAAAACCATGCCAATCTGCCGGCGGATCCTGCGTATCTCGGTGCTGGATGCGGCGGTGACATCCTGATCGTTCCAGATGATCTTTCCGGAGGTCGGCTCGATCAGACGGTTAATGCAGCGTAACAGGGTGGATTTCCCTGATCCGCTCAGTCCGATGACCGCCAGAAACTCACCATCCTTGACTTCGAAGCTGACGTTCTTCAACGCCTGGGTGCCATTGGGATAGACTTTTGTGAGGTTTTCGACTTTTAACATGGCAAAATAGGGATGTCCTGGTCGTGAGGGGAAAAAAGAAAAGCCTGGCAGGTCTGTTATCCCTGCCAGGCTAATGTTGAAACTCTATTTGATCAGAGAAGCAGGATCGACGCCAGCCTTCTTGAGAACTGCCAGGAAGTCAGCATACATAGTGAAGGATGAGTCGATTTTTTGGAAGGCATTGACGGCATAAAGCTTGGCAAGCACCGCTTTGCCTCCCGGATCCTGCGCCATTGCCAGAAGGCCTTCGGTAGTAATGGCCTGCAGGTTGGCGGGGAAGGTCTTAATGTATTGGACGCCATCATTGGGGATGCGGTCCGTGTCAGCAAAGACGGTGACCTTGGTGGCGATATCGGGATACGTGCCAACCAGGTTGGTGGCCGCATCGGTCAGAACATTGATATAGGTCACACCTGCATCGCAGTCGCCTTTGTAAACGGCGATGGCGACATTCGGGTGGGACCCGGCGTTCTGGGTGGCCTTGAAGTCGGTATCCGGATTGATGCCGTTGGCCATGAGCACAATGCGCGGGACGATATAACCCGAGGTGGACAGCGGATCAACAAAGCAGAAAGTCTTGCCCTTCAAATCAGCGAAAGTCTTAATGCCCGAAGCTACATTGGCAATGAACTGGCCGCGGTAGAACGGTTCCAACTGGCCTCCCAATGCCTTATCAGGATCAAGGTCATTGGTGGAATAGTTGCGCAGATTGATCAGGGCTGGAATGATCCCGTATTTTGCCTGAGCAGCCAGGATGGAGAAGGTGTTGAGGAAACCAACCTGTGCTTTGCCTGCCCCCATCGCTTCGATGGCTGCAGCATAGCTGGTGCCAGTCTGGATGGTATATGACAACCCGGTCATTTTGTTCAAGCAATCGGCAATGGCTTGGCTGGCGGTGGCGATGACGCCGGATTCACCAGATGGTACGAAAGCCATCGTAATAGGGGTATCCGAAGCCCCGAGCTGGCCGGAAGCAGGAGCTGGCATGGCATCCGGCAGTGGGTTGCAGATCGGCGGGATGGGTGTCGGAACGACCGTGGGTGCCTGGGTCGCTGTTGGTGGAACCGCGGTAGGTGGGACAGCGGTCGGTAAAGCGAGCGGGGCTGCAGTCGCGACCGTGGCAGGTGGCTGTGCGGCGGTTGGTAGCGCAGTTGCAGCGGTACCGCAAGCGGTTAGCAGCATAGCTGTTGCAACCAAAATTGAGACAAACAGGTACATCTTCTTCATGACTTTCTCTCCTCTCTAGAAATGAAAGAATTGGCGGGGATTTTTCTCCCCATTGACTATTTTATATTATCTCGGATTATTGAATAACACAAGTACAGGCATCTTAAAAAATCCAATTCATTAAGGTTGGGCAAGGCTATTTGGCGGTTCCTCGTTCGGATTAAACCGTTTCTGGCGGGGAGATTAGGTTTCGGATCGGAAAACCAAGCATAGGCGGCTGTCAAACCGACGGCTTGATCGCCAAGAACATCGTGAGCAACTTTGAGAACCAGTGTGCTGTCGGTACCGCCGGAAAAAGCCACCAGGATACTGCCCATACCGCTTTCAGCAGAATAAAAAACATAAATTTCACAAATCCGGTATAATTATCCTGTGAAAAGAAAAACGGTTATTTTTATCATCCTGTTCTTACTGGCAGGTGCCGCCATCTGGGTAATAGCGGCGGCTGTTAATCGCAGCATTAACAATACCTTAAATCCACTGCAACGCACCAACAACCAGCTTGGCACACAGGTCTCCGAGTTACTCCATCCCACCGCCACCATCATCCAGGATCCGGTCACGATCATTAATCAGGTACAAGCGCTCGCCAGACTGGAAACGATCCGTTATACGGTTGAGAAAGTGATCACTGCACAAACAAATCAGGGTGTTCTGGCCCCACTCTTCGGTGACCGCCTGCTCTTTGTGGCGCATGGCTATGTGATTGCCGGGATTGATATGAGCAAGATCAAACCGGAAGATCTTTGGCTGGATGGTACCGTTTTGAATGTCCGCCTGCCTGCGGCTGAAGTTCTTGTGTCGACTGTTGACAATGATAAATCCTATGTTTACGACCGTCAGACTGGGCTCTTCGCCAAGGGCGATTCCAATTTGGAAACCCAGGCGCGCCAAGTGGCCGAGCAGGAGATAAGTCAAAGCGCGTTGGACGATGGGATTATTGATCAGGCGATGGCAAACGCACAGACCTATCTGCGCTGGTTCTTTGAAACCTTGGGATATAAGCAGATTAATTTTGTCCCACCCACACCGTAAAGCGGTGGTACAGTCGTTTTACAACCGGCTATCTCTCCGTTTAGGACGGATGCCCATACTTGACCCGCACCAGTTCTTCGGTGCGTTTTATTTCATCAGCGGTCAGGGAGCCTTGCTGGAGTTCCAGCGCGAGCACGGATTTAAAAGCTGAAATATATGCCCGGGCTGCTTCGTCCCAGGTAACTTTGCGTCCAAGTGCGGTTTCAACCGTCGTCGCCCGCTCCAGCAAGCGTTCAGCCGCACGGTTGCGGGAGACCTCGTCAGGAAAGGCCAGAACCTGAATGATGCGTGTCAGGTCTCCGGTCAGCGGCAAGGAACCATGCTGGAGAACGCCTTCTTTCCGACGAGCCTGTGCCGAACCGACCAATTTCTTTCCATCTACGGTGATCTCATAGGTTGAAGGAACCTCAAAGCAGACCGGGTTGGGGAAGGTAGCATGCGCTATAGAAGAATTTTCACTTACTTGGACCGGCAAGCTGAGCAGGTTTAGCGCCTGCATCAATGCCTGTGCCAGACGGCGATAAGATTCAAGCACCGTCCCAGCCACACGCGGTTCATCAAGCGGTGCTATCACTGAATATGTCAACTCATCGGTATGGAGAACGGCTCGGCCCCCGGTGGGACGGCGCACCATTCCCCAGCCACGCGCTTGCAGGCGGGGCTTATCCACGTCGGTGACCGGCTGTGCATAGCCGAGAGAAAGGCATGGCGGTTCCCAGGCATACAGCCGCAGGGTCGGCAATGCCTTGCCACTTCCCATGGTCTTCAGGATGGATTCATCAACAGCCATATTCCATGCACCAGTAGCCTGAGGGGTGATCAGTAAACGCCAGATATCCATGATGTACCTAATTATCAAGCAATGGATTAAGCAAAATCATTGCCCTGACAGATTCTTATAGGTGGATAACTACTAAATCTCGATAATACGATAAGGATAAACGTTGATGACAGAGGTCGTTCCCACATTTGTTACTGGTGACACGATGTTGCCCTTATACACCATGGTATGGCCGTGCAGGAAATAGCGCGGTTTGAAAGTTCGAATAAAATCTATATAGGCCGAAAAACCAACATGCGCTTGATCATCGTCATCGTGTATTCCACGCGGTGGTGAATGCGCTATCATAATGTCAAGGACATTCCCATGAAGTGGAAGGTACCATAGCAATTTGGGGACAAAAGTAGATATGCGGGAATACATTTGAGATTGTGTGTACTGGTTGGGAGAGCCTGGTCTGTAACGAATACTGCCGCCGAATCCGGCAATATTCAGTCCTTTGACCGTCCGTATCTCCCGGTCAAGGTTTTCGCCACCTTCCGCGTGTGTAGCTTCTTTTTTCCGGTCATAGGCCGGGTCATGATTACCGGGCACGTAGAGCAGTGGTTTGTTCAATGAAGTAACCAGAAATTCCAGATACTCGTAAGGTAAGTCGCCACAGCCGAGAATCAGCTCAATGTTGCGGAAGCGTTCAGCAACCTGCGTTGAGTAGAGATGGTCAACTACCATATCGCTGACGGCCAATATTTTCAAGGAAAAACTCCTTAGTGTATTGTGCCCCAAAGTGATGATACACGCAAGGTCAGATAGATTGTCCTTAGCGGATCGCCGGGGTGAGCAGATAAACGGGAGTATTGCGAGGTTTGGGAATAATATTCGGAAAGGACGAGCTATGCCCATCCCCTCCTTATTTTCCCTTTGTTGCAGGAAACCTCTATAAACCTTATAGGTTGCAATTACTGCCCGGGGTGGCTATAATTCGTATAGTTCGAAAATATTCAGGAGGCAACTCTGGAAAAACATAAGATTACAGCCCCGATCGGAAATGGATCGGAAGAAGATAATGTTCAGTTAATTTCCGGAACAATACTGGTTAATCGTTATGTAATCCAGGATGTTATTGGAGTGGGTGGAATGGGATCGGTTTACCTGGCCCGCGACCAGCATTTCCCCAATGTAGTTAAATTGGTCGCGGTAAAGGAAATGATAAACCGGGCTCCCGATTCGTTGGTACGGAAGACCATCGTCCAGAATTTTGAGCGGGAAGCCAATATTCTGGCTGCCATCAACCACCCATCCATCCCGCGCATTTATGACTATTTCAGTTCAGGAAATCGTTCCTACCTGACATTGGAATTCATCAATGGAAAAGACCTTGAGGCCACAATTAATGAAACCCCCGGTTTCTTAACCGAGGAACGCGTCTTGGGCTGGGCAATTGAGTTATGCGATGTTCTTCAATTCCTGCATAGCCATAAACCGGACCCGATCATTTTTCGGGACATGAAGCCTTCCAACGTGATGATCAATTTGCAGGATCACATTGTGCTGGTGGATTTCGGTATTGCCAAGCCTTTCCAGGTCGGGCAAAAAGGGACGATGATCGGAACCGAAGGGTATTCTCCACCGGAACAATATCGAGGCGAGGCTGGCCCGCTGGCCGACATTTATGCATTGGGGGCGACATTGCACCACGCCCTAACCCGCCGCGATCCACGCCTAGAGCCGCCCTTCTCTTTCGGAGAACGCCCTATACGCAAGATCAACCCGGCTGTCTCGACCGAATTGGAAGCGGTTATTGGTACGGCTCTGCAATATAATCCTGAAGAACGTTTCCCCAATGCTGAAGCGATGAAAGAAGCACTGGTGGCGGCAGGACATAAGACCGGTATCTTGAACCGGGTTGGTACTAACACAGCCTCCATTCAAACCCAAAGTGGGATTAAACCGCTCTGGTCGTTTCAGTGTGAGGACGAAGTACGCGGCACGCCATTGTATTATTCCGGAAATATTTATGTTGGGTCTTACGACCACAACCTTTATTCCATAAATGCTGCCGATGGAACATTGAAATGGAAATTTGCCACCGATGGAGGTGTTGTTACCCGGCCGGCAGTGTTTGAGGATAATATCTTTATTGGCTCAGAAGATAAACGCCTGCACGTTGTCAGCGGCCGTACGGGAAAAATTGTATGGACGTACTATACGGAAGGGAGGGTCCACTCGTCGCCGCGGATCGCCGAGGGGCATGTCTTCTTTGGTTCGGACGACCAGCGCCTCCATGCGGTGAATCTGCTGAGTGGACGTGCAGCCTGGCAATTCGATACAGCTGCACCCGTACGCTCGACCCCTTTTGTGACTCAGGATATGGTCTACGCTGGTAGCGAAGATGGGGATTTCTACTGTGTGGATTTCCGCGGGCAACTCAAATGGCACTATAAAGCCAAAATGGCTGTCACTTCTTCGCCATGGGTGGCGGATGGGGTTGTTTACTTTGCTTCTCTTGATGGAACCTTTTACGCGCTGGATGCACATGCTGGTTGGGTCATTTGGCGTTTCCGTATGGGCAAAGGTTCGATCTCCTCGCCATGTTTGATGGATGGGTTGCTCTTTGTTGGCTCTGCGGATGGGAATATTTACTCCATAGATATTCACACTGCCAAGGAAACCTGGCGTTATAAGACTGATAACCAGGTTAGCGGTTCACCTGCAATATATAAAGATGCACTTTATTGCGGGTCAGTGGATGGAAATTTATATTGCATTGAGTATCGGACTGGACGATTAAGGTGGAAATTCGCCACCCAAGGTCCCATTACTGGAACTCCGCTGGTTTATGACGATATCGTCTATACTGGTTCAGTCGATCATTTTGTTTATGCTTTGCTAGCCTAAAACGCTGATCCTTCAAGGAGACTATTGTGAAAAAGGACTTCTTTTCCTGGTTGCACATTAAGAAAACCAAACCGGCATCGACAGGGTCTGATATTAACACCGTACCTCTACCAGAAAGTCAAGTTGAAGGATTACTGGCGAATGTACAAAACTTGGAACCGCAACAGTTCATATATGGTTGCGGGCAATCCATTGGCAAACAGCGCGACCACAATGAAGACAGCGTTTTCGCACTTTCGATTGCAATCGGTGGTGAAAAAAGCAGTTACCCGCTTGGTTTATATGTTGTTGCTGATGGAATGGGTGGACATCAATATGGAGAAGTTGCCAGCTCTGCGGCAGCAAGGACATTGGCAGGTTCTTTGCTGAAGCATTTTCTCCCTTATCTGGTCAACCCTTCCTCCGGCATGGATGAATCCCTCCAGGAATTGATGCGGTCTGCCATCAATGATGCCCAAAAGGCAGTTACACAGGCGGCTCCTGGAAGTGGCACCACCCTGACAGCTGCCCTTGTCCTTGGCCAACAAATGACAATCGGCCATGTCGGAGATAGTCGTGCTTATGCTATTCATCAATATGGAGGAGGTGAGATCCTGACGCGCGATCATTCGCTGGTTAAGCGTTTGGAGGAACTCGGTCAGATTTCCCCTGAAGAAGCCGCCGTCCATCCACAACGGAATGTTTTATATCGTGCTCTTGGCCAGGGCGAGGTTCTGGAGCCAGATATTTTCACTGCTCCATTCCCTCAGTCTGGTTATTTGCTCCTGTGTAGTGATGGTTTATGGAGCGTGCTTTCCGATAGTACCATTTTCACACTTGTCAATGCTGAGAAGGATCTTCAACGCACCTGTCAAAGCCTGGTGGATGCAGCCAACGAAGCTGGTGGGCCGGATAATATTAGTGTCATTGTGGTTCAACTTAAAACGTAATCATTGATAATGAATAAGCAGGATTATTACAGTCTTCTTGGATTACGGCGCAATGCTTCACCTGAAGAAATCCGTCAGGCGTATTTTGAAGCTGCGCGTCATCTCCATCCAGATAAGAATATTGCTCCGGGAGAAACGGAATTATTCCTGGGTGTACAGGAAGCATATGAAGTTCTTTCCAACCAAAAAAAGCGCGACAAGTATGATGATTCCCTACCACCTGAAGAAGTCCCAAAGATTTTATTGGAACAGAAGATATTTTTCAGCCGGCAGGGCTTGTTGCGATTGAATGAGCCACAGATAATCTATGTCATAATTGAGTTCTCAGTGCCATCTGACACGGAAAAACGCGCGGAACCTTCTCTCAACCTGTGCTTGGTACTTGACAAGTCAACATCCATGAAGGGCAGTAATATGGATATTGTCAAGGCCACAGCTATTCAGATCATGCACAAATTAAAACCTGAGGATATATTTTCCGTGGTCGCCTTTAGCGATCGGGCGGAAACCCTTATTCCGGCTACGCATATTACGGATTTGAATAAACAGGAAGCCCGTATCCAGATGGTGCAACCATCTGGCGGTACTGAGATCTTCTCGGGTCTTGAACAGGGATACAGTGAAATCATTCAGAATATAAGTCGTTCCCAGGTTAACCACATTATTTTGCTCACGGACGGGCGTACGTATGGTGACGAAAATAATTGTATTAGTCTGGCTAAAAATGCTGCAGCCCGGGGAGTAGGGATCAGTGGTTTGGGAATTGGTTCCGAATGGAATGATAATTTTTTGGACAAGCTGGCATCTCTTACCGGTGGCAGTAGCATGTACGTGCCTCGGCCACAAGATATTCAACATGCCTTGTTGGATAGGTTTAACCAACTTGGAAGGGCGTATGCCGAAGAGACCCGCTTGGAGTTTACTACCCAGGAAGGGGTTGAGTTACGCTACGCTTTTCGTTTACAGCCGGAAGCTGGATTGCTTTCGTTTGAAAGTCCCACGATGATGGGACCGATGATTTGGGATAGCAGCCTCAAGATACTCATGGAATTTCTTATTCATCCGGAAGCGTTACAACAAACGGCAGTCACTGTTCTTAATGGAAAGGTATTTGTGCTCTTATCGAACAAATCGCTCCCCGGGGAACCGATCCTGATTCGCCTCGTTCGTCCTGTACTTGACGGAACGAACCTGGACCCTCCACCCTCTGAGATAGTGGATGCTCTTTCACGGCTAAAGTATTACCGGCTACAAGAACAGGCCCGTTTGGAGGCTAACGCCGGTGATTACGAAAAGGCAGCTGAGCACCTAACCCGCCTGGCGACACATTTGCTGGCGCAAGGCGAGCGTGGGCTGGCGAAAACAGCACTGATGGAAGCAGAAAACCTTCAACGAGAAAAGTCGTTCTCGCAACAAGGCGGGAAAGAGATAAAATATGGGACGAGAGCCCTGTTGAAGTCAGGGAGAATTTCAAGGGATGAAGAATGATTATTTGCCCGAATTGCCAAAATAAAGAAATAAATGGCTCTATCTATTGCAGCAAATGTGGAGCACAATTGTTTGACGAGCATCTCATTACCCACAAGATTAAAACGGCTGAGACTCTGCGGGAGATCGAACGTAATACCGATCTAATCCGGCCCACCCCAGCCATGCCACTTCAATCGTGGATTTCCCTACATATTATTGAAAGCGGTCAAATCCTGCCACTGGCGGAAAGGACCGAGTTTACATTAGGGCGGTCTGCTGAAGGGCAGCCCATTGTTCCAGATGTTGACCTTTCCTCCTATAATGCCTATGCCAATGGGGTTTCGCGCCTACATGCTGCCATCAAGCTGGTTAATGACCGGATTGTTATAGTGGATTTAGGATCCTCGAATGGCACCTATTTGAATGGTGTCCGTTTATCGCCTTATGTTGAGACGCCAGTCTCTCACGGTGACCTTATTTATCTGGGAAAACTCAAGATTCAGGTTTTGATCGAATAACCAAGGTTGTACTTATGGCAAATACTGTTGTTATTCATATCTCTAATGAAGACCCAATCGTGGGAGAACTGGACAACCTTCCCGGTGCAAATGATACGATTATTGTAGTTAATAGTCCCCGGCGCCGCGATGGGAAGGATGTTGCATACCTGTCCAATGATGTTGTAAAGGTCATCTGGCCACTCAATCAAATTTCTTTTATTGAGGTCATGCCCAGCGAAGGTGAAGAACGCATCATTGGCTTCGTGAGAGATTGAACATGGCAGAAGACTCATTGAAACGGCGGAAAATATTAATTGTTGACGATGAAGAACGGATGATCCGCTTCATCCGTCTTAATTTGGAACATGATGGCTTTGTCGTGGCGGAAGCTTTTAATGGCAAACAGGCTCTTCAACGTCTGCGTGATTCCACGCCCGATCTAATCCTGCTGGATGTGATGATGCCGGATTTGGATGGATTTGAAGTGCTGGAGATGATCCGCGAAATCAGCAGCGTGCCGGTGATCATGCTTACAGCCAAAGGTGAGGAGGATGACCGTGTGCATGGCCTGGAAAAAGGGGCTGACGATTACATCACCAAACCTTTCAGCCCGCGTGAACTGGTCAGTCGCGTCAAAGCGGTGCTGCGCCGCACCGAAGGTCCCAGCGGCGGGATGCATGGCTTGATCGAAATCGACGACCGACTGAAGATCGATTTCGACCGGCGGGAGATCTGGCTGGAAGGCAAGATCGTTAAACTCCGCCCGACTGAATACCGCCTGTTATACCACCTGGTGCAGAATGCCGGGTGGGTGACCTCCCACGACCAGTTGCTTGCCAAGGTCTGGGGCTACGAATACCGGGATGAGCCGCATTATGTCCGGCTCTATATCAATTATCTCCGCCAGAAACTGGAGAAGGATCCAGCTAACCCCAAATACATCCTGACCGAGCGCGGTGTTGGTTATCGCTTCGTAGACTTCCGGCGCGAAAAGACCGAGTAATATTTTTTGTCTTGACAGGCGGCTTTTGCCGCCGTATACTGTTCTTGAAAATTGAACGGGGAGCCCGTGTGCCGGGCTGAGAGGAGGCCAGGAGCCTCGACCCGCAGAACCTGATCCGGATCATACCGGCGGAGGGATCGTTTTTTGTGATCAACTATCCTCCCCGGCGGAGGATAGTTTGTTTTTATGCGACGTCTGATTATCTTTGCCAACGGCATCCTACCAGAGCTCGAATCGGCCCGTCGTCTCATTCAAGCTGGGGATGTCCTGATAGCTGCCGATGGCGGTACGCGGCATATCCTGGCGCTCGGGCTGGTCCCCTCCATTGTTATCGGTGATCTGGACTCGCTTAAGCAAGACGACCGGCGGCGGCTGGATGCAAAAGGTGTCGAAATCCAGCAATATTCCCACAATAAAGATGAGACCGATCTGGAATTGGCTTTCCAATACGCGCACAGAGCTGGGTATCGTGAAATACTGGTTGTTGGGGCGCAGGGTGGCCGACTGGATCAGACAGTTGGCAATCTGTCTCTGCTAACCAACCCGGAATTTGCCACGTTGGAGATTCGCTTCGATGATGGAGTGGAGGAAGCCTTCATCACGCGCGGCCGGTGCGAGGTCCATGGAAGACCCAGTGACATCGTATCCCTGATTCCCTGGAGCGGAGAAGTGACCGGAATCTCCACCGAAGGTCTGCGTTGGCCTCTCCGTGATGAGACTCTTTTCCCGGACAAGACGCGCGGCATCAGCAACGAATTGGTGCGTGAAACCGCCTTTATCTCTCATCGATCCGGTTTTCTACTTGTCATCCATCATCGTCAGGCAGAGTCATCTCAATAATCGCAGGCGGGGGATGTACCCCTTGCCTTTTCCCCAGATGAGAAAGACAAGACGAGGATAATTTTCAAGGAGTTCCTATGAAACGCTTCTGTTTTTTCGCAGTCCTTATCACAATTGTCCTGGCAGGATGTGCTCCCAAAGGACCGGTGACCCTGAACGTTATGACACATGATTCCTTTTCCGCCAGCACAACGGTCATCAGCGCCTTTGAAAAGGCCAATAATGTCAAGCTTGTTTTCCTGAAGAGTGGCGATGCCGGGGCGGCGCTCAATAAAGCCATCCTGACCAAGGATGCCCCGCTGGCAGATGTGTTCTACGGCGTGGATAACACCTTTCTCTCACGCGCCCTCGACTCTGGGATCTATGTGCCATATGCCTCGCCGCTGCTGGCGCAGATCCCTGTCCAATTCAAGCTTGATCCGCAGAACCGTGCCTTGCCAGTGGATTACAGCGATGTCTGCATCACTTATGACAAAACCTATTTCTCCACGCATAACCTGCCGGTCCCGGTGACACTCCAAGACCTGATCAAGCCTGAATATAAGAATATGCTGGTCATGGAAAATCCGGCCACCTCTTCACCCGGCCTGGCCTTCCTGATGGCTACTATCCAACACTTTGGCACCAATGACTACCTGGGATACTGGAAGTCGCTACGCGCCAATGGGGTGGTGGTGGTGGATGGCTGGGAGACGGCCTATTACACCAATTTCAGCGGTTCATCCGGGCATGGCCCGCAACCGCTGGTGGTTTCGTATGCCACCGATCCGGCCGCTGAAGTGGTCAATGCCACCACGCCGATGACAGATTCCCCGGTCGGTTCTATGCTCGGGGCTGGCACCTGCTTCCGCCAGATCGAGTTTGTTGGCATCTTGAAGGGCACCAAGCAACTGGCCCTGGCCAGGAAATTCGTGGACTTTATGCTGGGCCAGCAATTCCAGGAGGATATGCCTCTGCAAATGTACGTTTACCCGGTCAATACTACCGCCAAACTCCCGAATGCCTTTATTAAATATAACCAGATCCCAGCCAAGCCGGCTGCGCTTGACCCGGCATTGATCGCCTCCAACCGCGACCAGTGGATACAGGACTGGACGCAGGCAGTCCTGCATTGATGTTCCGGGGAGATAATATTTATCGATGAACACTGGGCATGATGAGACCCGGAGACGCAACCGTGCAAAGGGTGGCGTCTCCAATGCCGTTCACACGGGCCGAACTGCCTGGAAATCGCTGTTGCCCTGGCTGGGTGTCATCATCTTTCTCGGCGTGTTTTTCTTCTATCCGTTGGCCCGCATCCTGTGGGTGGGGCTCAACCCGGCCGCGCTGCTTACCATTCAATCCGACTCGTTGCTGGTTATTCGTGATACCAGTCTGTTTACTTTTTACCAATCCATTTTATCCACACTCCTTACCCTCGCGCTTGGTCTGCCGGCAGCCTTTCTCTTTGCCCGGTACGATTTTCATGGAAAGAGTTTCCTGCGAACCCTGACAGCCATCCCGTTTATGCTGCCGACGGTGGTAGTGGCAGCCGGGTTTACCGCCTTACTGGGCCCGCGCGGCTGGATGAACCTGGCCCTGATGCATCTTTTCGGGTTGGCAACGCCCCCGGTTGTTTTTACCGGGACATTGGGGGCTATCCTCCTCGCGCACATTTTTTATAACACGACGATTGTCATCCGAATTGTTGGCAACGCCATTGCACATCTCGACCCTCGTCTGGAACAGGCGGCCCGGAGCCTGGGTGCGAATCCACCACGCGTTTTCTGGCGTATCACGTTGGCCCTGTTACGTCCATCCATACTGGCAGCTGCCTTGCTGGTCTTTATCTTTGATTTCACTAGTTTCGGTGTGATTTTATTGCTGGGCGGTCCGGGTTTTTCCACACTGGAAGTAGCAATCTACACCCAAGCTATGTCTTTCTTCAACCTGCCATTGGCCGCGCTGCTCTCGCTCATTCAACTGTTTTGCACACTGGTTTTTTCCATCCTGTATAGCCGTTTCTTGCCTCGAACGGCAGTGAGCGTGGCTCCGCGAGTCGATGTTTCCACCCGCCCTCATGGTTTGATACAGCGATATATCGTCACCATTTTTTCCATCTTGTTGTTTATTTTTTACGTTTTGCCTCTTTCTGCCCTGCCCCTGCGCTCGGTTTTACGGCTCGAAGCGGATGAAGGCCAACGTGGACAGGTCCAATATGGGCTGACCGGTGATTACTATAGTGAACTTTTCGTCAACCGGAACGACTCAATCTTTTATGTGCCTCCGTTTGAGGCGATTGGCAACTCGCTCGGTTATGCCGGGTTGACCGTGATCCTATCCCTCTTGCTGGGCTTTCCTGTCGCCACAGCGCTTGCTCATCCTGGACGCCTCACGCGCCTGCTTGACCCGCTGCTT
Source organism: Anaerolineales bacterium (assembly GCA_050014055.1). Lineage (GTDB taxonomy): Bacteria > Chloroflexota > Anaerolineae > Anaerolineales > Villigracilaceae > UBA877. Next base: position 2,513 of record JBEKEB010000041.1, on the reverse strand, counting down.
ATGCTGCCCCTGGGGGCCTCTGCTGTAACGCTCGGCTTGGGTCTCATTATTACTTTTAATAGACCTATTTTTGCTTCGCAGTTCATGCTGATTTCTTCCCCCTTACTTGTGCCGATCGCGCACACAATTATTGCCCTGCCGTTTGTCATTCGCACTTTGCAACCGGCCCTGGCTTCCATCCCTGAGCGGTTACGGCAGGCCGCAGCCATATTGGGGGCCCCACCGCGACAGGTCTGGTTTGCAGTGGACTGGCCGATCATTTCAAGAGCGACCCTTTCGGCAGCGGTGTTCGCTTTCACCATATCGCTGGGAGAGTTTGGGGCTTCCTCGCTGGTTGTCCGTCCGGAATACCCGACTCTGCCGATTGCGATTGCCCGGTTCCTCTCGCTTCCGGGAGGCCTGAACTATGGCCAGGCAATGGCCATGGCGACCATTCTGATGGTGGTTTGCGGCGCAGGCATTTTACTGATTGAGCGGCTGCGGCTACGTGGAACGGGAGAGTTTTAAAGGAAAAAAACATAAAACGTAATTTGTAATTTATCACTCGTATCGTGAAATCTGATAGGAATAACATCTCATGGAATTGGGTAGCCATGCTTGAAGTTAACAATATTTATAAATCTTACGAAGGCGCTCTGCTTTTACGTGGCATTTCCTTCAATGTCGAGGTGGGGGAGACCGTCTGCCTGTTGGGGGCCTCCGGCAGTGGCAAGTCCACTTTGCTGCGCATCATATCAGGGTTGGAACCTGCCGAGCAAGGACAGGTCTGCTGGGAAGGCTATGATCTGGCCTCCGTTCCGGCTCACCGGCGCGGCTTCGGGCTGGTATTTCAGGATTATGCGCTCTTCCCGCACATGAACGTGTTTGAGAACGTGGCTTTTGGGCTGAAGATGCAAGGCCTATCTGGCTCTGAAACGGATCAACGCGTAACCAGCGTTTTGGAGAAAGTCAATCTGGCCGAATTCAAAAACCGGCGTGTCACGGATCTTTCAGGCGGCGAACAACAATGTGTGGCGTTGGCACGCGCCCTGGCTCCCAACCCGCATTTACTCATGTTCGATGAGCCACTGGGAGCACTGGACCGCAGCCTGCGCGAGTGGCTGATGGAGGAACTGCGAACCATTTTGCACACCACTGGTGTACCGGCTATTTATGTTACCCATGACCAGGATGAAGCCTTTAAGCTGGCGGACCGTATTCTTTTGCTACACGAGGGTGAAATTGTCCGTTCCGGGAGGCCGGCGGATGTCTGGGCTGAACCGGGTTCGGTGTGGGCGGCGCGCTTTCTGGACCTGGGAAATATTCTGGAAGGATCCGTGCGCGCGGATGGCGGAATAGAGACGACGGTCGGCATTTTTAGCTTAACCTGTGGTCATAAGCATTCTACCGGCGATAAGGTCAGTTTATTGGTCCGTCCCAATGGAGCTCAGAAAGTTGCGAATGGCAGGCATTCAAATGGTCCCATTGGTGCAGGCCAGGCAAGTTTGCTGAGCGGCGTGGTAGCGGACGTAGTTTTTCACCAGGACCGGTTCAAGGTCCAGCTCGACAACCATTTGTATTTTTACCTCCCGGAAGCTCCAATAATCGGGGAGGTCATTACTCTACAATCACCTTCGGCCGGGATAAAATGCTTGTCATGAAGCCATTAATCACTGTCATCAAACGAAACCCGGAAGGGCAGGAAGTATTGCGGTATATGGGGGTGGTTATGCATCAATCCAAGGAGAGTATTACCTTGGAAGCGAATTTCAATCATGTGGATGTAGAGGTCATGCATACCACCCTCAGGCGGGGAGACCGGTTCATCGAGAAGTATTACACAGACCGCTGGTACAACATCTTTGAGATCCATGACCGGGAGGATGACCGATTGAAAGGATGGTACTGTAATATTGGCAAACCGGCAGTGATGGAGGCCGGAAATGAAATTTCGTATATAGACCTGGCGCTTGACCTGTGGGTGGCGCTGGATGGGACGCAGACGATTTTGGATGAGGACGAATTTGCCGCCCTCGACCTGGATACAAAAACACGTTCCCAGGCGCGGGCGGCATTGGAAGATTTGAAAAAAAGGTTTTCGAACAACAAAAAACCCGATCTCCTGTGAAATGACCGGTTTGCTCGGGAGTGGCTACCTAAAGAATGTACCATTTCAGTTGATGGAATAAAAACTCTCAAATCAAAGGACGCAAAGGAAAGAAAAAGACATTTTCTATGTGTCCTTCCCTGACCCCTTAATAAGAAACCCGAGCTACATTTTTCGAGCTTCTTTCGTCGCTTATTTTAGAACGAATGAAGTCGTTATTACCATTTCGTGAACTACTGGATAAACATCCTGAGGTTGGTTTTCGCTGAAGGAGAGGCTGGCTGAATGGATGCGCCGTTTGCCTCGCCTAGAAGCCCGGCCGAAAAGCTCGCGTTTTTCGGGGTTTGGGAGTACACTCCGCGATAGACCAAATCAGGAGTGAGACATGCTTGGTAAACATTCTCAGCAAGGCAGCCTGTTCGAGGCA
>JBEKEB010000040.1:0-25498 GCA_050014055.1 Anaerolineales bacterium | reverse complement strand
CGTCGGCGGAGGCGTGCTGGCTGTGGATGTGATCGAAGACCCGGAGCGCGGCATGCTGGTCAACGAGGTCAACCACACCATGGAATTCCACACCGTCCAGCCGCTGAGCGGAATCGATATCGCAGATACCATCGTCGGATACACGGTCGATATGGCTACCAGGAAGGGATAGGAGCAGAGTGTATGATTAAAGCCACCATCGTCGGCGGGTCCGGTTACGCCGGTGGGGAACTGTTGCGCCTGCTGCTTGCCCATCCGGAAATCGAACTTGCGCAGGTGACCTCGCGCAGCCACCTGGGAGAATATGTCTATCAGGTGCATCCCAACCTGCGCAAGCGGACATTGCTCAAGTTCACCGACCCTGATGCCATCCAGCCGGTTGACCTGCTTTTCCTGGCGCTGCCGCATGGTTCTGCCCAGCACAAAATTGGCCAATTCGCGGCCCTGGCTCCCAGCATTGTGGACCTTTCGGCGGATTTCCGCCTGCACAATGCCCAGGATTATGAACACTGGTACGGTTCTCCGCATGCGGCGCCCGAATGGCTGCCGAAATTTGTCTATGGACTGCCCGAATTGCACCGGGACGACCTGCGCGGCGCACATTATGCCAGCGGGGTGGGATGCAATGCCACCGCCAGCAACCTGGCCTTGTTGCCCCTGGTCAAAGCCGGGCTGGTGGAACTGGATAAACAGGTCATCCTCGAACTAAAGGTGGGTTCCTCCGAGGGTGGCGCGGAAGGGAATGCCGGTACGCACCATCCGGAAAGGTCCGGAGTGATCCGCACATTCTCCGCCTACGGGCACCGTCACACCGGGGAAGTCATTCAGGAAATGGGCCTGACAAATGTGTCCCTGACAATGACTTCCGTTGATCTGGTGCGCGGCGTCCTGGCAACCGCCCATGCCACCGTGAAAGCCGGTGTGACCAACAAGGACCTGTGGAAAGCGTATCGCAGCGTGGCGGCAGAAAACCCCTTTGTACGGATCGTCAAGGAACAGCGCGGCCTGTATCGGGTGCCCGAGCCGAAGGTACTGGCAGGATCGAATTACGCCGACCTTGGTTTTGATCTGGACGAGTCCAACGGGCACATTGTTTCCATCTGCGCCATCGATAATTTGATGAAAGGCGCGGCGGGTACGGCGGTGCAGTGCATGAACCTGATGCTGGGATTCGATGAAACGCTTGGGCTCGAATTTTCCGGCCTACACCCAATCTAATTGCGAACTTCTCCTGAATTACTTATGGAATCTTTATGAGCAATAATGTCATCGTGGTTAAATTGGGTGGGACGGAAGGCGTGGATTTCTCCGCCATCTGCCAGGATGCCGCCGGACTGCTTTCCCATGGTCAGCGACTGGTCCTGGTTCACGGCGGCTCGGCCGAGGCCAACCAGTTGGGTGAAGCCGTCGGGTATCCGGCGCGTTTCATCACCTCGCCATCCGGTTACACCTCCCGCTATACCGACCGACGCACGCTGGAGATTTTCGCCATGGCGGTCAACGGCAAAGTCAATACAATGCTGGTGGAAAGCCTGCAGCGGCTGGGTGTCAATGCACTTGGTTTGAGCGGCCTGGACGGACGACTGATGGCCGCCACCCGCAAGGATACCATCCAGAGCATCGAAAACGGCAAGCGCAAGATCATCCGGGACGATTACACCGGCAAGATCGAAACGATCAACACAGCACTTTTACAAACCCTGCTGGAGGCCGGTTACCTGCCGGTCATCGCGCCGCTGGCGGTCAGCACGGCCGGCGAGGCATTAAATGTGGACGCGGACCGTGCGGCTGCCATGCTGGCTGCGGCGCTGCAAGCCGGGACGCTGGTGCTGCTGACGGCCGTCACTGGATTGATGCGCAGTTTCCCCGATGAAAACACACTCATTCACAGCCTGCCACATCAAAAATTGGAGGAAGCCCTGAACTATGCCGAGGGTCGCATGAAGAAGAAAGTTCTGGGTGCACAGGAAGCACTGCAGGGCGGTGTGGGCCGCGTGATTATTGCGGATGGGAGGGTACAAAACCCCATTTCGGATGCCCTGGCAGGCAAAGGAACTATCATCGAATGATAAAGAACAGAGCCGTTCACCATTATGGCACCATTCCGCAGGAAGCCGATTCCTTTTTCGAAAAATTTTCCGAGAATATGTGGACAGGCAGGCATGACTGATTTCGATACCAAATCCAAAGATTGGGACGAAATGCCAGGTCGGGTCGAACGCGCCAGCGCTGTAGCGGCTGCAATCCGTGAACAGGTGGCGCTCTCCAAGTCCATGGTGGCACTCGAGTATGGATGCGGGACGGGACTGCTCAGTTTCTCTCTGCAGGCTGACCTTGGCCCAATCACGCTGGCGGACAGTTCTCTTGGGATGCTGGATGTTCTCAGGAAAAAAATTACCTTCGGCAGAGTCAAGAATATGACTCCAATCAAGCTGGACCTGGCCGTTGATACTCTGCCATTGCAGCACTTCAACCTGGTATACACCCTTTTGACACTCCATCATATCCAGTATACACAAAAGATCCTGCAAGGCTTCAGTTTCCTGCTTCAACCCGACGGTGTTTTATGTATCGCCGACCTTGACAAGGAGGACGGCTCTTTTCATTCGGACGAACCCGATTTTGACGGCCATAATGGTTTTGACCGTGCCGAGCTGGGCCTGGATTTGGCCCGAGCCGGTTTTAAAAATGTCCGCTTTACCACCTGCTATAATCTGATCAAAGGTGAAAGATCGTACCCATTGTTCCTGGCCGTAGCCGAAAAGAAATGAATAAGGGTTACGATATTCATCATTCTCTTTCCATTTATCAATATCACATAATCGAGGCATTCGCATGGATATTATCAGCATTGAAAATCGACACACTTCCGGCCTTTACTTGAAACAGCCGATCATCATGGTGCGCGGGAAGGGCGCTTGCCTGTGGGACTCAGATGGGAACGAATATATCGATTGCGCGGCCGGACATGGCGTAGCGAACCTGGGCCACGCGCACCCCAAAGTCGCCGCCGCGATTGCAGAGCAGTCCATGCAACTGGTGACTCTCTTTGAGACCTTTTACAACGACAAGCGGGCTGCTTTAATGGAGAAAATCAGCACGCTCGTCCCGGGACTGGATCGGGTATTCTTTTGCAACTCCGGCACCGAGGCGGTTGAAGCCGCGCTCAAGTTTGCACGGGTTTCCACCGGGCGCATAGCATTCATCGCGGCCATGCGCGGTTTCCACGGTCGGACGATGGGAGCACTTTCGGCCACCTATAACAAGAAATACAAGGAAGCCTTCGAACCGCTCGTGCCCGGTTTCAGTCACGTGCCGTATAACAACGTCGCAGCCCTGGAAGCCGCCGTAACGGACCAGGTGGCGGCGGTCATCCTCGAAGCCGTGCAGGGCGAGGGCGGGGTTTACCCGGCCGATCCCGCTTATTTGCAGGCTGCCCGCCGCATCTGCACGGAACGCGGCGCGCTTTTAATTATTGATGAAATCCAGGCCGGGCTTGGCCGCACCGGTAAAATGTTTGCATTCCAACACTCCAGCATCACCCCCGATATTGTTTGCGTGGCTAAATCACTGGCAGGCGGTCTGCCAATCGGGGCCGTGTTGTTTGGCGATTCGGTCAAGAACCTGGCTCCCGGCCTGCATGGTTCGACCTTCGGTGGAAATCCGCTGGCGTGTGCAGCCGCACTGGCCGCATTGACTGCCATCGAAGAAGAAGACCTGCCCGGTCAATCGGCCGCCAAGGGCGCCTACCTGATGGAGGCACTGAAATCCATCCAATCTCCGCTGATCCGTGAAGTGCGCGGGCTGGGGTTGATGGTTGGGATCGAACTCAAGCAAAAGGTGGCGCCCTACCTGCAGGCGTTACAGGATCGACATATCATCGCTCTCAATGCCGGGCTGACCACCATCCGGCTGCTGCCACCTCTGGTAATCACCCGTGAACAGTTGGACCGTGTCGTTGGAGCCTTGACCGAGGTATTGCAATGAATGCAATCCCGATTGATGATTGGTACCATCATTATCAGAGCCGACCGCTCGAAATTGTCGATAGTTCTTTGCGCGAGGGTCAGCAAACTTCGCTCCTGCACGACCATTACAAGTATTTCTTCACCATTCAGGATAAACAGGAAATCCTGCGCAGCCTGATCCTGTACGGGGTCAAATTCGTGGAATTGTTCGCCCCGAATGTCAGTTCTCGCGAGGCCGAGGATATCCAGGCAATGAAGGCAGTACGCGATGAACTGGTTGTCCAGAAAGGCTACACCTTCCTACTGGCGCATGTGCGCTGCCATCCGAAGGATGTGGAAGCCGCCATCAATGCTGGTTTTGACGGGCTGAATATCTATTTTGGCACCTCCCCGCAATCCCAAGCCTTCAATCATGGCAAAACGGAGGACGAGATCATCACAAGCGCCCGGACGTTGCTGGAGGATATACGCCGCAACCATCCCGAACTGACCTTGCGCTTCAGCGGTGAAGACGCCTTTCGCACCCCCCTGGATTCACTCCTGCGAGTCTACGATCCACTGGTGGAATTTGTGGACCGCCTTGGCATGCCAGATACGGTTGGCGTGGCCCGCCCACCGGTGGTATCCAGCCGCGTGCGGGCGTTGCGCGAACGCTACCCGCGTACCCCACTCGAACTTCATTTTCACGATGATCGCGGCCTGGCCCTGATGAACACCATCGAAGCGATCCTGGCCGGGGTGCAGTTCGTGGATACCACCCTGCTGGGCATCGGCGAGCGTTCCGGCATTACTTCCATGACTTCGCTCTTTTTTAACCTGTTCATTGACCAGCAATACGATTATCTGGAAGGCTACACCTTGCGAAGTTCCTATCCCATCAATGTTACCATGGCCGACAAACTCAAAACCCTTGTGCCACCCAAGGAACCGGTCAGTCTTACCAACCGGACCCACACCGCCGGGGTGCACCAGGGGGCTGTGCTGAATGATTCCGTTTCCTACGAGGCACACCCGCTGGATTTGTTTGGCGTCAGTGAACAGGATATTTTACTGGGACCGCTTTCCGGCTGGAACGTTGTCCACTATTTCCTGAAAGAGATTAATTATTTCGATATTGACGAGGATACTGCCCGCCAGGTGACGGCCCACTTTAAGGATAACAGCAACCTATTGAACGGTGATATTTCTGCTGCTGATCTGCTCCTGCGCATTGCCAAAGACGAGTTCCATCTGAAACAAATCGTCAAGGCTCCCACCGACGCGCTGCAGATCGTCCAGCGCATGGACAAGCGCAATATCCAGTTGTCCAAGTCGCTAGAGTCATAAGGCATGGCTGTCCTGGTTTTTACTGAAAATACCCTGGCAAGCGGTCAGCGGACTGCTGATCTGGGCGGTACGGCCAGCACTTTACAGTTCACGCGGACGGTGTGTGCGCGGCTTGGATAGATTTATATTTTTTCCTCGTTACCTTCTTGTACTTTGCAGCACTATGTGGTTATGTTAAGCTCGAACTTCTTGGAATCATTACTAAACTCAACCATTTTGCGCTAAAATTCAAACTCTATCTGCATGCAATTCAATTGACTTACGACACACGAAGTGAATTCAACCCTATTTCCTTTGTTGCCCAGGTAAGTCATTTGGTTATCAGGGAGTCATTTGTATGATCCAACAGTTTTTAAGAAATGCCATAATCTTCTTTAAAACCATATATAAAAAGACTGTCTGGAAAAATATCGGAGCGGTCTCCATTGCATTCATCATAACCAGATTAATGGTCGTTGTTGTCACCTATTTCTCCATGATTCTCATCCCGATTTTACCAGGTGCTGATCATTGGCGGTATAACCCACGTAATGTTATTCCGGATGGGTTAATTCGCTGGGATAGTTGGGGGTATATTTCCATTGTTAAAAATGGCTATTCTCTTATAACTACTGCTTTTTTCCCTCTTTACCCTCTTCTTATTCGACTCTTTTCGTCACTGAAAGGAAACATATGGACTTCTGGTTTGTGGATTTCCAATCTCTCATTCTTAATCGCCCTCTTTTACATATATGCAATAGCAAAACAAGAATTTGACGATGACACAGCCAGCCGGACTGTTTTCTATATTGCATCAGCGCCAGCCGCTTTCTTTTTCTCTACGGTCTACACCGAAAGTGTTTTTTTACTTTGCTTAGCCGCTTGCTTTTATTATTCCCGGAACAGGAAATGGTTGTTGGCTGCAATTGCTGGCGCGCTGGCATCCGCGACGAGATTGACCGGCGTTTTAGCTGCCTCATTCATATTATTTGAAGCCTTATGGCAACAAGGAGTTCGGTTTATACCAAAGCCTTGGAGTATACAGGCTCAAATTAATATTCTGAAAGATGGTATACAAACCCTTCCCAAAGCATGGAAAGGTATTCTCGCTGCTTTATTTTCTACATCTGGTCTCATCGCTTATATGTTTTATCTGTATCAGAAATTTGGGGATCCACTCGCTTTTCTTCGAGCTGAAAAAAGCTGGAGCAAAACGATTAGTTGGAATTGGCCTGTAAGGTTAATTCAAAATATTATTAATTTCCATAGGGTTACAGGAAATATATTGGCTGGAGGTTTTGATAATCCTGAACACGTAATGGACCCAATATTTTTAATCGTTTTTATTCCCCTGGTAATTATTGTTTTTTTGAAGTTTCGTCCTTCGTTTGGCTTGTTTACTTTGCTATCATTCTTGTTGCCGTTAATAAGTGGTAGACCAGATTCAATGAGAAGATATGTTTTAGCTTTGATCCCATGCTATCTTCTGCTGGCGTTATGGGGGAAACGACCATGGGTGGATCGCATAATTGTTGGAATTTCATTGCCTTTGCAAGCCCTTTTCTTGGTACTTTTTTCACACTGGGTTTTTGCAGGATAGACTATTAAAGGTGAGTTAATAATATCCTGGAAATTCTATGATGGATTCAATCCCCGAAACCCTGCTTAACCTGGTCAAGATCTACAGCCCTTCCGGCAGCGAAGCAACCGCGGTCAGTTATCTCGTCAGCCGCATGCAGTCTTTGCATTATTCGCAAGCTTTCACCGATGCAGCCGGGAACGCGGTGGGAGTGATGGGTGACGGCCCACGCCAGATCGTCCTGCTGGGTCACATCGATACCGTCCCCGGCGAAATCCCCGTCCGGGTGGAATCCATTTCTCCTGCAGGGCAGGTTCTCTATGGCCGCGGTTCAGTGGACGCCAAAGGGCCGCTGGGTGCGTTTGTGGATGCGGTGGCAGCCTGTGGACCGATGCCTGGCTGGCAAATGATCGTTGTTGGAGCGGTTGGCGAGGAACAAGATTCGCCCGGAGCGCAATATGTTGTCAACGTTTACCACCCGGAGGCTGCCATCCTCGGCGAGCCCAGCGGCTGGGAGCGGGTCACCTTGGGTTACAAGGGCAGCGCCTGGGCAATGGTAACAGCCCGGCGTTCGCTCGCGCATACAGCCGGCCAGGGCGAAAGCGCCTGCGAGGCGGTCGTCCGGGCCTGGGAAACGATCGGCGCAAAGGCCGCCGGGATCAACCATGGCCGGGAGAAGAACTTCGAACGGATCCAGCTTTCCCTGCGAGGGATGGATTCCGGCGGGGATGGCTTCGAGGAGTGGGCGAGTCTGCGGGTGGGGGCGCGCCTGCCGTTGGACCTGCCGCCGGAGCGCTGGTACGAAGAACTATCCGACGATGCGCAGCTTACCGGCATCCCTGGCATTTCCATCCAGCCGGTTGGTTTTCCCATCCCGGCCTGGCAAGGCGAAAAGAACAATGCACTGGTACGGGCCTTCCTGGCGGGCATCCGGGCGGCGGGGGGACAGCCCGGCTTCCTGCTCAAGACCGGCACGGCCGACCTGAACATCGTTGCCCCGGCCTGGGGCTGCCCGGCCCTGGCCTACGGCCCGGGGGATTCCTCGCTGGACCATACGCCCGATGAGCACATTGCGCTGGCCGAATACCATCAGGCGGTGGAAGTGCTGCAGTCTGTACTGAAGAGGCTCTGCCAGGATAAACCAGGCGATCCCAAATTATTGGGATAGGCCATCCAAGTGGGGGTAGCCAGCAAAGATGGTTCTTGCTCCTGCCATTTTATCCGGGGTATAATTTCCTTTGTACAATATTATGTAACAGCATAATTAATCAAGGCATGGGAATGAGCGGGCGGCGCAGCCGCCCGCACACATCATACCTTCACAAATTGAGCAGATACTACATTATTTCCTGTGGGAGAAAAGCCGGCCATGGCATTGAAGCCAAAATTCAAGAGCATTACTCTCCTCGATTTTTATAAATTATTTCTCGGTCTCGCCATACTCGAAGGCTTCCTGGCATTATGGTGGTTATTCAGGGTCCCTTCCGAAGCCCGCAATACCTTCCTTGCCAACTTTTCCCTGCAACGCATCAGCCTGGGATTTGTGATCATTGTTGTTCTGGGAGTATTTATTTTTGCCCTGGTTGACTCTTTCAAGTCCCAAAAGTTGCTGGCGTTTCTCAATTCCAGGCTTGCAACCATTTTTGATTTTGAAATCAACCACACGCTGATCAAGACCGCCCTCATCTTTATATTAACTTCCAGCCTGGCAAGTCTCTTATTTTACTGGTTCCCCGATCTGCAAAGGTTGATATTCTTTCTTCCCAACAATTATATATTTACGGTTCTGGGAGAACGGGCCGGATTATTGATCGGATGGATTGCGCTGATCAGCCTGCAAAGCTTGATTCTATATGCCATTTCAGGAATAAAAGCCAATCATCCCATCACCACTCCGGTACGATTAATGGTTGTCTCCTGGATGATCGAAATATTCGTATTCGTTTACTTTGCGCTATGGAGTTTAATTGCGAGAAAATTGGCGCTGGATGTTCTTCTAGGCCCCGGGGTTAAGATCCTGATCCTGTCAATATGGTTCTCGTTGTGGGCTTATCTGAACAAACGAAAAGATTGGGCCGGGCGGATATTTCTGCTCGTTACCTGCATCAGCATCTGGTTGTGCGTTTTCATCGTGTCCCTGCAGTTTGCGCAATGGTTCGATCGATGGAATACGCCAGATCTGGATCTATACAATCAGCTGGCTTACGCATTCCTGCGCGGAAAAATGTATCTGATCAATCCCACGGTTACCGATGCCTTGACTTATTTTAAGGGGCATTATTTCGTTCCAGGGCCGCCATTCCCGGCCATTATCATGCTGCCCTTTGTTGCCGCACTGGGCATCCAGGGCTTCAATACCACCACCTTCTCCATCGTACTGGCTGCTGCCAGCGCGGTAATCGTATATCTTATTTTGCACAGCCTGATACACGCAGGCTGGATCAAGCTATCCCGCTCCGGTGCGATCTGGCTGACGGCCCTGTTCTCGTTTGGGACAATGTATTGGTACCTTTCCATCGATAGCCGGAAATGGTATTTTGCCCAGGTGGTAACCGTGCTTTTTTGCGGACTGGCTTTCCTTTCCGTGCTAAGAAAATGGTCACCCTGGTTTGCCGGGATTTGCCTGGCCGCCGCCATCTTGTGCCGCCCGGATGTATTTACCCTTTGGCCGGCGTTATTGGCCATTGCCATACAACAGAACCTGGATGGCGAGAAAAAAATCAAATGGAAAGAAGTGATCAAATGGGGCGTGCAGTCAGCCATCCCGGTGGTTATCGGAGCAGGAATCCTGTTTTCGTATAACTACCTCAATTATGGGAGTTTCTCTGACTTCGAATACGGAAATATCAATGGAGCGTTTTGGATCATACAGAATGTGCAGAAATATGGTCTTTTCAGCACCCATTTCATGGCATCCAATCTAAATTTGATGTTTCTGGTTCCACCTCCATTAACAGCCGCCTGTGGCTATTTTCTTACAAGGAACTGGGGAATGAGCATATTTGCCACCACGCCGGCTATTATTTACCTTTTCCGAAGATTAAAGATCTCCTGGTGGACGGTGGGCTGCTGGTGTTCCATCCTACTCACGATTATTGTGTTATCCCTGTATTCCAATAATGGGTCACAACAGTATGGCTTCCGCTATATGCTGGATTTCATGATCCCGATGATCATGTTGATAGCCTGTAATGCCGGCGAGAGAATCTCAGCTCCCCTGAAAACGCTCATCATCGCCAGTATTCTCATCAACTATTATGGCACGCTTTCCTGGTTCCGAGGGCCCTGCTAAAGGCCAACGAATAAGGAAGGATGGAGAAAAGTCGTCAATGTCGATGAAATCAAAACCCACAAGGGTTACTCTTCTTGATTTCTACAGACTATTTCTTGGCCTCGGCATTCTGGAAAACATCCTGGCAACCTGGTATCTATTCAGTCTTCGCTCGAAAACTCAAAATGTTTTCCTGGCTGGCTTTTCCCTGCAACGGATAAGTGCAGGATTTGCGATCTTGCTGGTTCTTGGGGTGTATATTTTTCTCCTTACCGACTCGATCCGATCCCAGAGATTCCTCAAATTTCTTGCATCCAGGCTGGAGAGTATTCTAAAAAGAGCGGTCTACGAAATTCTGATCAGATCAGCTCTCGTCATCATCATGGTAGCCAGTCTGGCAAGACTCTTGTTGTATTGCTTGTATATGGCTCCGGACTTTCAAAGGTTGGTGTTCTTTCTTCCCAACAATTACATTCCCTGGGAGTTGGAGACTCTTCCGAAAATATTGATCGGGTGGGTATTCCTGATCAGTTTAAAAATTCTCATTCTGGATTTGATTTGGGGCAGGCAAGCCAGCCGGCCATTATCTGTTCAGGCACGGCTGATGGTTGTTTCGTGGACGATTGAGATATTGGTGATGCTGTATTTTGTGGCGTGGAGTTATGTCACGCGGAAAATTGCGCTGGATGTTCTACTGGGGCCCGGGGTTAAGATCCTGATCCTGTCAATATGGTTCTCGTTATGGGCTTTTCTGAACAGGCGCAAAGGATGGGTTGGTCGATATTTCCTGCTTTTTACCTGCCTCAGCATCTGGTTGTGCGTATTCATCGTATCCCTGCAATTTGCCCAATGGTTCGATCGATGGAATACGCCTTCCTGCACGGAAAATTGTATCTCATCAATCCTCCCGACACAGGCGCATTAACATTTTTTCAAGGACATTGGTATGTTCCAGTACCGCCTTTCCCGGCTATTCTGATGTTGCCCTTTATTGCCATTTGGGGCATCCAGGCCTTCAATACCACCACCTTCTCCCTCACACTGGCTGCCACAAGCGCGGTAATCGTATATCTTATTCTGCACCAGCTGATTCACTCGGGTTGGGTCAAGTTATCCCATTCCGGCGCGATCTGGCTGACGGCTCTTTTCTCGTTTGGAACAATGTACTGGTTCCTTTCCATCGACAGCCGGCTTTGGTACATCAGCCAGGTGGTAACGGTTCTTTTTAGCGGATTGGCTTTTCTGTCAGCCCTAAAGAAGTGGTCTGCCTGGATCACGGGGATTTGCATGGCAGCCGCGGTTATGTGCCGGCCAAACGTAAGCGTGCTTTGGCTGGCGTTAGTGGGAATAACCATACAACTTACTTTGAATCCACAAGAAAAAACCAACTGGAAATATATATTGAAATGGGGTGTCCAGTCGGCAATCCCGGTAGTTATTGGTGTGGGGTTGCTGCTGGTGTATAACTATCTTCGCTATGGGAATTTATTTGACTTTGAGTATGGAAACATCAATGGCGCAGTGTGGATTCTGAAAAACGTGCAGAATTACGGTGTTTTCAGCACCCATTTTTTTGCATCCAATCTTACCTCTATGTTCCTGGCACCACCTCCATTGTCTGCGGAGTGCGGCTATTACCTTACGCGAAACTGGGGGATGAGCATGGTTGTCACTACGCCGGCGATTATTTACATTTTCCGTAGATTTAAGATGTCCTGGTGGACTCTTGGCTGCTGGTCTTCCATCCTGCTCTCGATCATCCTGTTATCTCTGTATTCCAATAATGGGTCACAACAGTATGGATACCGCTATATGCTGGATTTCACAATCCCGATGATCATGCTGATTGCCTGTAATGCCGGCGAGAGAATTTCTGCTCCCCTGAAAACCCTCATCATTGCCAGCATTTTCATCAATTATTATGGTACGCTTTCCTGGTTCCGAGGGCCGTGTTAATTATGGGTATAAGTGAAGTATCACGTGCTCCCAAGCACATTGCAAAATTGTTTCTAAAATTTCTCAAACCGCAGAGATGGAATCTAAAAATATTCCAGGTTAACCTTTAACAGGATTAAATCGTCGGCAATAAAGGATGACTTTTCGTATGTCCGGAAAAATAAAATATCCATCGATCACTCTTCTGGGATTATATAGGTTTTTTCTTGGGCTGGTGATTCTCGAAGGCATCCTGGTTGTATGGTTATTGTTCCGGATCCCTTCGGAAGCCAGAAGGGCTCTTCTTTCTGGATATTCCCGCCTGCGCATCGGAATCGGGGGAACAGTCCTTTTCATTCTGGCCGTTGTTATTTTCCTGCTTTTGGATTCTTTATTGTCCCGACGATTCCTTAAATTTTTCGCCATCCGGCTTGCATCCATTCTCAGTGTGGATATGCATCGGACCATTATAATAACCTTTATTGTTATCGTTTTAATAATCAGCCTGCCATTTGCCGAGGAATATATTTTTATAAGCCTGGGAGGAAACTCATTATTGGTGGTTGGGTTATTTATCGGCTGGTTTTTCTTAATAGGCTTACAAATCTTCAGCCTTTATGCCGTATGGGTCAGGAAAGCCAGCCCCCATGTTTCCACCCCGAACAGGGTGATGCCTTTCTATTACAAATATGCAATCATCATATTCTGCCTGCTTGCTTTTGTCTTTGCTTATTTTTACCAGAATGGCGAATGGAATGGAAATTCCCGGTTTGACCTGATATTTGCCATGGTCCAGGAGAGGCGTCTTACAATTGATACCTTCCAAAACCAACCGGGCATGGACACAGGCGACAAAGCTTATTTCAACGGTCATTATTATTCCGATAAAGCGGTCGGTCCGGCAGTGGTAGGTGCAATTCTTTACCTGCCCATCCATTGGATGAACCAGGTTTTCAATCTTGGAAGTCCAGCCGCTTCGGAAACGATTTTGACTTACTTGGTGATTGGAATTCCTTCGGCTTTTGCAGGAAGTCTGATATATATTCTGTGCTGGTATTTATCCAGAAGCCGATTCCGGGCCTATTTGGTCACCCTGGCGATTACTTTGGGGACGCTCTATTTCCCTTATGGCATTACTTTCTTCAGCCACCAATTCACTTCGTCCCTGCTCTTTAGCGCCTTCTTTTTGATTTTCTTTCTAAAAGAAAAGCCTGAGAAATGGAAAACCTGGTATTCATTCCTGGTCGGTTCGCTGCTGGGTTGGGCAATGATCAGTGATTTTCAAGCCACAATCATTGTCATCGCTCTCGTATCATATTACTTCTATATTCTTTGGAGAAATCGAACATTTCGCCATTTTCTTTCAATCATCTGGCCAATAATAGGTGGATCCATTCCACTGATGCTCCAATTGGGGTACAACAAACTGTGTTTTGGTAATTTCTTCGCCATGGGTTATATTAACGATAGTGACCCATCTTTCCATTCAGCTTTTTCACAAGGATTTATGGGAATACAATGGCCCAACTTGCAAGCGATTTACTATATGACCTTGCATCCGACCATGGGGATATTCTGGCAATCGCCGGTATTGATTCTTTCCATTGTTGGAGCATTCCTTATATTCCTGAAGCACCGATATCGAGCTGAAGCGATTCTGGCAATAGCCATTATCGGTTCATACATAATAATCTTATCGGGTTTTTATTCTTGGTGGGGTGGTTTCGCGGTAGGGCCACGTTACATTATTCCGATGCTGCCGTTCTTCTGTATCTTTTTGGCTTTTATTCCCAAGCGGCTCACCTGGCCATTAATAGTACTGAGCCTGATCTCTTTTGGACAGATGCTTGTCGCGGCAGCCAGCACGGTTCAGGTGCCGGATGGATGGGTGTCGGGAATCAGCACGCAGGGCTTTTTCTCTTATTCGAACATCTATAGTTATTGTTTACAGCAGCTCGAACACGGCAATTTTACCCAGAATCTGGGCTATCGACTTCTAGGCCTGGAATCTTGGAATAGCCTCATTCCATTTTTGGTTGTTATAGGAGCGTTCACCGGCTTCTTTTTTTGGGCAAAAATGGAGAAATCCCACCATCATGGCTTTCAGTCCATAAAACCATAGGGTTTCTGATCACATAGAATTTCCAGGATGATAACCTAAATTGAGAGCGGTTTGCATGAAATGCTATTCTTAAGAAAACAATAACATTCTGGGTGGTGACATTTATCTGGTCTCTAACCCCCGCCCCTCCAAAATATGAATTTTCTGGTAAAAAGGATGCCTTAATGTTGGAAAAAATAACCCGCAAACAACCCGCTCTGATGAAGGCACTCAAGCACATCATATTCCCGTTGCTTTTCTATTTTTTTATGTTTTGCCTGCTCACGTACCCGTTGATCCTCAAATTCTTCACGCATTTCTTCACAGATACCGGTGATGGTTTACAAAGCATCTGGAATCTCTGGTGGGTCGACCTGGCTGTTCGCAGACCGGATTTATACCCCACCATATGGCAAACAAACCTGCTCTACTGGCCTTATGGGACAACTTTGTATGGACAAACCCTCAATCCATTCAACGGGTTCTTGGCAGTGTTTCTGCTCAAATTCCTGTCGCTTACGGTGACATTTAATACAATCACGATTTTTGGCTTTGTCATGGGCGGCATGAGCATGTATTGGTTATCGCATTACCTGACCAAGTCATTTTGGGGAAGCATCATTGCGGGGTTTATCTTCACCTTTTCAAATTACCACTTCAGTAATGTCAATGGGCGTTTACAGCTGGTATCGCTTGAATGGATTCCTTTATTTGTACTATGCTGGTACTCCTTGATCATCAAACCCCGTACGGCTAAAGCCGCGGGGGCAGCGATTGTTTTATTTATGGTGCTTCTTTGCGATTATTATTATTTTTTCTATTGTGTCCTGATAGTGATCATAATCATTATCTGGTATGCAATCATCAAAAAAGATCTTTGGTTCCTCATCAGGAAAGAACATTTTCTTTCGATGGCAACTTTTACTGTCATGGTTTTGCTTCTCGTAACGCCAATCGTTGGCCCTTTAATATATAGCAATATCCGGGATCCCCTGGTAGGTTCCCACGATCCAACCATTTACTCTTTAGACCTGCTGGCACTTTTTATTCCAGGGGGACATTGGATGTTCAATCAATGGACTCGATTTTATTGGTCGAAACTACCGGGAAACATTCATGAAAGCAGTGTATTTCTGGGATTATCAGTTTACGTGCTCCTGGGTTATGCCTGGATTAATCGAAAGATACAAGATCTTGCCACTAAACAACTAATCTATCTGTGGTTCATAATCATCGGCTTCTTCTTCGTCATGGCTTTGGGACCGGAATTTCAGGTTGGAGGGAAGGTGATCTGGGATAAAGCCATGCCATATACCCTCCTGGTAAACATTTTGCCGCCACTTAAGCTCTCCGGGGTGCCGGTCAGAATGGTGGTGATGGTCATCCTGGGTGCATCTGTTCTTAGTGCGTTAGGTTTACGGGAACTATTCCGGCAATTTTCGAGAAATATAATCTTTATCATCGCATTATTAGGTGTCCTGCTTTTTGAAACCTTGCCAGCACCTCTGCCTGCCACAAGGGTGGATGTCCCAGGTTATATAACAGCCCTGGCGGGGCTTCCCAATGACGGAGGGGTGGTTGATCTGGTCACTAAGAACCCTACCTATGCGTTGTATTATCAAACCATTCATGGCAAACCGGTCGCGTTCGGATATATTTCACGGGTTCCAACCAGTGTGACCAACGAAGACTACACATTAACTCAAGCCATCAAAAAACAGGATTATGGCGAACTTTGGGACACATATCATATTCGATATATCGTGACACAAGATGCCCTTCAAACCCTAGTGTCACAACCGTATATATCTGTTGAATTGGTTTCTGATCAGAATAACATCAGAATTTATCGACTCGGGTGTGTGTGTGAAGCAAATAAGTAAGCTGTTAAATTGATTACAATATTGGGTTAAAGGTTGGTCTGCGATGGATGGGTTACCAAATTAATGGAAATCCTGGTTGCCACAGGTGATGTTCACTTATCCAACACGAACGGGGGCCTGAGGTTGAGGGCGGCCAATAGCCCGCCGGTTTTGCCAAGCATCAGAACGGAAACCGAGCCGGGTGCCACAACCAGTTTCTGGAAACCGTCCAGGGGCAGGCCGATATAGTGCGCCAGTACCAGTTTGATCGGGTCGCAGTGGAATACCACGGCGACCATTTCTTTTGGTTTGTGGGCGGCGCGGATGCTGTCGATTTCTTTGACCTGCCGCTGCTGCAGCTCCAGGAAGGATTCCCCGCCCGGGAAGCGCACTTCGGAAGGCCGTTCCTGGACCTGCTTCCACAGCGGCAGCTTGCGGAGTTTTTTTAGCTGGGTGCCCTGCCACTCTCCGACGTCCGTATCCTGCAGGCCCGGGCGGAGTTGGATCGCCAGACCAAGAGCCTGTGCCAGCGGCTCGGCGGTCTCGACGGCCCGTTCCAGCGGGCTGGCATAGATGGCCCGGATCGGCAGGTTCTTCAAAGATTTGGCCAGGGCGGCGGCTTGTTCCCGCCCATGTTTGTTAAGGTGAATGCCCGGCATACGCCCGGGCAGCCGGCCTTGTTTGACAAAATCGTTTTCGCCGTGACGGATGAGCAACAATGCGGGCATGTTATTTGATATGCCGTTTCATTTCGTCGATCTGTTCCTGGGTCATGTCCGGGATCTCTTCGAGACGGGTGATGCCAAGCGCTTTACGCTGGGCCTCGCGCCAACGGGCCAGCCGGTCGGCCACTTCGACCTCATACCCCACGCTGGAAGGATTGTAGAAATAGGTACCCAGCAATTCCTTGGGGAGATATTGCTGGGCGAAAAAGTGCTCCTCGTACATGTGCGGATAAACATAACCCTGCCCATGCCCCAGCGCAACGGCGTCCCGGCTGGCATCCTGCAGATGGGTCGGCACATTGCCAACGCCTTCCTGTTCAATTCGCTCGTAGGCTTTGAAGTAGGCTGTAGCAGTATTGGATTTGGGGGCGGTGGCCAGGTAAAGGGTCGCTTCGACGATGGGATACACTCCCTCCGGCAGTCCGATGAATGTAAAAGCCTGCATGGCCGAAGCCG
Source organism: Anaerolineales bacterium (assembly GCA_050014055.1). Classification (GTDB taxonomy): domain Bacteria; phylum Chloroflexota; class Anaerolineae; order Anaerolineales; family Villigracilaceae; genus UBA877. The sequence goes on along the minus strand of JBEKEB010000040.1, from coordinate 8,296 downwards.
CCACCACAATCCCCATCGGGTCGGCCAGGCCGATATCCTCCCCGGCCAGGATGATCAGGCGGCGCAGAATGAAGCGCGGGTCTTCCCCGGCATAGAGCATTTTCGCCAGCCAGTACAGCGCTGCGTCCGGGTCGGAACCTCGCACTGATTTAATGAAGGCGCTGATCGTGTCATAGTGGGCATCCCCATCCTTGTCATACAGCACTGCCCGCCGCTGGATGGATTCCTGGGCCACCTCGATGGAGACATGGATCACACCGCCGGCATCCGGGGGAGTGGATTCTACCGCCAGCTCGAGCGCATTGAGGGCGTTACGGGCGTCGCCGTTGGAGACATCGATCAGGTGGGCACGCGCATCCGGGTCAAGCACCACCTGCCGCAGGCCGTAACCGCGTTGCTTGTCTACCAGAGTAATATCCAGAATCCTGCCGGTTTGTTCACCGGTCAGAGGCAACAGTTGGAAGACCCGGCTGCGGGAAACCAGCGCGCCGATCACCTCAAAATACGGGTTCTCGGTGGTGGCGCCGATCAGCACGAACGTTCCGTTTTCGACATGCGGCAGCAGGGCGTCCTGCTGGGCTTTGTTCCAACGATGGACTTCATCCACGAACAGGATGGTTTTCTTCTGGTACATGCGCCGGCGTTCGAGGGCAGCCTCAATCACATCCTTCAGTTCGGCCTTGCCAGCCAGCACCGCCGAAAGGGTCTCGAAATGGGACTTGGTCTGGTTGGCGATGACCTGGGCCAGGGTGGTCTTGCCGGTACCGGGCGGCCCCCATAGAATAATGGATGAGAACAACCGGTCGGCCTGGATAGCGCGCCGCAGCAACTTGCCAGGCCCGACGATCTGCTCCTGCCCGACGAACTCCTCCAGCGTGCGCGGGCGCATGCGGGCGGCCAGGGGCGCCTCGGCATTCATGCGTTCCTGCATGGCATGGTCAAAGAGATCGGGCATGGGCTGATTGTACCATTTTGAGGATTGTTGATTGAGGATTGTTGATTGCGGATTCGAAAAAATATTTCACCACGATCCCGCGGGATAGCAGCGCGGGACAGGCGTTCATAAAGGAACAATAAGGGAAAGATGATTTGTGGATTTGAATAGTTGAGATTCTCTGCGGTTGGGATATTCGTTTCCTGGAAACGAAAGGAGGAACGAATAGGAGAGGCAAGAATTGGGGAAGGATTGTTATTTCACATGCTGTTCCGATATTCGTTCCATGGAACGACGGAGGAACGAATAGGAGGTGGAAAGGATTTTTTGGCAGGGGCAAGGGTGAAGAGGAAGTTGCGAAAATGGAAGTCCAAACAAGGTCTTTTGGTTGCATAGTCGCGCCAAATCAGGTCAATATTAGAACAATTGTTCGTGATTGTCAAGGGTTGCAGCGATGTGTGCCCAGACTTCTTAGATCCTTATATTGCCAACCCTGCATAAGTGGTGAAATTCTTTAGCTACCGGCTACACGGTCGTGAAAAACGCTCGCAATAATACATTGGGGTGTATACTTCTCCCCCGGCAAAGGAGAACCGGTCGATGAAAAAAGGCGTTTTGTATGGCATTGGCGCGTACCTGTTATGGGGTATTTTCCCGGTCTATTGGAAATTGCTGGAAGCCGTCCCGGCAATTCAAATTATTTCCCACCGCATCATCTGGTCATTTGTCCTGCTGGCGCTGATCCTTTTCATAACCCGCCAATGGAAGTCGTTCCGGACCGCCGCCCTCAGCCGGCGGGTGGTGTTGATCTATCTGGTTTCGGCAATCCTGCTCAGCATCAATTGGCTGACGTATATCTGGGCAATCAATGCCGGGTTCGTGATCGAAACCAGCCTGGGTTATTTCATCAATCCCCTGCTCAGTGTACTGCTGGGCGTGCTGTTCCTGCACGAAAAGTTACGGCCGTGGCAGTGGCTCCCGATCGGACTGGCGGCCATCGGTGTCATTTACGTGGCGATCTCATACGGCCAGTTTCCCTGGATCGCGCTGACGCTGGCCATTTCTTTTGGCCTGTACGGACTGATAAAAAAGACTGCGCCGCTCGGTTCGCTATTCGGCCTGACTCTCGAGACAGGCCTGCTTTTCCTGCCAGCGGTTGCATTCCTGGTCGTTTTGGAAGGGCAGGGGCAGGGGGCATTTCTCCACAGCCCGCCCGTCTCTGACCTCTTAATGATTGGCGCCGGACTGGTGACCACGGTGCCTTTGCTATTGTTCGCTTCGTCGGCCCAGCGCATCCCCCTTTCCACGCTGGGCATCCTGCAATACATCAATCCAACCATCGCATTCTTCCTGGGGTTGTTCTTATTCCATGAGCCTTTCAACCTGTCCCTGCTGATCGGTTTCTGCATCGTCTGGCTGGCGCTGGTCATTTTCTGGGGCGAAAACTTCCTGGCAAGCCGGAAGAAAGAATCCAACGCAAACCCGCGGGAGACCACCGCTGGACAGGCGGACACAAAGTAAACAAAGGTTATATACACAAACCTCCGAGTTCTTAAAGAACTCGGAGGTTTTTCTTTCAAGTTGGTTTTTGGTACCGATCTTATTGGCTGGCCTGGTTGACCTTACCCGAGCCGGCAATGCTGGCGTTCACGGTTGGATTTCCGGAATAGGCCACGTCACCGCTGCCGAGGATGGTCACGTTCAAGGTCCCGCTTGCGGCTACCTGGCTGTTGCCGGAGCCGGTGACCCGGACCGTGGCGGTAGCGCTTTTCAAGCCGCCGGCCAGATAATCGCCGGACCCCAGGATCTCAGCGGACTGCTCGGCAACCTTGCCGCCGATGGTGATGTTGCCGGAACCGGCAGTCTTCGATGAGATTTTGTCCGCGGTCAGGGCATCCACATGAATATCGCCTGACCCGGCAATGTTCGCATTGACCTGGCTGGCCGAGACGGTACCCAGGCTGATATTGCCCGAACCGCTGAGCTGGAGGTCAAGATTAGTGGCAGCCAGTGCCTCCGTGGTGATATTTCCCGACCCGAGCAGGGAAATCCCGAAGGCACCCGGCTGGAGGGTCCCAGCGAAGATGTTGCCAGAACCAGCCAACGTAACCGCTTCGATTTTGGGGAGCGTCACGTAGAAATTGACCGGTTTGGTGGGCAGCAAGCTGACACCCATATACTCATCTTTTATTCCGATCTTCAAGGTGCTGCCCTGGACGGAGGTGTCGAAATAGGGGATCAGATTGTCTTCCGCTTCGACGCGCAGCGATTCGGCCGGGCCCTGGGTGAGGTAAACATTACCGATGCCGGCCAGGGTGACACTGGAGAAGCCGCTTATGTCGCGCGTCTCGGTGGCAATCTTACCGGAGCCGCTTACCATCTGGAACCCGCAGCCGGAGGCCAGCAAGGCAACCAGCAGGAGCAAGGCGGGGATATACATACGTTTGTTCATGAGATTATTCCTTTCTGATTTATGGCCTGATTTGTAGTAACGACTTCAGTCGTTGCTTGCATGGAAATGAACAGCTTAAGCCGTTACTACAGGATTCAAATGGCGTGTTCTTCTTCCGTCGGCGTTTCTGTTTTTTCAGGCAAACGCTTCGCAAGCGCCGAAACCACCAGGAGAACGCCCATCCCCAGCACCACAGTCGGCCCGATCAGGCGGGTGATCCAGAGGGAGGTTACCAGCACGGTGGACATGGCGGCGAAGCCCAGCCCGGCCAAACCGCACAGGATGATGCTGGCCAGTTTGACACCTTCGATCTTCCTGCTCAGGCCGATGAGTAGAAGCGGCAGGCCCACAGCGAACGGTTCCACGGTCCACAGTACAGCCCAGGAACTCCACCAGCCGGTGGCAGCACAGAACTGGAGTATCAGGCCGGTGAATCCCAGGATGGAAGCCGGGATCATCAACCAGGGCACTTTCAAGAATATTGCCATCAGGATGAAAGCAGCCGCCACGCTGAGAACTTCCAACGGCCATAGGAACGACCAGATGGTCCAATAGCCGCTCACGCTGGCGATGAACAACAGCATGCCTGTGATGAGAGCGGGGATGCCGGGGACGAATAACCCGCTCAGGCCGCGCCGAGCCGGGAAGATGAAGGGCGGCAGGCAGAAAAGGAGCCCGGCGCCTACCACGAAAATCGGCCAAGCGCGGAACCCGAGTATGAATCCCGTGCCGACCGCCCGGATGAGCAGGTTTCCGGCCAGCGCCAGGATGCCCAACACGATCAGGGTCACACCGATGAGTAGAGAAGCTTTCTTTTGCATTCGAATCTCCTTTGGTTCTTTGTTTGAATCAGGCCGCGTTGAATAAACCTGGCGGCCTTTACTATCTGCCAGTACCGAGATAAAGCCTGGATGTTGGCAGTTACAGGTTAGGGAAGAACGATCCCGAAGAGAACTGAAAAGAAAAAGACAATGACAGCCAGTCCGACCAGGGCAATCCCAATCCGCCGGGCCAGCCAAGCCCCGCGTCTCCCCTGGCGCATCAGCCAGAAAGGCGCAACGATCGAGATACCGACCAACAGGGGTTCCAACGGCCAGAGGATGGTCCACAGGCTCCACCAACCGGTCAGCGTGAAAAATGAGAACAGGAGACCGTTACCCATAAGAATCCCGGCCGGTACCAGCAACCAGGGATTAGCCAGGGCTGCCATCAACCCTGAGAGTAAAACCCCGACGGCAATGATCTCCAACGGCCAGGCGTGTCCCCAAACCTTCACGCCAAAGATCCCGCCCAGCCATATTAATCCCATGTTGACGAAGATGATCCCTCCGACTGAATATAGAGCCGCGGCAGTAACATGTTTGGGTGGCACCTCGCCGTACCTGGCCGGAGGGGTAAAAAGGGTCTTCACCGAATCAGTGATCCTGATCAAGCCAGTGTGATTCTTATTGCCGGTAGTGATGGCAGTATCGCCGGAAGAAAAACCCGCATCGGGTATGCGCTGGCGGGCCGGGCCGGAGAAGACAGCGACTGGTCCGGTTTTGTCAGTGGATGGACCGTTGATCATTTTAGGGAGGTTGATGGTCTCCGGGACATCGATGCCGGTCTCTTTTGCCGCGGCCAATAACCGTTCGGCCATTTCATTGGCGCTCTGGAAACGGTCTTCCGGGCGTTTGGCCAGGGCCGTGAGAGCCACCCGCTCGAAAGATTCCGGGATGGTTGGGTCGGTCTTGCGCGGCAGAGGCAAAGCGTCGTTGATGTGTTTCATCAGGATAGCCAGCGGCGTATCGGCATCGAATGGTACAGTACCGGTCAAGGCTTCATAGTAGGCGATGCCGAGCGAGTAGATGTCGCTGCGGGCATCGCTGTGTCCATCCAGGCCCTGCTCGGGAGCCATATAACTCAGTGTACCCATCAGCGCCCCGGCGACCGTGTACTGCGTTCCGCCAACGATCTGGGCGATGCCGAAATCGGTCAGTACAGCCTGGCCGCGCCTGGTGAGCATAATGTTGGCCGGTTTCAAATCGCGGTGGATGATGCCTTCTCCGTGAGCATATGCAAGCCCAGCCAGAACATCGGTAAAGATACGCACCATTTCACCGAGGGGTAATTTTTCCGCCCGCACACGCAAGGTATTCAAGTAGGCTTTGAGGGTATCGCCTTCGAGTAACTCCATGACCATGTAATACAGGTCATTCTGCACATCGAAGTCGAAGATTTGGACAATGTTGGGATGCCGCAGGGCTGCGACGGCACGTGCCTCGCGCCGGAAGCGGGCCAGGAATTCTTCCTCTTCCACCAGATCGGAGCGCAAGATCTTGACCGCCACGTACCGGTCGAGCTGCGGGTGGTAGGCCTTGTAGACCTTTGCCATCCCGCCGCGTCCGAGCGGTTCGAGGATGCGGTATTTGCCGAGGGATTGTCCTTCGAGAGAGAGCGGGGCCATTTCGGTCTTGTTCCTGGAAGTATTGGTAATTATTGCGGCCATAGGTTTCATCCAGCCCAGATGATACCTGAAGAGGCCGGAATCAACCTATCTAATGGCTACCATCGGGCTACTGGCTGCCGATGAGATGTGCATCAATAAGGTGTATTATGCCACCATCAATTTATAACCCAGCCCGCGCACAGTGAAAAGGAGCTGGGGGTTGGCCGGGTCAAGTTCGATGCGGGTGCGCAGACGCCGCACCAGGTTTTCGATCTGGTAATCGAAAATGCCGCCGGCTTCATATTCCGGCCAGACGGCGTGGCCGATATCGTCTTTCGAACAAACCTGGCCGCGTCGGTCATAGAGATAAGCGATCAGTTGGTATTCCTTGGGCGAGAGGCTGACTGCCCGGCGATTAACGCGCACCACCCCAGCGGTGACATCCACCTCCAATTCCGGGACCGGGTTTTCGCGCGTGGTTGTGTCGGGGTCGTGGAAGACAAACATCACATCGCCAACCTTGAGACCATCCCCGTCAAGCATGGCCAGGCTGCCAATAACCCGTTCACTGTTAAGATACGTACCATTCGTGGAGCCCAGATCTTCCACGAACCAGCGCCGGCCATCCCGGCGGATACGGGTGTGTTCGCGTGAAACGCTTTTGCTGGCGATGACAATATCACATTCGACCGCGCGACCGATGATGGCATTCTGCGATGACAGGTGGTGTTCGTGGCCGTTTGGATCGGTTAAATATGGGCCGGCGTTATCCAGAGGCATGGCTCCCTCACATTCCTTCAAGAAATTTCTTGGTAATTATACCCGCGAGGATTACGGAGCGCTGCGCAAATATCGGTAGCCTGCTTCCACAATCCGTGCGTATTTCGGTTAAAAAGAATAAAGCGAGTCTTGCAAGAAGCAGTATAATTGCCGCCTGATTGCCATAATTATAATTTTTCCAAGGAGGTAACAATATGTCGTTAAAAAAGAAACCCGGCGTCATCGGCATTCTAACCGGTGGCGGGGATGTGCCGGGACTGAATCCAGCCATCCGTGCCGTTACAGTGCGTGCCATCCGTGAAGGCTACCAGGTGATCGGCCTGAAGCGCGGCTGGGGCGGGCTGGTGGATCTTGTGCGTGAGAAGGACGCGGATAACAGCAACAATTACCAGGTCCTGACCGAAGATGTCGTCAACAAGGCCGGACGGACGGGTGGCACTTTCCTGCACACCTCGCGCACGAACGCAGCGAGGGTCAAGAAGGAAAACGTTCCACCGCACCTGGCTGAAAAATACACGGAAGAGCGCAACGACCTGACCCCGGAAATCCTGAAGAACCTGGATTTCCTTGGCATTGATTACCTGGTTCCGATCGGCGGGGACGATACGCTCAGTTATGGCGTCCGGCTCTATAAAGAAGGTTTCAAGGTTATAGCCATCCCAAAGACCATGGATAATGATGTGCCCGGGACCGATTACTGCATCGGCTTCAGCACCTGTGTCACGCGTACCATCTCCCTGATCAACAACCTGCGCACGATTGCCGGTTCACATGAGCGCATCATGGTGCTGGAGGTGTTCGGCCGCTATGCCGGTTTCACGGCCATGCTCCCGACCATGGCCGGCGCGGCCCATCGCTGTGTTATCCCGGAGTGGAAGTTCAATATTGATCGCCTGACGGAACTGCTCGTTTCAGACCGAAGCCTCAACCCAAGCAAATACTCCATCGTGCTCGTTTCGGAAGGGGCCAAGTTCGAGGGCGGTGATATGATCTTCAAAAACGGAGCCACGGATGCCTTCGGGCATGCCAAGCTGGGCGGCATCGGCGATACCGTAGCGGGGGAAGTACTGAAACGTTCCGCCCAGTACAATAATGGTGTGACAATCAATATCATCAACCAGAATCTGGGCTACATGGTGCGCGGCGGCGACCCGGATGCGGTCGACTCGATCGTACCGATGGCCTTCGGCAACCTGGCGCTGGACCTGCTGTTGAAGGGCATCCATGGACGGCTGGTAGTGCTCAAGAACGGCCGGTATGACAACGTCCCGCTGGATGTAGTCACCGGATCAAAGAAGGTGGTCAATGTGGATCAGTTCTACAACACGGAGCGCTACCGCCCAAAGTACGAAAGCTTCGAAATGAAACCGATGTTCATCATGACAAGCGAAGGGTAAGGAAAATGGAGACACCCGGTTTACCAAAGCCGGGTGTCTGTTATTGTCCACCTCGACAAAATTAGATTATCTCTTTTCACCACAATCCCGCGGAAGAGCACCTCGGGACAGGCGGGCACGAAGGTAAACGAAGGGGAAAAAACAAAAGAACGAATAAGAAATTCTTGAAATTGGGCAAGACCGAAAAAAACTGGTGGCATATATGAACTGACCCCCTAAAACAAGACACGAAAAGAAAGTGCCCCCTGTGAGAAAATAAAGCACAGGAGGTACTTTTTTATGGCAGGGAAAAAGGGAATGAAACA
>JBEKEB010000039.1:0-27535 GCA_050014055.1 Anaerolineales bacterium | reverse complement strand
AAGGCCTAGAAGCAAAAACTCGCCCAAATGCGTTATTTCTCTCTGTTGTGGCACAATGGAATGGACAACAAACGAGAAAATTAATAGGGTGGTTCATGAGTGTAAAGATGATCTCGGGACTCGATGACGTATCCTACAGAGGTTTTACCCTTCATTCCTTTGACGACGGAAGTTATCGCCAGGAAATCAGCAAATTGGTAACCTCTTTAGACTTGGGAATAGAGAATATCTCTTCCGAGAAAATGGAAGACGATAAAGTTAAGGCACTTGTTCCAGACAACCTCCCATCAGGCTTAAAAAGAGTGATGCAAAGGGAAGCTGAAAATATTAAGATTTCCATCCTTACGACACACAAAAAATATGATGAGAGCGGCAATCCAGTCGGATCTGAGGTATTCAAACTAAGAACACACGAATCGGATGGTACCGAAAAATTGTTTTATCTGGCGGGCCCTTTCATTGATGTGTTAAAAAATGGTTCTATTCTTTTTTTCGATGAAATGGAAGCGAGACTCCATCCATTGATTACACGGGCATTAATCGGATTGTTCAATTCCAAGGAAACAAATCCAAAGTTTGCTCAGTTGATCTTTACCACACATGACACTAATTTGTTATCCAATAAAATCTTTCGGCGCGATCAGATTTGGTTTGTTGAGAAAGATCATTATGGGTGCAGCCATTTGTATTCGCTTGCAGAATTAAAAGTGCGCAACGATGCATCATTTGAAAATGATTATTTCGAAGGGCGTTATGGTGCAGTCCCATTCTTGGGAAATGTTCATCAAGTTATTATTGAGGAGTGAGCATGCCCGAGCGCCGATTTCTGAAGGAAGGTAGACTATCATACAAACGACGGATTAATCAGTTTGAACCTCGCCAGCAATTCTTAATTGTATGTGAAGGCGCAAAGACGGAGCCAAATTATTTCAAAAAATTTCCAATTCCACCTGATTCAGTAGTCGATGTGGAAGGACCAGGTGCAAACACCGATGGGTTGGTAAAAGAAGCAATACTACTCATGAAAAAGAAAAAATATGATCAGGTATGGGTCGTATTTGATAGAGATTCATTTACGCCACAGCATTTTAATAATGCAATTCAATTAGCAAAAAACAATGGAATCCGAGTAGCATATTCTAACGAGGCTTTTGAGCTTTGGTATTTCCTTCATTTTCATTATTTGGAAGCTGGTATTACACGAGATGACTATTGTCATCGCTTAGGCCAGGCAGATTGCCTTGGGCATAAATATGACAAAAAAAGCGAAGATATTTACGATGAGTTAAGTGGTAAGCAATCCATTGCAATACGAAATGCGAATAAATGATTAGAACAATACAATCCCAAGAATCCAGAATCAGATAAACCTTCTACAACGGTTCATTTACTTGTTGAACAATTAAATCGTTTGGTATGGCACTAATTTTACAAAGTGGGGTAATAATGACTCATCATGGCACGGAAACCGAGTTTGAATACACCACCATCCAGCGTCTGGAAGCGCTGGGATACCAGCACGTTTTCGGTATGGATATCGAACGCTCCCGGGATGAAGTGGTGCTCAAGGATGTACTGCGTCAGGCACTCCATGACCGGTATTCTGACCTGCCAGGCACGGCACTGGATGATGCAGTGCACATGATCAGCCGCCCTGACGGGGTGGATACCCTGCGACGTAACCTGGCTTTCCACCAACTGCTCACGCGCGGCTTCGATCTCAAAGTCGAATTTTCCGGCGGGAAAACAGAATTCCGCCATATCTATCCGGTCAATTGGGACGAGCCGGCCGAGAATGATTTCCGCGTGATCAACCAGTTCCCCATCCACGGGCAGAACGACCGCCGCCCGGATGTGATCATCTTCGTCAACGGGCTGCCGCTGGTATTGTTTGAATTAAAGAATCCCTACTCTGAAAAGCCATCCGTCGAGGATGCCTTCAACCAGATCCAGCATTACACCTACGAGATACCACAGGTTTTCGACTTCAACGCTTTTACCGTCATCTCGGACGGCATCACCAGCCTGCACGGCGTCTGGACGGCCGGGATGGAGTGGTTCAGCCCATGGAAATCCATCGACGGATACGAGGTCGAACCCAACACCACCGGATCAATGAAAACGTTGATCGAGGGATTATTCCCAAAAGAGCGCCTGCTCCAATATATCCGCGATTTCCTGGTGTTCGAAGTGGTCAACGAGAAGATCACCAAGAAAGGGGCGCGCTACCACCAATTCTTTGCTGTACGGATTGCGGCGCAGAAGACTCTGGAAACCTACCAACGTCTACGCTCCGGGGCTTCCCCTGACCGGCGAATCGGCGTCATCTGGCACACCACCGGGTCAGGCAAGTCCCTTTCGATGGCTTTCCTGGTCGGCATCCTGCGGCGGGCGCCGGAACTCGAAAACCCGATCTTCGTCATCGAAGTGGACCGCAATGACCTGGATGACCAGCTGCATGATCAATTCCTGGCTGCTCACCTGCTGGTGGGGAACGTCAGGCAGGCCGTAAGCGTCAGCGATCTGCGGTCCCTGTTAGATACATCCGGCGGTGAGGTCATCTTCACCACCATCGAGAAATTCACATTGCAAGAAAAAGAACTCGACCATCCCATCCTGAATACGCGCCCGAACGTCATCCTGATCGCCGACGAAGCCCACCGTTCGCAGTATGGATTCAAGGAAGGCTATGCCCGCTACCTGTCGGATGCGCTGCCGAATGCCATGCGCCTGGGTTTTACCGGTACGCCCATCAGCCTGGGCGGAGCCGATACCACCCAGGTGTTCGGCGACCTGATCCACACCTACGATATCCTGCAATCGCAAATCGACAAAGCCACCGTACCGATCTACTATGAGGCACGCCAGATTCCGCTTGCATTAATAGGCCAGAACCTGGATACCCGTCTCGGCCATGTAACTGCAGGCCAGGATCCCGCCGAGGTGAACCGCAACATCCCGCGCTGGGGTGCGCTGGCAGCTGCGGCGCGCTCCGACAAGCGTCTCAAGAATATGGCGCAGGATTTACTTGCCCATTACCTGGATCGCACCGCCACGCTTAAAGGCAAGGCGATGATTGTTTGCATGGAGCGCCTGAACTGTGTGCGCCTGTACGAAGCGTTGCAAGGCCTGCCGGGTTGCCCGCCCATTAAAATTGTCATGACCGGCAACCTGAGCGAAGACCCGCCGGAATGGAGCCAGAAAGGCTACCTTACAACCAAATCCCAGCGGGATGCCATAAAGCAACATATGATCGATCCCGAGGACCCGCTCAGCCTGGTCATCGTTTGCGATATGTGGCTGACCGGTACGGACATCCCCTGCCTGCACACGCTCTACGTGGATAAGCCGATGGAAGGTCATAACATGATCCAGGCGATATCGCGAGTCAACCGGGTTTTCAGCGACAAACCGCACGGCCTGATCGTGGATTACATCGGCATCGGCGATGCCCTGCGCGAAGCCACGGCTCATTACACGCAAGGCGGCGGGCAGGGAGATGTGGCTGCCGGCATTGACCAAAAAGCCCGGCCATTATTCTTGGAAGCCCTAAAAGATATTCATGCGACACTGCCACGCGGCAAGGATTATGGCGGTTGGCGGCACATGTCTGAGATCGAAGTGGAAGATCTTTATGCACTCGTTTACGGTTATCTTGCCACCGAGGATGACCGCCGCGACAGCTTCCTGCAGGTGGAAGCGCGTCTTTCCTCTGCGTTCCTATTGGTAAAGCACTTGGATGAATGCAGGATCCACGCCGATGAAATCATCTTCTATCAGCGTGTCCGCAAGCAGATCATGAAAATCGTTTCCGGACGAATCAGCAGCCGCGAACTCGACCGCGCCGTACAGGACCTGGTGGACGACAGCGTTCAGCCCCAGGGTGTGGTGGATATTTTCAAAGCGGCCGGAATTACCAGGCCGGATATTTCCATCCTGGATGATGCCTTCCTGCAAACCTTCAAGGACCATCCCCCGGAGAGCCTGCAGGTCAAACTGCTCGAACGACTGCTGGCTGATGAGATTGAGTACCGGCGGCGCAGCAACCTGACCCGCTCCAAATCCTTCAAGGAAACGCTCGAAAAAACTTTGCAGGAATATCACAACCGTCTGATCGACGCCAAGGAAGTCATCGAGCAGATGATCGCCATCAAACAACAGATGGATGCCGAAACCCAGCGCGCCCAGGAACTGGGGCTGAACGGCGAAGAACTGGCTTTTTACGATGCCGTGGCATCCAACTTCATCAATCTTTACAACGAAACCTTTCTGCGCGAACTGGTGCATGATGTAGTCCAAACACTCAAACGTAATCTGAAAGTGGATTGGACTGAACCACATCGCCAGGATGTGCAGGCTGCAGTTCGTGCCGCAGTCAGACGCGTACTCAAGCAGCGTAAGGTGCACGAAAAGGATCTTGAGCCGTTCCTTGGATCCATTCTGGTGCAGGCTGAGGCACTCTATGCAGATTGGCCGGTGGGGGAAATGGCTGATTTGGGAAGTGACACTATTGAGAGCAGATGAATACCAGAACACTTGCTGCCCATTCCACCCAACATCTGCAAATAATTGCCCAACAATAGTAACAGCGAGGTTCCATATCTTTTTTCCCTCCTAAAAGCAAAGCAATTTTGGTAATGAAAATCACATACAAAGGACGGCCTCAAAAATCGTCCCTTGTCGCATTAGCATCCAGCCAATCCTTACCCTCCTTTGTAAGTATCCGTGACTTAGTCGAGGATGTTCCGGGCTTTTTCCAAGCCAGGCTGGCCAGTTTTGTCCGGCCAAAAAGGAAAGGGCGGAAAATCTAAGGATTCGCCCATCTTTTCCACATAATTTCTTCATACAATTAAGGTATCATCTATTGGAATCTATTGAAACAGGAGAACTGAAATGAGTAAAACACAAAAAACCTGGATCGTCGTCGGAGCCGTGCTGGTGGTAATCATTGGAGCGGTGCTGGTTTTCGCCAATCTGCGCGTCCAGGGAAGCGGCACTGCCGGCACTGCCGGCACGAGTGGCAGCAGCGGGACAAGCGCTTACCAGACAACCACCGTCCAGCTCGGCACACTTACCTCCACCGTGGAAGGCACGGGCACGGTCGGGTCGAGCCTTTCGGCGATTCTTACCTGGCTTTCGAGCGGGCAGGTCGATAAAGTCAACGCCCAGATCGGGGACCAGGTCAAAGCCGGCGATGTACTGGCCACGCTTGTCCAGGACTCGACACAGATCGTCCTGGAATCCGCCCTGATCACCGCCCAGCAGAACCTGGCCGAGTTGACTTCACCGGAAGCGATCGCGAATGCCAAACTGGCCATTACGACCTCCCAGACCAATGTAACCAATGCGCAACTGGCCTTGAACAATCTGAAGTATTGGCAAAACACCTCCTTGGTCCAAAATTACTATGCCAATATGGTGCTTGCCAAGTCTAACCTGGATAAGGCGCAAACCGCCTACGATAATGCGCACGGCGGGCAATATATCAACAACGCCAACCAGGCGGCGGCCTACAATGCCCTCTATACCGCCCAGGTAGCCTACAATAATGCCCAGTATTATTACAGCCTGTATTCGCAGGCGCCCACTCAGAACCAACAGGATCAGGCCCAGGCGAATCTGGACCTGGCCAATGCCACGTTGAAGAACGCCCAGGTCTACCTGGCGGCATTGACAGGCGGGACAGTTCCACCGGACGCCACCGGAACAGCCTTGCTCCAACTCAAACAAGACCAGCTGGCCGTGCAAACCGCACAGGGGAATCTGGACGCCTCCGAACTCACCGCCCCGTTTACCGGCACAATCACCCAGTCAAATGCGTACCCCAACGCAGTTGTCACGCTGGGAACCCAGGCTTTCCGGATCGATGACCTGTCCAGCCTGAATATCGTGGTTCAAGTTGTTGAAGTGGATATCGATAATGTCAAGATTGGACAGCCGGCCACGATCACCTTTGATGCCATCCCCGACAAAACCTACACTGGCAAGGTCATCTCGACCGATCTGGCCGGTACATCCTCGCAGAGCAGCGTCAACTTTAATATCACCGTTCAGATTACCAACGCGGATGCACTGGTCAAGCCGGGCATGTCGGCCAATGTCACCATCATCACCAACAAGGTGGATAATGCCATACTGGTTCCCAACACATCCATTTTCACCGATACCAACGGTGGACAATATGTTTATCTGGTTCAAAATGGCGGCACCACCAAGGTGCCAGTCACGGTTGGGGCGATCTCGGATTCTGTCACGCAGATCACCAGCAGCAACCTGAAGGCCGGCGATACGATCGTGCTCAGCTTCGCCAGCACATCCACCACCGGAGGGTTCGGCGCCTTCCGGCTGGGCGGCGGCGGTGCCGGCGCGGTTACCGCAGGCGCCAGGCCCGTGGCGACCCCTTAGGCCAGGAGACTGCAATGGATGATATCGTTATCCGGGCAAAAGACCTGACCAAGGTCTACCACATGGGTGAAGTGGAAGTGCAGGCGCTGTGCGGTGTTTCCCTGGAAGTCAAGCGCGGCGAAGTGGTGGCGATCATGGGGCCCTCGGGTTCCGGGAAGTCCACCTTGATGAGCATTCTGGGCTGCCTGGACCGGCCAACCAGCGGTGAATACATCCTGGACGGCGAAACGGTGGCGGGCCTGACCGATGACCAACTTGCCAGCATCCGCAATCGCAAGATCGGCTTTGTGTTCCAGTCTTTTAACCTTTTGCAGCGCGTATCTGCGCTGGTCAATGTGGAACTGCCCCTGGGATACGCCAACCGGCCGGACGAAGGCCGGGGCAGGGCGGCAGAAGCCCTGCGGGAAGTCGGCCTGGAGAACCGCATGAAACACCGGCCGGCGGAACTATCCGGCGGGGAGCAGCAGCGCGTGGCGGTGGCCCGGGCGCTGGTCAACGAACCGGCCATTCTGCTGGCAGATGAACCGACCGGCAACCTGGACTCCAGGGTGGGCCAGGAGATAATGGATTTACTGTTAAAGCTTAACCATGACAGCAACACCACCCTGGTCATTATCTCGCATGACCCCAGGATTGCTTCCCAGGCCCAACGGATAATTTCAATCCGGGACGGCCTGGTCGAGAGGAATACGCAATGAAAATCAGACGGGTTTTAGTGGGAACGCTCACCGTGCTGGTGAGCAATAAATTACGCAGCGGGCTGACCATCCTTGGCATCGTGATCGGTGTGGCCGCCGTGATCGCCATGCTTTCGGTCGGACAGGGCGCCCAGAATTCCATCACCTCCTCGATCAGTTCCATCGGCACCAACCTGCTGTTCCTTTCGGCCGGGTCCGGGGCCAGATTCGGAGGCGCGGGCGGAGGCGGCACTGTGACGGTGCGAAATGTTCGACCGTTGACAATGTCGGATGCACAGGCCTTGCAAGACCCCTACCAAGCACCGGATGTTCTGGCGGTTGCGCCCATTTTACAGGGCGGGAATATCTCCGCCTCGGCCACCAACGGGCAAAGCACCACAACCACCGTGTATGGCGTGCCATCCGATTACTTTTCCATGCGCGATGAAACCCTCTCGGAAGGCGCCATTTTCAGCGACCAGGAAGTGAACATCCACGCCCGCGTGGCAGTGATCGGTCCGGACCTGGCGTCCACGCTTTTCGGCCAGACGACCGGTCTGACCGGGCAGACGCTGCGCATCAACGGTCAGACTTTTACGATCATCGGCGTCCTGCAATCGAAAGGCGGTACGGCCCTGGGGAGTTCCGATAACCAGGCCATCATTCCAATCACCACCGCGCGTGACCGAGTCATCCAGACTCCCGGAAACTATGTGAACACGATCTATATCCAGGCCACCAGCGCCAACTCTGTTACGAATGCCAGCACGGAGGTTTCCAATATCATGCGCATGCGCCATCACGTGGCGGTCGGTGCGGAAGATTTTTCCATTTTCAACCAGCAGGACCTGGCCAACACGGCCTCTTCGATCATCGGCGTGCTAACCGTCTTCCTGGGAGGCATCGCCGCCATCTCGCTGCTGGTAGGCGGGATCGGCATCATGAACATCATGCTGGTCTCGGTGACCGAGCGTACCCGTGAAATCGGCCTGCGCAAGGCCGTCGGCGCCCGCAACCGGGATATCATGGTCCAATTCCTGGTGGAATCTTTAATCCTGAGCCTGCTGGGAGGGGTCATGGGCATTTTGCTGGGCTGGTTGATTGCGCTGACGATCGGCCGGATTGCCTCAGCCAGCGGGACTTCCCTGACCCCGGCAGTCAGCCTGAACGCCATCCTGCTGGCCACGCTCTTCTCGGCGGCAGTCGGCCTGTTCTTCGGCATCTATCCGGCCCGGCGCGCCGCCATGCTCGAGCCGGTGGAAGCTTTACGATACGAATAATACCTGGAGAGGTCATATATGTCATCCCTTGATCCAAAACCTGTGAAGCCAAAAAGAATTCTCAACACAAAATTATTGCCCATCGCGGCGCTCCTGCTGGTGGTGCTGGCGTTGCTGTTTCTGGCCGCTCCGCTCATCCGCCTCGCCGGCGGTACCCAGAGAGCCGGTAACTTTGTCACGCCAGGCAATGGCCAAAGCGGCTCTTCCGTACAGGGTAGCGGTCCGCAAGTGCTTATCGGTGGCGCCGGATCGCAGGCCCAGACCCGCCGTTTTACGGTTGGCACAGGCGGCCGGGGTGGAATTATCCTCTATTTCGTGATGCTGTTGGTTTCTTTAGCAGCAGCCGTAGGTATGCTTTTTACCAGACGCTGGGGACAGGTGCTGGGGATCATCATAGCCGTGCTGTATGGCTTGCTGGGGCTGGTTTCGCTGCTGCCGTTGCTCCTGATAAGAATTGTGGGCGCACCCAACCCGGTCAGCCTGGTCCTGGGGATCGTTCACGTGCTGCTGTCGGTGTCAGTCATTGTGCTCGCCTCGATTCCGGGGAAGCCGGGATTACCCCTCACACCGGCACCGGCCTCTAGCAGTGCTTAACTACCGGCGGCCTGTCCACATGGAATATGGGCAGGCCGCTATTTTATTCATACATCATTTTCTTTAGAGTGGACTGTGACCGGTGTACTCCTAGATGCCGACATTGCTGAGGATTTCCAGAAGCTCGGAAAGCAGGTTCGTCAAATCCGGGTGGCTTGCCTCGAAATGGTGTAGTCCTTCTTCCAATCGTTGGAGGGTCGATGGATGGACCGGAGTGACAGTCACGTCCGGCCGGTCGAGCAGCACCTGGATTTCTGATTCAAGCTGAAGCAACAGTTCCTGGCCTTTTTTATCAACGGTGTGGGTGTTCTGGATTTCAGTGTGCAGTTGTTCGATCAGTTTGCGTAACTCCTGGTCATCCATGGGAAAGCGCCTCCTTCAAAATATGGTTCTGTTCCACCATTTTACACCCGTAATCCAGGAGATTGTCAATAATTATCCCGATGAGCCTGTCTGATCCGGCCCGGCGTGTTCTTAAAGGGAACTGTCACCGGGCAAATATTTCCGTTTCGACCAAACCGTTCCGCCACGGGCCAGCCGCTGCGGAGATGTTATGTAAAATTAGCTTTCAACCCAGAGTCTGCCTGCCACCTGCTTCCCGATTGCCTCTCCAGGAAAGCCTCCTGCGCAATCCGGCGGATGATCTGGTGGACGGCCTGCTGGCCCGGGCGCATGATGTGCAGAAATAACCGGGATCAACCATGCCTAATAAATTCACGCCCGCAGGATGTTCCTCGGGCGTGAATTTTCATCAGTTTCATCCGCGAAAATAAACTGAATCAGCCTCATCCGCGCTCCATAATAATCCAGATTATCTAATAAATACATTAACTAAGTATTATATGAACACAATATGTGCAGTTTTGTTTTACCACTATACTTCAAGCCGGGCACCAGGTACAACAAAACATCATGGTTTCACCGTAATTCCCTTTCCTGGTGTTATCAGCAGAGGGGTCCTTCTTGAGATATAAAAAACGTCATGAAGGGGTTTTATTGGCTTTCTGGGGATTGCAAGTGTAAGGAAAGAAATAGATGGTGTTGAGCAGAACGGTTTAGGCCCTTCTCAAGACATCAATCCATATAACGGTAACCCATGGCATCTCCCCCAACTGGGGGAGGCAGATTCCCCCCAGTATGGTGATGCGGCTGAGGGGGGGTTCGTTGTATGATGGACTGAAGGTATTGGATCATGACGGCCAACATGCCTGATCAGGCAGGTAGAAATTCGCCTGATAGTTCATCTATTGATTTTGGAGGCAAAATGTCAGAACAGAGTGTCATCGGTGTTTACAACAGCATGGCGGAAGCGGAAGAGGCGGTACGCATGCTTGATAAGGGCAGTTTCCCAATCAAGCAGGTCTCCATCGTCGCGCAAGACATGCAGAGCGAGAAAGAAGTGCATGGCTACGTGACCGCCGGCGATGTTGCCAAGTCCGGAGCCAACACAGGCGGGTGGGTTGGCGGGATATTCGGATTGCTCGCAGGCGCGGCGTTCATCTGGGTTCCCGGCTTCGGGCCTTTACTCGTTGCGGGGTCTTTTGCCGCAATATTGCTCGGCAGTATGGAAGGCGTGGTAGCCGGAGCAGCGGGCGGCGGACTGCTGGGCGCACTGGTCGGTTGGGGCGTTTCCAAAAAGCACATCCTCAAGTACGAGGAGCATTTGAAAAGCGGCAAGTTTCTTCTCATGGCCCACGGCAACGCAGAAGAAGTGGCGCACGCCCATACCATCCTACAGGGCACCGGGGCGGCCGATTTGACCCATCACGTTGATGCAGCAGTATGAGCAGCGCCTGTTTGACCGGTTTTTTATGATATTTCCACGCTCACGAAGTGATGACGCCTTTCTTAAGGAGGTTCAAAATGGAAATTCCTGTGCAGGCTCAGGTTGAGTGTAAGGACGGTCTGTGTGGCCGCTCCATATATGTCCTGATAAACCCGGTAACCGACCAGGTAACCCATCTGGTCGTGAAAGAGGATGGTTCCGACACGGAGTATATTGTGCCAGTCGAATATGTGACCGAGACGATCGCCAGTACGATTCGACTGCGTTGCACCAAAACCAATCTGAAGAAGATGCACCGGTTTATTAAAACCACTTTCATCGAAGAGAAAGTGCCTTATACGAGTCTTGGTGGTGGTAATGAGATGTACGGAAGAGGGGCCTATTACTATCTGCCCTATGTGGATCCTGAAATGACGGTGCAAGTGCCGGTGGAGCATAAACAAATCCCTCCGGGGGAACTGGCTGTGGAGCGTGGTACCCGCGTGGAGGCTACGGATGGCTATGTCGGCCACGTCGACGAATTCGTGGTCAACCCAAAGAACGGCCACATAACCCATTTAGTCATGCGGGAAGGACACCTGTGGGGGCAAAAGGATGTGATTATTCCCGTTTCTGCGATGGGAGATACTCTTGGCAAGACGGTATTTCTGAAACTCGATAAACATCAGATCGAGTCTCTGCCGGCCTTTCCTCTGCACAGGCGCTGGTCTTGATCGAGGTACACCATGAGCATGTTCCGAAGATATACCATCTTTGTCCCCATCGTTCTCGCGGTCGTGGTTGGCATTGCGTGGTTTTCAAGTCCCGGGGAGCATTTTGTCCGAGTCGCATTGGCCTGCAGCGGTTATCTGCTGGGCTGGTCCTCTGCATGGATCGCGTACTATGTTTATCTCCGGAAGGAACCAAATCAATAGGCGAGGCATTATCATCCTCCCAGCCAGATTATTCATTTTTCAATAATCAGTAGGTCAAAGAGGCAGGTATGTTGGCACAATTTAAACGAAATTGGTGGGTAGTACTATTGCGTGGCGCGGTCGCAATACTTTTCGGCGCGCTCGCGTTAGTTTGGCCCGGGCTGACGCTCGAAATACTGGTGCTGTTTTTTGGCGCGTATGTGCTGGTGGACGGAATATTCGCGATTATCGCCGCATTTACCCACCGCGCCGGGCACGATAGGTGGTGGGTGTTATTGCTGGAGGGTCTGGTGGGAATTGCCGCGGGGGTAATTACCTTCATAATTCCGGGCGCGGCGACACTGGCACTACTCTACCTCATAGCGCTTTGGGCGATTGTGACAGGTTTATTGGAGATTGTCGCCGCGCTCGGATTGCGCAAGGAAATTCAAGGGGAATGGCTGCTCGCGATCAGTGGAATCGTATCGCTTATTCTTGGAGTTTTGCTGCTGATCTTCCCTTCGGCTGGTGAAGTCACAATCATCTGGTTGATCGGCGTGTACGCCATTCTCTTCGGCGCGGTGTTGCTGGGTTTGGGTTTGCGGCTGCGCAGGCTTGGCAAGCTGCCATCAATATGATCTACCGGGAATTGTCAGAAATATATATATGTTGAGGAGAAGAGTCGTGGGTAAAAAGAGGGCTTGATGTATAATCTTTTTGCTTATACCAGGAGATTCCATTAGCTTTTGGCGAACGGCAAACGAACCACCAGGTGCGCAGAATCTGGCACGAACCTGGATTATATTGGCTGGATGTTTGGACGAAGAAAGGAATAAATCATGGACATTGGACCCCTTGAATATGTTGTAATCGGCGTATCTGACCGGCAACTCAAAAGCGCGCTGATCTCGGAACTGAATGCGATCCAGGAGGCCGGCAAGATCCGCGTGGTCGATTTGATCTTTGTTTCAAAATCAGCCGACGGCGCCGTTGCGATGCAGGAAGTCAGCGAACTGGTTGAAGAAGAACTGGCGGAGTATGGCGACATTGCGCTCAACCTGATGGGATTGTTGACGGCTGAGGATATTAACCAACTGACCGGGCAGATCCCCCCCGACAGCTCCGCGGTCGTAATTCTGATCGAACATACCTGGGTGATCGGGCTGACGGAAGCGGTCCGCAAGAATGGCGGAGCGGTTTACGCGGCGGGAATGGTTTCACACGATGTATTGGCGCATGTCAGTGCTGAGCTGGCAGCCGGAAAGGAAGGCAAGAATGCCTAGAGGATTTGGTGGTGGCTTCAGAGGTGGCGGATTTGGGATGAGAAGGGGCGGTTTCCCCCTGATCGGGATGGGGATGGGCATGGGGATGGGTGGTCCATTGATGACCGGCTTGATGGCCGGCGGATTGGGCTATATGCTGGGCAGCAACGCCAACCAGGGACAAAACCCGCAGGTTGTACAAATGATGCCGGCGCAACAACCCTACCAGGGGCAACCACAAGCTCCTGCGGGCGCGGATAAACTTGCACAGCTCAAGCTGCTCGGTGAGTTACACGACAGAGGCGTATTAACCGATGAGGAATTTACCCGCGAGAAGAACCAGTTATTGGGCCGCTAATCATAAGATGTGGGCAGATGTCCGCACGGACATCTGCCTTCTTTCCTGCAGATTCCCCTGATATGGGATTCGATATTGAAGGTTGTTTGTCGTAACACGGAACGTACCTGTTTACCGGAGTTGTCAATATGAACACCATGAATCGTAACAGTAGTTTTTTGTATCCAACGGAAGGCGCGATCGACTTGCAGTCCATCATGCGCCAGGTGTATACCTGGATGGTCCTGGGGATGGTTATCACAACGGCGGTTGCCTACGTGACAGCCACCACGAGCCTGATCAATCTTGCCATGAACCCGATTATCCTGCTAGTGGCAGTCCTGGCCGAATTTGGCCTGGTGCTGGGCATAAGCGCAGGCCTTAGCCGGCTTTCTTCGGGCGTGGCGACCATGTTATTCATGCTGTACGCAGCTTTGAACGGATTCACACTCTCGATCGTGTTGCTGGCTTTCACCGGCGCATCTCTTTTTGTGGCGTTCGCCACCACTGCGGCCTTGTTCGGGGTCATGTCCGTCATCGGCTATACCACCAAGGTGAATTTATCAAGGATGGGTACATTCCTGATGATGGCTGTGATTGGGCTGGTCATTGCGATGGTCGTTAACATGTTCGTCGGCAGCGGCCCGTTCGATACGATCATTAGCGTGGTGGGTGTGCTGGTCTTCACCGCCCTGACCGCCTTCGATACGCAGCGCATCGGTCGCATGGCTGCGCAAATGAATGTAAATGGTGACACTGAGGTGAAGTTCGGTATCTTCGGGGCGCTCAGACTCTACCTGGACTTCATCAATATGTTCCTCTTCGTTCTGCGGTTGACGGGTCGCCGCCGGTAAGCCGAAGCTCGATTCAAATTTTCGTCTCACGCATGGGTCACAAATCCAGGAATTTGTGACCCATGCCATTTATTAGGCCAGGCATTCCACGCAACCCTGGGCCGTATTTCAAGCTAGAAAGGAGCAAGTACATCGTATAATGAGATGACATAAATGGAGTGAACCTATGGCAACTTTCCCTTTTTGGTCGAAAGATGTAAATGAGATCGCCCAAAGCGTGAATTCGTCCACGGCAGGGCTGAGCGAAAAGGACGCGCAGGAAATCCTGCGGCGGGTGGGTCCAAATAGCACACAAGCCAAAAAGCGGGTCACGCCGCTGGGATTATTCATCAACCAATTCAAAAGTCCGATCGTCATCATCCTGATAGCCGCCACCTTGATCTCGGCCTTTCTCCAGGATTGGGCGGATGCCATCATCATCCTGCTGATCGTGATGGGCAGCGCCCTGCTCAGCTTTTTCCAGGAATACAACGCCAACAACGCCGCCGAGAAATTAAAGGAACAGGTCTCGTTCAAGACGGATGTTTACCGTGACGGGAAAACCATATCGATCCCGACCGATGCAGTTGTTCCCGGTGATGTGGTCCTGCTCTCGGCTGGCAGCTTGATCCCGGCGGATGGGCTCGTAGTAGAAGCCAGGGATTTCTTCGTCAACCAGGCCGTCCTGACCGGTGAGACCTTCCCAGTGGAGAAAATGCCGGGCATCCTCCCCGAAAGCGCTGGGCTGGCTGACCGGACTAATGTGGTTTTCATGGGGACAAACGTCAGTAGCGGCAACGCCAAAGTGTTGATTGTCGAAACCGGGCTGACAACCGCCTTCGGTCAGATCGCCGACAAACTGACCCTGCGCCCGCCGGAGACCGAGTTCGAACGCGGCATCCGCAAGCTGGGCTATTTGCTCACCGAAGTCATGTTCATTCTGGTGCTGGGCATCTTCTTCTTCAATGTGCTCTTACACAAGCCGGTGCTTGATTCATTGCTCTTTTCGATTGCGCTGGCAGTCGGGTTGACGCCGCAACTTCTGCCCGCCATTATTAACATCAACCTGTCGAAAGGCTCGCAGGATATGGCGAAACACGGCGTGATCGTGCGTCGGCTGGAATCGATCGAGAATTTCGGCAGCATGGATATCCTTTGCACCGACAAGACCGGCACGCTGACGGAAGGAGTGGTGCATTTGGATGGTGCGCTGGATGTGAACGGCCAACCATCTGATCGAGTAAGCCTGTACGGCTACCTGAACGCGCACATGCAGACGGGTCTGCCCAATCCATTGGATGAAGCAATAGTCAGCAAAGGAGCCAAGGGTGCGGAAGATTACACCAAATTGGATGAAATCCCGTATGACTTCATCCGCAAACGCCTGACCGTGGTAGTGGAGCGGAAGGATATTCCGCCCACCATGATCACCAAGGGCGCGCTGGAAAATATCCTAGCAGCCTGTTCACGCGTTCAGATCAGGGAGGAAGAAAAGGACCTGGATGCCGGTCAACTGGCCGGGATCCAGGCAAGGTACGAAGCCTGGAGCGCCCAGGGCTACCGGGTGCTGGGGGTGGCGGTCAAATCTGTCAGCGGGCAGGTGCATCCCTTTTCCAAAACTGGCGAAACCGGCATGACGTTCGCCGGGTTCCTGTTGTTCATGGATCCGCCCAAACAAGGCGTACAAGACACCATACTGGCGCTCGAGAAATTAGGTATACAGCTTAAAGTAATTACGGGAGACAATAAATTGGTGGCGCGTCATACCGGACAGGCGGTGGGGCTGGGTGATGCAAAGGTCCTGACCGGCGCCGAGCTGGACGACATGCACGACGAGGCGCTCTGGCATGTAGTGGAAGAGACCACCATTTTTGCCGGGGTTGATCCCAACCAGAAGGAACGCATCATTCTTGCGCTTAAGAAGCGCGGGCATGTGGTGGGTTACATGGGCGACGGGATTAATGATGCACCTTCATTGCACAGCGCGGATGTTGGCATCTCGGTGGCGAACGCCGTGGATGTTGCCAAGGAAGCCGCCGACCTGGTTCTGCTCAAACAGGATCTGGATGTGCTACGCGAAGGCATTGTGCAGGGACGAAAAACTTTTGCCAACACGCTCAAGTATGTCTTTATGGCAACCAGCGCAAATTTCGGCAACATGTTCAGCATGGCAGGCGCTTCCCTGTTTTTGCCGTTCCTGCCGATGTTGCCCAAACAGATCCTGCTGATCAACTTCCTGACCGATCTGCCTGAAATGACCATCGCTAGCGATCACGTGGATGATGTGTTCGTCGAACGTCCGCATCGCATGGATATAAAATTCATCCGCCGCTTTATGCTGATCTTTGGCCCACTCAGTTCCGTTTTCGATTACGCCACGTTTGGAGTATTGTTGTGGTTCATGAAAGCCAACCAACAAAGTTTCCAGACGGGTTGGTTTATTGAGTCGATCCTTTCGGCGGGAGTGGTGGTCTTTGCGGTGCGCACACGCCTGCCGTTTACACACAGCCGCCCCAGCCGCGCCATGCTGGCTGTCACAGGTGCAGTCATGCTGGTGACATTGTTGCTGCCCTACTCACCCCTGGCTGGATTGCTGGGCTTTGTGCCATTGACGATTCCGTATCTGCTGGTTATTTTTGGAATCGTGGTGCTGTACTTCCTTTCAGCCGAACTGACCAAACGCTGGTTCTATCGCCAGGCCAGAAATAATGGCTGACCACGAATACCCATGAATGATAAAACTGACCGCCGTCCCATTGCAGTCTGGATACTGATTTCTCTTCAATTTTTGTTGGGATTGGGCGCCTCCGTCAGTGGCGGCCTGCTGGTGGCGGCCCCGGACGGAGAACTGATTCAAATGCCACTTAAGCTGCTGCAATATTCCCCGTTTTCCAGTTTCCTTGTCCCGGGTATGATCCTGGCGCTGTTGTTGGGTCTTTATCCGCTGGCGGTTGCCTATGCTTTGTGGCAGAAACCCGCCTGGCGCTGGCCGGATGGCCTCAACCCGTTCAAAAACATGAAATGGAGTTGGGCATCTTCGCTCTCCACCGGGGTCATCCTGCTGATTTGGATCACGGTCCAGGTGCTGATGCTTCGATCAGTGGCTTTTCTGCATATCCTATATTTTGTCTGGGGCTGGGTGCTGATCATTTTGACCCTCACCCCGGGCGTGCGCTTGGACTTTATACGATGACAAACAAAATTCTCATCACCTATGCCACCTGCACCGGTTCCACCGTTGGCGTGGCCGAAGCGATCGGGAAAAGCCTGTCGGAAGGCGGCGCACTGGTGGAGGTCTTGCCCATGCAGGCAGTCAAAGAGCTCGCCTCCTACCAGGCCGTGGTGGCCGGCAGCGCCATCCAAAACCAGCGATGGCTGCCGGAGGCCATTCAATTTATACAAATGCACCAGTCAGAATTGAGCAGCAAACCCTTCGCGGCTTTCCTAGTATGCATGACTCTGGCCATGCGCAACGGCGAGAAATACCGCCCGTTCGTGGCCGAGTTCATGGCGCCAGTACGTGCCCTAGTCCAGCCGGTCAGCCAGGGCCTGTTTGCCGGGGCGCTTGACATCCGCAAGGTCCCATCCGCCAGCGAACGCTTCAAGTTCCGGCTGAGCGTGTTCTTTGGCGTCTGGAAAGAAGGCGACCACCGCGATTGGGAAGCGATCCGGGCCTGGGCCGAAAGCCTGCGCCCGCAATTGATCGGGTAAACATTTATCCTTATTCTTATGGCTGATCAATACTGACTGGCCGTACCCGCAACAGGCGCGGCGCCCTCGGTTTACGCACCAGCACGACGATAAGGGTGATCGCACCGATCGCAATACTGTTGCCCACCACCCCGCTCAAGCCGCGCAAAAGCGAAAAGGAAAACCTGCCTTCGCCGCCTTCACCGAAACGGCTCGGGGAGAAACTCGTTCCGGGGATGGTTCCGGAGATTGCGGCGGCAGGGGTTTGCCCGGTAAATGCCCGGTTACCGAAATCGCCCCTGCCGAACGATCCACCGATGGATGTGTTCTGTACCAGCGCATAGAGGGCGCCCCCCACCAGGGCAATAACGAGCAGAAGGACCAGAATTCTAAAAATAACTTTTAACATAACCAGCTCCAAAAAATCACTTGCTTTTGTCGATTTTCACGGGTATTGTAGCCAGGCTTCCGGCCGCCGGGTGCTTTGCAAGGGAGTGGATGGGTCCAAGGATATAGCGCTGCATGGCATTTACAAACCACTTCCTATGCATGGCAAAGTGCAGGCCGGTCAGGACCAGCGCCAGGTTGGCGGACAGCGAATGAAACTCGCGCCAAGCCAGGCTCGCCGGCAGATGAATGCCAAGCGTCACCATGACGTTGCGGGAAATCAACAGGCCGCTGATGAAAACCACCACAAAATCCACCACCAGCGCGGCATCCACCAGGTAGTTGAATCGGGATTCATGGATTAATTTGTTGAAAAATGCATTGGTGACGTTCACCACCCAATCCCAGTGGAACAAGATATGCACAAACAGCACAACTCCGGCCGCAACCGCGAACCACTCATGCACCGGCAGGCCGGTCAGGGAAGGATTGTTCGCTACCAGGAACGCGATCAGGATGGCGATATCGACGATCAAATTGGTTTTCGTTTTTACAGACATATTTTTTCTCCAATAATTGCTAAATTGAGTTCTTTGGTGATTATTGGCCGAATTGTAAGAGGTCAAGATGAAACGGACATGAACAATACCATGAAAAAGTCCCTCCATATTCCACTACTTGCAGGAGAAGGTGTACACCCGTATCGATCAGAAGTATTGCCTGCTTTCTCCAAACAATAGATAAGGAGCTCGATATGACGGCATGGACAGATGGGTTTGTCAACTCCAATGGTTTGAGCCTGCACTACTACCGCACCGGCGGGGATAAACCCAAGGTTATTTTCAACCACGGCGCCGGCGATGATGGCTTATGCTGGACACGCGTGATCAGGGAATTGGAAGCTGATTATGACTGCATCCTGGTCGATGCGCGCGGCCACGGGAAAAGCTCCAGTGGCAAAGGCGATTATTCCACTGCCCAACGGGTTGCCGACCTGGCCGGTTTGATCCAGGCATTGGGATTGGAACGTCCGGTGATCGGGGGCCACTCCATGGGCGCGGATACGTGCATGAATTTTGCGGCCGTCCATCCGGAGTTGACTCGTGCCATCTTCCTGGAGGATCCGCCCATTATCCTTCCCGGAGAGAAGTTTGGGGACCGAAAACAGGAATTCAAGTCGGAGGATATTGGCAAGCTGATGGCAAGGTACATGCGCTTGTTTAAGGTCATGCCAAAGTTCCTCGCAACCCCGATGGCAAGAAAAGCTTCTCCGTCCTATCCTGATGACGAGATCATTCCTTGGGTGAATGCAAAGAAACACATGAGCTTCAATTTCTTGAATTCAATGCCTACGATGGAAATGGATCTAAGCGCTCCGTTCGAAGTTTTTAAGCAGATCAGTGTACCTGTCCTTTTATTCATCGGGGATAAAGAAAAGATGTCGATCGTCTCCATGGAATCCGCCCAAAAAGCCGCCAGCGTAAACGAGAAAGTCAAAGTCGTCCATATGGAAGGCGCCAGCCACGATATCCGCCGTACCCGCTTTGACGGCTATATGCCGGCGTTAAAGGATTTCCTCAAGAGCATGTATTGACCCTGAGTAGAACTCGCGTGGGGCTCATAAAAGCGCTGGAAAATGGACCGGCGCTTTTTCGTTTCCGGGGAGATTATGACATTTATCACTTGCAATCAAACAATTAGAATCATAATATATGATTGATAATGATTGATTTAGATTGTATGTGAGCGATTATGGAATCCAATTTTGTATCGGGTACCGACCGCCAGCAGCAGATCCTGCAACTGCTCGAACGCCAGCAACGCCTCAGCGTAGCGGGAATTTGCGACACGTTCGATATCAGTGAAGCCACCGCCCGGCGTGACCTGGAGACGCTCGCCAACCTGGGCAAACTGCAGCGCGTCCATGGCGGCGCGATCGTTTTGACCCAGGCTCCCCCCGAAAGCCCCATCCTCCAGCGCCAGAACGAACAAACCGACGAGAAAGCCCGCATCGGGCAGACTGCCGCGGCGCTCGTGCAGCCCGGGGAAACGGTGTTCCTCGGCTCGGGCACGACCGTCCTGGAGGCCGCACGCGCCCTGCGCGTGCGGCGGGGTTTGACGGTTCTCACCAATTCCCTGCCGGTGGTCAATGCCCTGGCTGGCTCCGAAGAAATTACGATCATCTGCCTGGGCGGGATGCTGCGCGAGAGTGAGTTTTCATTCATCGGGCACATCACCGAGCAGGCCCTGGCTGAGGTGCGCGCCGATAAGGCGCTGATTGGGACGCGCGCCATCAGCCTGGAGCACGGCCTGACCAACGAATACCTGCCCGAAACCATGACCGACCGGGCCATCCTGAAATGCGGGCAGGAGATCATCGTGCTGGCCGACCATACCAAGTTCGGTAGGGCCGCCACCGTTCTACTGGCTCCCCTGGAAAGTATTCATACCATTGTCACCGACGGACAAACGCCCCGGGATTTCCTCGAGGCCCTCCAGGTACGCGGCCTTCGGGTTGTACTCGCTTAGTTCTTTTGGAAGCCTTGGTGACCTTTGTGTTTAGATAGCCCCATGGAACTCGAAGCCTTCCGCCCTCAATCCAAACTGGTTACCCGGGTCACCCGCGTGGAAAAGCCGCGCTTCCCGGCTTTCGACGCCCATAACCACCTGGGCGAGCAGTTTGGCGGCGGCTGGGACCGGAAACCCCTGCCGCAGTTGCTGGACCTGTTGGACCAGGCCGGGGTCGTCCGCTACGTGGACCTGGATGGCGGCTGGGGCGAGCAGGTACTGAATGCCCACCTCGACCATTTCAAGCAGCCCACGCCCGGGCGTTTCCTGATCTTCGGCGGGGTGGATTGGTCGCAGTGGCAAGAAAAGGGTGACGGTTTTCCCGAATGGGCATCCGGGCGGCTGCGCATCCAGAAGGAACGCGGCGCGGAAGGGCTGAAGATCTGGAAGGCTCTCGGCCTGTACGTCCACGACCATCAGGACCGGCTGGTGGATGTGGACGACCCGCGCCTGGCGCCCATCTGGGAGACTGCCGGCGAACTGGGTCTGCCGGTCGTCATCCACGTGGCCGACCCGCTTGCCTTCATCGACCCGGTCGACGAGACCAATGAGCGTTGGGAGGAACTCGGCCTTCACCCGGATTGGGTCTTCACCAGCCCGCCTTTCCCACCTTTCCTGCACATTATCAACGGCCTGGCGAACCTGGTGACGCGCCACCCGCGCACCACCTTCATCGGCGCGCACGTCGGATGCTACGCCGAGAACCTGGCCTGGGTGGGGGCGCTGCTCGATCGCTGCCCAAACTTCCATGTTGACATTTCCGCCCGCATTGGTGAGTTGGGTCGCCAGCCATACACTGCCCGGCGTTTCTTCCTCAAATATTCCGACCGGATCCTGTTCGGTTCGGACATGGGCCCCGACCTGGAAGCCTACCGGATCATGTACCGCTTCCTTGAGAGCGACGACGAATACTTCAACTACAACCCGGTTCCGATCCCGCAGCAGGGACGCTGGCAAATACACGGCCTGTACCTGCCGGAAGATGTGCTGGAGAAAGTCTACTCCCGTAATGCCGGACGAATCTTATGCACTCAAGGATGAAGACGAATGAAAAATGATAAAGGTTTCTACACCCATCAGGAAATCCTGTCGCAACCCGCCGCCTGGGCGGCCGGGCTCGCCATAATGAAAGAACAACGCCAGGCTATTTTGGATCTGGCACCTGCTGACCGGTTCAACCAGATTGTGTTCACCGGCTGCGGTTCGGCCTATTACCTGGCGCTGGCCTCGGCAGCCCTGGCCCAGGAACTGACCGGCCTTCCCACCCGGGCCTTCCCGGCCTCGGAACTCTGGCTTTATCCACAGTCATCCTACACTCAGGCGAAGACTCTGCTGGTGGCGCTCAGCCGCTCTGGCGAGACCACCGAGACTCTGCGCGCCTGCCAGGCCTTCCAGGCGGACAAGCGCGGGGAATTGCTGACACTCTCCTGTTATGGTGATATGCCGCTGGCCAAATTGGGCACCCACAATATCGTCCTGCCTTCCGGACAGGAGCAATCCGTGGCGCAGACGCGCGCCTTCTCCACCCTCTACCTCGGGACCGTCGCGCTGGCCTGCCTGTGGTCCGGGCGGGTGGACTTGTTTGACTCGCTCGGGCGACTGCCGGAAGTGGGAGCCCGCATCCTGACTGAATATGCCTCCCTGGCCGCCGGGTTGGGCCGTGACGCTTCGCTCGACCGTTTTTATTGGCTGGGCTCCGGCCCGCGCCAGGGGCTGGCCTGCGAGCTCAGCTTGAAGATGAAGGAGATGTCGCTGACACACAGCGAGCCATTCCACTTCATGGAATTCCGGCATGGGCCT
This sequence comes from Anaerolineales bacterium, assembly GCA_050014055.1. Lineage (GTDB taxonomy): Bacteria > Chloroflexota > Anaerolineae > Anaerolineales > Villigracilaceae > UBA877. The sequence continues at coordinate 5,023 of JBEKEB010000039.1, read as the reverse complement.
AAAGCGATGGTGACACCGCAGGCCCTGGTCGTCGGGTTGCGTTCCACGCACAACAAAGCAACCGAGACTGCCGTCCTGGAGGATGTCAAAGCCCTGGGTGGCCGGACCCTCGATTTGGCCGAAGACGGAGCGGAGCCTTTGCCCCGGGGCTCAGGGCAAGAGGTCCGGTTCGGCTCCGGTCTCGATGAAGCCGTCCGTAATGTGCTGTACCTGCCGGTTGGACAGTTGATCGCCTTCGAGCGGTCGCTTTCCAAAGGGCTGGATCCGGACCGGCCAGGCAACCTGGATTCCGTTGTCAAGTTGCAATAACGCGAACTTCAATTCGTTCAACTAATTTCGTAACCGTTTTCAGATATAAAAAGGAGGAAGGAATGAAAAAGACCCTGTTTTCGCTCGTCATGGCGGCCGTGCTGTTGCTGACCGCCTGTGGTGGACAGAAGTCCACCACCAATCCAGGCAGCGGCACTCCCGTCCAGATCACTTACATGGAATGGGGCGATCCAGCCGAGCTGGATGTCTGGAAGGCCATCGTTTCCGATTTCGAAGCGGCCAATCCGGGCGTCAAGGTCAACGTGGATGTCTCGGACTGGGACTCCTATTGGACCAAGCTCAAGACCCTGCTGGCCGCCAATACCCCTCCGGATGTCTTCGCCATGGATGCGCCGTTATACCCGGATTACCAGTCGCGCGGCGTGCTGCTGAACCTGCAGCCGTACATCGACAAGAACCCGGGCATGCTGGATGGGCTTTTCCCGAACACCCTGACAGCCTATAAAACGCCGGACGGTTACTTTGGCCTGCCGCGTGATTTCCAGACCATTGCCGTCTTTTATAACAAGGACATGTTCGACAAAGCGGGTGTCCCCTACCCCAAAGCCGGCTGGACCTATGACGACCTGCGCGCCACTGCCAAGGCCCTGACAAAGGACACCAGCGGCGACGGCAAGATCGACCAGTTTGGCTACGTGATCGATCCGTGGGATTTCGAAGGCGGCATGAGCGAAATCATCTGGGCCTACGGCGGTGACCTGATCAACGCAGACCATACCAAGACCCTGCTCGGAGACCCGAACGCCCGCCAGGCTTTCCAGTTCCTGCATGACATGATGTTTGTCGACAAATCCATCCCGGACCCCAACACCTCGTCGCAATACGGCGGCGACCTGTTCCTTTCGGGGAACGCCGCCATGATCGCCACCGGTCACTGGTCTGTGCCAGGCTATTCGGAAGCCAAGTTCAAGTGGGATGTTGTCCCCATGCCCAAGGGCCCGGCCGGCCAGGCAACCAGCGTCAACAGCGCCGGGTTCGTGGTGGCCAAGGACAGTAAAAACCCGCAGGTGGCCTTCAATTTCATCAAGTTCGTCGAGAGCGCCGCCGGCCAGACCCGCCTGGCCCAAATGGGCTTCGCCTGCCCGGTGCTGGAGTCGGTCGCCAAGAGCGATGCATTCCTGAAACAGAGCACCCTCATCAACCAGCAGATCTTCCTGGACGAGCTGGCCTACGCCCACATGAAGCCGGTCTTCAAAGGCTACGATGAATGGTCTTCCACGGTTGGGGACGGGCTGACTCCCATGTGGAACGGCGAAGCGCAACTAAACCCGACCCTGGACCAGATCGTCGTTGCGGCTGATGCAGTCCTGGCGAAGAACAAATAGCCCATGGCAATGCCTGCCCCCCTGCCCCTCTGAAAGCAGGGGGAAGAGGGGGGCAGTGGGAATCCCGGTGATGAAGGGATAATTATGGAATATGGGTTGAAACCTCTCGGGCGGGAAAGGCTGTGGTTGTGGGCCATGCTGGCGCCCACCCTGATCGGGCTGGTGTTCGGGGCGCTGGGCTCCATCCTGGCAACGCTCGGTCTGAGCTTCACGCATTGGGACTTGTTGACGCCGCCCACCTGGGCCGGGTTGAGCAATTACATTAACCTGTTCACCAATCCGGCCTTTCTGAAGGCGCTGACCAACACCTTCAAGTTCAGCCTGCTGTACGTGCCGGGAGTGGTGATCGTCTCGTTGTTCGTGGCGGTCTTATTGAACCGCAAGATCCGCGGCGTGTCGGTCTTCCGCACGATCTACTTCCTCCCGTGTGTCACATCGGCGGTTGCGACCGCCCTGGTCTGGAACCTGATCTACGGCCGGGATACCGGCATCCTGAACTATTTCCTGAACCACGCCGGCCTGGCCTCGGTCTGCTGGCTGTGCAGCAAGAACGCCCTGATGTCGGTGGTGGTGGTCAACATCTGGGGGGCCATCGGGGAAGGCATGATCATCTTCCTGGCCGGCCTGACCGCCGTCCCGCGCGAATTCTACGAGGCGGCCACCATGGATGGAGCCGGTAACTTCGCCCAGTTCTTTTATATCACCCTGCCGCTGGTCACACCCAGCATTTTCTTCCAGACCTTGATCTCGACCATCAATGCCTTCCAGGCGTACGACTATATCTACATGATGACCCGCCAGGGCCAAGGCGACAGCTCGGTGCCGGTGGTGGTCTTCTCCATCTATCGCAACGCCTGGAACTTTTTTAACTACGGCGGTGCAAGCGCCCAGGCCATCGAGTTGGCCGTGCTGGTCATTCTCCTGATGGGCTTTTACTTCTGGCTCGAACGGCGTTTCGTGGTGTACGAATAGGAGCATGCCATGAATAGGACGAAACAGAAAGCCACACTCGACCTGGTAACCTATTTGCTGCTGATCGCCGGAGCGGTGACCATGCTCGGACCGTTCCTATGGATGGTGGCGACCTCCTTCAAGCTCCCGGCTGACCAGTTCACCCACACGTTGATTCCCAATCCGGCCACACTGGAAAACTTTCGAGAACTGTTCTCGTTCGACTTGAATTTCCCGAAGTTGTTCCTGAACAGCACGATCATTTCTGTTCTGACCGTCATCGGTCAACTGTTGACCTGTGCCATGGCGGCCTTCTGCTTTGCCGTGGTGAAATTTCGCGGTCGTGGGGCGCTCTTCACACTCCTGCTCATTACCCTGATGATCCCGGAACAGGTCAGCCTGATCCCAAATTTCATCATTTTCAGATGGTTGCACCTGGTGGGAACGAGCGTGCCGCTCTGGCTGCCGGCCTTTTGGGGCGGGGCATTTGGGACTTTTTTGCTGCGCCAATACTTCCTGACGGAGACCGGCGCTGGCCGCACTGGCCATCTTCACCTTTCAGGGCGCCTGGAACGACCTGCTGCATCCCTTGGTATACATGCCGACCGTCCCCAACACCACCCTGACGGTCGGGCTGGCTTTCTTCCAGACGCAGCTGACACTGGGCGGGCGTTTCACCGTCCTGATGGCTGGCGCGTTGCTCAGCATCCTGCCACTGGTGATCGTATTCTTCTTCGCCCAAAAGCAATTTATTGAAGGGATTGCCCTGAGCGGCTTGAAACGCTAAACAAAGGATTAAAATATTACTCCCATTCCAATCTGCAACAAGGAGATTCCATGACCAAGATCGCCTTCATCGGTGCCGGCAGCCTGGGCTTTACCGCCGGGCTCGTGCGAGACATACTGACCTTTCCGCTGCTGGAAGACGCCCGGATTGCCCTGATGGACATCGACGCCGAACGGCTGGATTTTGCCCACAAGACCGTACTGAAGCTCATCCAGGCCGGGAAATACCCCGCCAGGGTGACCGCCACCCTGGACCGGGTCGAGGCGCTCCGGGATGCCGATGTGGTTCTGACCACCATCCTGACGGGCACCACGGATGTCTGGAAATACGATATCGAGATCCCCAAAAAATACGGCGTGGACATCAACGTCGGTGATACGCGCGGCCCTTCAGGCATCTTCCGCTTCCTGCGCACTCTTCCGCCGATGCTGGATATCCTGCATACCATGGAGGAAGTCTGCCCGAATGCCGTCTGGCTCAACTACACCAACCCGATGGCCATGTTGTGCGGCGCTCTCCAGCGCATCACCACCATACCGGTGACGGGGCTTTGTCACTCCGTCCAGGGCACGGCCATCATGCTGGCAAATTGGATTGGCGTTCAGTATTCCGATGTCAATTATCTGTGCGCCGGCATCAACCACCAGGCCTGGTATCTGAAATATGAGGTCAACGGCCGGGACGCCTATCCGCAGATCCATCAGGCCATCACCGAAAAGCCGGAAATCTACAATGAAGAGCAGGTCCGTAACGAGATGTACCTGGCGTTCGGCTATTATGTGACAGAATCGAGCGGACATAATTCGGAATACAATGCCTGGTTCCGCAAGCGCCCCGACCTGATCGAGAAATATTGCACCCACGGCACCGGTTGGAATCCTGGAGAATACGCCTACATTCTGCGGGAATATCAGAAGACTGAGGCCACCTGGAAAGATGGCGTGCGCGTCGAGCTGGCCAAGGAGGTCACGGGTAACGACCTGAGGCGCGGGCAGGAATACGCCGCCTACATCATCAATGCCCTGCGGGGGGGTGACCCCTTCAAATTCAATGGCAACGTGCCTAATACCGGTCTGCTCACCAACCTGCCCCAGGGTGCCTGCGTGGAGGTGCCGGTTTACGTGGACAAGGCCGGCTTCCATCCCCTGCACGTCGGGGCGCTGCCGCCCGAGTGCGCCCTGCTGACTCAACTCTCCAGCGGGATCGAGGAAATGGCGATCAATTCTGCCCTCACCGGCGACCCGGTCATGCTCTACCGCGCCATTTGCAATGACCCCCTGACGGCCGCCGTGCTCTCGCTGGCAGAGATCCGCGACCTGGTCAATGAGATGTTTGCACAAAACCAGGCCTACCTGCCAATGTTCAAAGTGCATAAAGTATAGAGGCACCTAATCACACCTGCTTCCCTCCCCCAACCTGGCTGGTGGTTTCCCGCTCCCGGTCTCACCTGGCAGTGGCAGCTGTCCGGACCGCCAGTCGAACTGAGCGTGGATGCCCAGGTATTTGATATCGACCTTTTCGATAACGCCGCCGCGGTTGTAAAAGAATTGCACGACCAGGGCCGCAAAGTCATCGGGTACATTTCCGTTGGATCGCGCGAAGACTGGCGTCCGGATGCCGCCCAATTCCC
>JBEKEB010000038.1:0-25749 GCA_050014055.1 Anaerolineales bacterium | reverse complement strand
CAGGCCGCCCAGCATTCCCAGCACACGCAACATCGGTGGCCAGAACGGGGTGTTGGGTCTCTCTCGGAGCGGTGTCTCTTTAACGAAGATAACAGTAATTAGCATGACCACCAGCAAAGATAGCGCTGTCACGAAGATGGCCAGGTCCAGTTGACCGGCGCCGACCAGCTTGGCGATTGTTAGTCCTACCAGGATGACCGGCGCTAATTCGAAGATTGCCTTGACCGCCGAGGCGCGTCCACGTTGATCTTCCGGTACCAGGTCCGGAATCAGGCCCTGCAGTGGGCCATGGGAAATGTTGGATGAAAACTGCAGAAGCAGGACTGCGATCAGCAGGGCCCAATAGTTCCAGGAAAGTGCAATCGCCGCCAGGAAAAGGCAGTCAAACAACACTCCAACCAATATGTAAGGCCGGCGCCGCCCAAACCGGGAAGTGGAACGGTCGCTTAAAATCCCGGCAGCCGGCTGCACCAGCATGGCGATCACTAGTCCAGCTGAGCGCATGGCACCCAGGGCGGTATTCTTTATGGCATCGGGTGCGAACAATGTCACCAGGTAGGGCATGAAGATAGATGTCAGGGCCGTATTACGGATATTCAGGCCGAGCCAGAACAGATTGATGGTAACGTAATCGTACCAGCGCAAACGTTTCATCATTTCTCCATGGCAATTTTTAGGAATTTATTCAGCTACTCTCCAATGATCTTAACCAGCACGCGCTTCCGTCTGCGTCCATCAAACTCCCCGTAGAAGATTTGCTCCCACGGGCCGAAGTCCAGATGGGAATCCGTCACCGCTACCACAACTTCACGTCCCATCACCTGCCGCTTGATGTGGGCATCTGCGTTATCTTCGCCGGTACGGTTGTGCCAGTATTTCCTGACCGGCTCGTGCGGAGCCAGCCATTCCAACCATTCTTCGTAATCATGCAGCAGGCCGGATTCATTATCGTTAATAAAGACTGAGGCAGTGATATGCATGGCGTTAACCAAACAAAATCCCTCACGGATACCACTTTCATTCAGGGCCTTCTCCACATCAGCTGTAATATTGATGAATCCTCGCCGGTCTGGAATATTGAACCAAAGTTCTTTACGGTATGATTTCATAGTTGCCTCATGTAAAATATCTCTTTGTCCATAAAGATTTTACTTGACTTCACTGAACTGAGAGATACCCGGAATCAGAAAGTTAGCGTTCCGATTGGATTAGGGTCGGCGCTCGAAGATATAGACTTCTTCATTCATATATACCATTTTGAACTCGGATGAATCTCTCAACGATTGGTACAGGGGGGTAGATTCGACCGGTATGATGCCATCCTCTTGCGAGAGAACGATGAAATCAATCGGCTCCCCGTAAGCCTTCACAAGGCCAGAAAGGCAGTCGGTTCCGGCGTACAGGCAGTTTTGGGCCTGAGAGAAAAGCTTGAGCCTAACCTGATAGTGCTGTTTACCAGACAACCATTCGCTCCCCTGGACGGTAGTCAGGTTGTGGCGACCAGTCAAGGCGGGAAACCACTCCAACAGTGCGGAGTGGAGCGGGTTGGTCTCCCCGCTGAGCACCAGAAAGTTATCCCTGGGGTCCGTTTCAGTCGCGACCCAGGTCAGCGCCAGGCGCTCTTGCGTGGTAAGTGCGTGGAAGGAAATGGTGTTGGATACAGTATAGGCGTTCGCAAGGCAGAAAATGATCAGAAAACCTATAAAGGCCTTCCCAAGGGGCAATTCAAGCGCCTGCCACCATTCGTCCCCCTCCCGCCCGCGCAGACGCAGGAAATAAGGCGCTGCCAAGTCAGTGACTACTCCGGCTGCAAGTATCGAAAACGGCAGTAAGGTAAACGGGACCCCGCCGCGCGGATCGACGAACAGGCCTGCCAGCACCCAGACGGGCAAAAGATACTCATGGCGGGCCAGGGCTAAAAAGATCCCAATAACAGCAAAGACAGACAGGAAAGCAACATTCTCGGACGTAAAGGAAAGGGTCAGCAGTGGTGTCCAGAATAATAGGCGGCTGTCGGTGGATTGGCTTGCGTTGAGAAATGTTCCAGCACCGTGTTGTAGCATGACAGTCAGCCACCAGGGAGAAGTCAGGATGATTGTTCCCAGTAGGACCAACAAGGCATGGAGCAGACCGGTCCGGTTGCGCCCCCAAAACAACCCCATCAAGGCTGCCCCCACGGCCGCCTGTAGAGCCCATTCAGGATGGCTCAATATGACCAACGTTCCAGCTGCCAGCGTCCCTAAAAGCCAGGCAGTCCGTTTTTCTTGAAACATGCGTAAAGCGCAATAAACGGTCAAGAAACCGAAAAACGCTCCCAGCGAACGCGTCAGCCCGCCGCCAGTGATCTGCCACCAATAGGTGTTCGGCATCATGGCATAAATAAAGGTGACAAGTGCAGCAGAGGGGGACGATCGCAGCAATTGCCGGGCGAACACGTAAACAACTGGCAGAACCAACAGGTTACCTACGAAGGGCATCCACCGAATCAGCTCCAACAGCGGCAAATGTGTCAGGCTGTTGATCAGGCCGGTAAAATAGAAGGCCAGTGGAGGATAACCGTAAGGAATCTGAAGAAGATTATAGGTCGTGTAGGCCGGGAGTCGGTAATGGTTGGCCTGAAGGTCCAGAATCATATTATAGAACATGCCACCGTCGACCAGCGGAAAATTATTCCGCAGGAGTGGGAAGATCCGGACTCCAATACCAAATATAGCCGTCAGGAATAGGAAGAACTGTGTTACTTCCTGCTGGCGTATGCGGCGGGGCCCATGGGCAGGTTGTGCCAACGTCGCTGCCCGCATTTCTTTAGGATTCGATATTTGACCAGGTGAGGGGTTAATTCCTTGCTGTTCTTTAGAATCAGATTTCGCTTGCATAGCTCATGACATTTCGCTTTCATGGAAACTTGGCTTGCTCCGGAAGATCACACCGGGAATGTACAAAACCACAACCATTAGCAGCATTACCAGGTATGGGAAGTTATATTTTAAGACCGGCGCAAAATTGCTGAACAGCAAAACTATCGAGAGCGCCAACGGAACCAGGGCAGCCTTATGCACACCCAGGAACCCGCCTCGTACCAGTACCAGGAGGGCAGCCATAAGTGCCACCAGCAGAAGCGTCAGGTCGTGATAGTGCAGGTGCGGAACGGCAAAAACGGCCAGCACAATCGCCAGCCCGACTTGGGTTTCACCAATATCCCGGCTGCGCGACCAAATAACACACAACCCTGCCAATGTTATCCCATAAACAGCCCACCCGATCCAGTGAATGAGATTGGCGCCCAGCCCCGGCGCGACCCTCCATAAAAGGCCTACCAGGTTGACCATTACTGGTTCTTTCATGCCATACCACTCTCCCCCCGCACTCACTACCATCACGTTCAGGAAGCCGCGTATTCCATCCTCTCCTACGGCGGCCAAGCTCAGTATGCCTAATATTCCACCTGCCAGACAAAACCAGCCAAACACTTTCTGCTTTCTAAATAGAAAAGGAATGGCCAGTAACACCGTTACCTGCGGTCGGACGCTCGTCAAAGCCAGTCCAAGTCCCGCCAGCCAGTCCCGCTTTGTCAAAATTCCTGCCAGGCAGAGCAATCCGCCAAAGACCAATATGGCTGTATCCTGCGTATTGACAAGGCTGACGAAAAGAGGGAAAAAAGTCAATGCACCAGCCAGAAGCAATAGGATGTTGCGCTGCTTCCAGGCTTCGCGGCGTAAAATCCAGGCGATGATTGCTGCGCATGCTAGATACAACGCGACCATGATCGCTGCATACCGCTCCAGTGATGCCACGTAATTACCATCTACGAGAAGCACCAGCAATGGCACCAGGTAAGGAGGGTGGTTGAACATCAGCACTTGCCCGGGAGCCAGGCTAAACCCCACTACTTCCGCCTGGATAGTTTGCTGCAACTGCAGATCGTAAACATGCGCCGCGCCCCAGCGTTGGGCGATGCGTGCAGCGGAATAAGGGGAGATAAAGTCTGTTCCCGTTCTCTCGGCTGGGCTGGATATCATCTGCAGCCATAATATGGCAAAGACCACTACCAGCGTCATCAACCCCGCAAGAATAAAAACACGACGGAAATTAATGTGTTTCATAGAACCATATCATGCCAAGTGATCCGATCACGAACAGGCCAGGAAAGGTCAATCGGGATGGTCCCCATATCTCACTCAACTTTTAATCTACTTATCCTTTTTTTTCCACAACGATGGTCGCCTCGCCAATCAGGGCAGCCACCGCTCCTACTGCTGCCAATGTCGGTGCCAGCACCGCGCCAACCACGCCATAGGTTAAGGGGAATTCAATCATCGTTTTTCCTTCCCGGTCTTTGATGATGATTCGGCGAATGTTCCCCTTGTGAATTAATTCCTTGATTTTGGCGATCAGTTCTTCGCCGTTGACATGAAACTCTTCCCTGCTGAATTCAGACATGGGCGGACTCCTTGGAATTATTTTATACAGATGAACCGATATCTCGCCTTATCAAGACATCGTTAGTATTATCGCATAATTTTGCCTATCTGTAACCGGTTTGGTGAAAGACATATTCTCTCATAGGGAATTGATAAAGACCATGTTAGGTAAAATCTATCATTAACGTACCCCTAAAATAGATTTGTGTTATATATTGTATATCAGCACTTATTCCCTTCCAAGGAGATTCCCATGCTTAGCATCGAAAAAATTGACACCGAAAACAAATCGCAAGTCAAGCGCTTCGTCGAGTTCTATTATGATCTCTACAAAGGTTGCCCCCAGTGGGTTCCGCCGCTTTTCGTGGATGCCTACCTCCCGCTAAACCGGAAAAAACATCCTTTCTTCGAACATTCGGATGCTGACTTCTTTCTGGCTATACGGGATGGCAAAGTAGTGGGCCGCATCTGCGCCGGGGAAAACAAGCTTTTCAACGAATACCACAAGACCAGGAAGGCCCAGTTCTATTTCTTCGATACAATTGATGATATGGAAGTTGCTAAGGCGCTTTTTGAGGCTGCCTTCGATTGGGCCCGCCAGCGCGGACTGGATACTATGATCGGGCCCAAAGGCCTTTCTCCCTTTGATGGGTATGGCATCCTGAATGAAGGTTTTGAACATCGTCAAATGATGACCATGATGAATTACAACTATGATTATTATCCAAAACTGGTCGAGGCCCTTGGTTTTGAGAAAGAAGTGGACTTTGTATCCTGCTACCTACCAGCCGAGGCTTTCAAAATCCCTGAGCGGGTGGAACGGATCGCTCAGTGGGCCATGAAACGCGGCAACTTGTGGGTAAAGAATTTCAAGAGTAAGAAGGAACTGGTTGGTTGGGCACAACGCATTGGAAGAACGTATAATAAAACTTTCATTAATAACTGGGAATATTATCCCTTTACCCAGGGCGATGTTGATTACGCGGTACAAAATGTCTTCATGGTGGCAGATCATCGCCTGATCAAATTGATCATGCATGGCGATGATATTGTCGGCTTTCTGTTTGCCTTCCCGGATGCTTCAGCCGCTCTTCAGCGAGCCAAAGGCCACCTGTTTCCCTTCGGGATAGTGGATTTGCTCATAGAAATGAAACGTACCAAAACCGTCTCCGGGAATGGTATGGGTGTTCTTCCCGAATTTCAGGGCACTGGCGGTAACGCCCTGCTCTATTACGAATTGGGTAAGACTGTCCTGGAAGAATTTAATTTCAAATTCGTGGAGATGACCCAGGTAGCTGAGACCACCAGGCAGATGCGGGCCGATTTGAAGAACCTGAACGGGGTTGAATACAAGAACCATCGCGTCTTCAGGAAGGCCATCCCTTAATTTTCATAATACCAACTTACCTGAAAATTCAGGTGGAGTTCGCATTTTAAGTGACCGCACTCAAAATGCGTTGCTTCTATAGTCTTCGGATAGGTATTAAAAGCAAAATTCCCGTCTGAAATGGCGGGAATTTTGTTTTGGTTTGGTCAGGAATTACAGAATGGTGACGTTGGTAGCCTGAGGGCCTTTATTGCCCTGCTCTACTTCGAATTCGACCTTCTGGCCTTCATCCAGGTTGCGGAAACCTTCGCTCTGGATGGCGGAGTAGTGGACAAAGACATCCGGGCCATTCTCACGAGCAATGAAGCCGTAGCCCTTGCTGCCGTTGAACCACTTGACCGTGCCGACGATACGTTCAGACATATTATTTGCCTCCTTATGGCAAAAGAAAAAAATGGTGTGTCAGAGTCGTTCCATCGGACGATCTAAAATGGAATGACCCGGGTAAAGAAACCTCGGGTCATCGTTTTTCTCTTTCCAACGTGAACTTACTGGCATCTTACACCTCCATGATAAAGCCAAAATTCGGATACGTCAAGGTGGAATTTTGTGGAATTTTGGATAAGGGTTTTTTTTCATGGATTAATGATCATATTTCCAGGTTATGTTATTCCTCACCCATGAAAAGTTCGGGGCAGTTGAAAAAAGACCAGTACCCTATCTTCCACATTCCATTCATTTTCCTGCTAAACTGTTTCACGGTACCTCGTCGTTTCCATCTCTTTACGCACGTATCACGCATATTCTTCAAGCCATCGCCAATCCCGGCCCAGTAAATCGGCTTACAATTTTATCTGGATATTTTTGTGCCGCCCATCATGTAATTTTCAAGCTTTGCCCATCCATACCCCTCTTCCTTCCTCTCCCCGGCGTTTTCCGAAGGCCTTTTACCTGCCCAAAACTGGCTTATCGAGTATGATTGAGAGCGACAAGGATTGAGTTTGATCGTACTAGACGAGGTTGGTGTGCCCGAATTTGAATTCCACGTTTCCCGCAAGGCCCGCCAGAAATATCAATTCGATGAGGCTCTATTTGCTTTGAACGGCAATGTAGTTCTGGCAGATTTCTCGGCTGCCCGTCGTTTTGCGGAGCGGATAACCTTTGTGCGTGGGCAGGTTGTCCCGGCTTCAGACATAAATGCCATGGGATTGATAGATGAAATCCAGCACATCCTACTCCGCCATTATGAACAACACAATCCTGGTGCAATGCAACGAGCGATGGATTATGTCCGGAACGATGCGGATGCCACTCTGCTTAAGTTCACCGAAGAGTTTCCACCAATGGCGGTTTATCGCGGCGAAATAGAATCCCACCATTACCTGGAGATGGAAACAGCTGGTCGATCCAACTGGCAATCCACTCTGGAGGAGCTACTTCTGCTCTACCTGGCCAATTCCAACCCCGCTCTTGTTTCCTATCGCGATCTGTTCGATGATGCAGAACTGCGACAACAAACCAGATATGGGCAAATTATTTCTGATCTTCAAAAATATTTCGGGACCCAGCCAGGCTTTGGTTCCAGTGGTGAGACGCTCTTTGAAGTATTGCTCGCCCCGGCTCGTCGAGCTCCTAATTCACTCCAAGCCCAATTGGAATACCTTCTAGAACGGTGGGGACCCATCCTGGGTGGGGACTTTGTCGCTCGAATTCTTCGCAGTATTGATTTTGTCAAGGAGGAGCGCGTTCGTCACACCGGGCCAGGCGGATTTGGTGGTAATGCGCCTGTATTAACATTCAGAGGATACGACTACACCGAATACGAACGCTTCAGTCAGGATAAGGATTGGATGCCGCGACTGGTTCTGATTGCTAAAAATTCCTTTGTCTGGCTCGATCAATTGTCTAAAAGATACCAACGCTCCATCTCCCACCTCGACCAGATTCCTGATGAAGAGCTGGAGATTCTAAAACAACGTGGTATTACCGGACTTTGGTTGATTGGCTTGTGGGAGCGTAGCCTGGCCTCACAAAGAATGAAACAGATGATGGGCAACCCTGATGCAGTCGCATCAGCCTATTCTCTGTTGGATTATCAAATTGCCGGAGACTTGGGCGGCTGGGAAGCACTGCAGAATTTGCGATGGCGCGCCTGGCAGCGCGGCATCCGCTTATCCGCCGACATGGTTCCCAATCATATGGGCATAGACTCTCACTGGGTGGTGGAGCATCCTGACTGGTTCCTTTCGCTCCCCTACTCACCTTATCCTAATTACACCTTTAATGGCACTGATTTATCAAGGGACAACCGCGTGGGCATATTTCTTGAAGACCATTACTATGATAAAACCGATGCTGCAGTAGTCTTCAAGCGTCTTGACCGTTGGACCGGCAGTGCACGCTACATCTACCATGGAAACGATGGAACTTCCATGCCCTGGAATGACACCGCACAATTGGATTATTCCAAACCCGAGGTTCGAGAGGCGGTCATCCAGACCATCCTGCAAGTGGCGCGCAATTTCCCCATTATCCGCTTTGACGCAGCCATGACGCTTGCGAAGAAGCATATTCAACGCCTTTGGTTCCCTGAACCAGGAACAGGTGGCGCTATACCTTCCCGCTCTGAGTATGGTATGACACGGTCGCAATTCGACGCGGCCATTCCAAACGAGTTCTGGCGAGAAGTGGTCGACCGGGTTGCAGTTGAGGTACCAGATACACTCTTATTGGCTGAAGCTTTTTGGATGATGGAAGGCTATTTCGTTCGCACACTTGGTATGCACCGAGTCTACAACTCGGCCTTCATGCACATGTTGCGGGATGAGGATAATGCCAATTATCGCCTGGTGATGAAGAACACGCTCGAATTTGACCCGCAAGTGCTCAAACGGTATGTTAACTTCATGAACAACCCCGATGAAAAATCTGCTGCTGAACAATTTGGCACCATGGATAAATACTTCGGCGTCTGCACACTTATGGTGACCCTTCCCGGTCTGCCGATGTTCGGTCATGGACAGATCGAAGGATATCGCGAGAAATATGGGATGGAATACCGCTACGCCAAGTGGAACGAATCCATAGACGAGGGTCTGGTGCAGGGTCATGAATGGCGTATTTTCCCGCTCACTCATCGCCGCTATATTTTTGCTGATGTGGATAATTTCCTGCTCTATGACTTCTTTACGCCTGAAGGGAATGTCAACGAAGATGTATTCGCCTACTCCAACCGCACCGGTGACCCTAATAATGCGGTGGCAAGCGAGCGCGGTGTGGTGGTCTATCATAACAAATATGCCGAGACGCGTGGCTGGCTCAAGACCTCCGCCGCTTACATGGATAAGGCCAGTGGGAATCTGGTTCAGAAGACGCTAAGCGAGGGGCTGGGATTGCCAGGTGAAGGGTATGCGATTTTCAAGGATTATGTTAACGGGCTGGAATATATCCGGTCTTGCCAGGAACTGATCGGGAACGGGTTATTTGTTTTGCTAGGGGGATACCAGTGCCATGTCTTTCTAGATTGGCGCTTCGTGGTTGGAGAACAGTGGAAAGAGGTTTGCAAGACTCTTAACGGTGCAGGGGTGCAATCGATGCAAGCCAGGTTTGAAGAGATGTTTGTGGTTAAAGAAGAACCAAGAGGTGAAACAGTAGAGAAAAAGAAAAAAGAAATAAAAAAAAGAAATACCAGGAAACCACCTGAAAAGAGCGTCATTGAGAAACCTGTAAAAAAGAAAGAACCAAAATCTGCCGCCAGGAGAGAAGTTGGTCCAAAGGAAAAAATTACCTGAACATGCTCTGCGGCAATTTGTCCTTTCTTCAAATGGAAAGAGAAAATTGAAAAACAATCCGAAGGTCGAAGAAGCTACACGCAAGAATAGATTTAAAAAAAGGACTGACAGGGAACCGGAAACTTGGCATGCTCGTTTTCGTAGGATATTGAGTTGCTTAGGAATTGCCTTCGGGGCTTGCATTGTATTGTTGATCCTGTTCTTTATTAGTATTCAAACCTGGCCCGCTTTTGGAGCCCAAGGGGCGGATTTCCTGCGCGGTATTATCGGAGATCAAGCTGTCGCCGGGTTGGAGATGGATTTCAATCAAGTACAGGATACCATTCAAAAACTGAAATATCAGTCGGGTCTCGAAAAACCAGTTGCACCATGGACCATACTCCCGGCTTCGGCACAAACTTTGGTCCCTACCACAACCTCCACAGAGTCGGGGACCTTCACCCCCGCAATCCAGACGCTTGAAGCTTTTCAAACAACACCAACCCCAGCTGTAATGAATCCGCCGGAGCCAACTTACACACCTACACCATCTTCATGGCCGCCGGTCGCTCTGACCGCTCTCGGCACTGCTCCCGGAGAAGGGGTCTGGTCAGCCTATATTCAGGATACGCAAGGCTATACCGTGGCATACCGGACTTTCCTGCAGCCCGATCCTACCAGGCCTTATACCCTGGTTGCGGTCGTGGCGATCGACCTGACCCGCACCCGGTTGCATTTTGTGCTTGGTACCATCGAACCCGCCTCGCCAATTGCCACACCAGATGCTGCAACCCGTTCCGGCGCCATACCAGCAGCCG
This sequence comes from Anaerolineales bacterium, assembly GCA_050014055.1. Lineage (GTDB taxonomy): Bacteria > Chloroflexota > Anaerolineae > Anaerolineales > Villigracilaceae > UBA877. Next base: position 15,413 of record JBEKEB010000038.1, on the reverse strand, counting down.
ATCGGGTCGCCAATGTTCTTCTGGCTGCGTTCAATGGCGGATTTAAAGCCAGGCACGGCGAATTTGGCGCCATGGCTGACGGAGTTACCGCCCTTCCTCCCAAAGACGGATTAGGCACGGTGGCGATTTATACAAGCGGAATAGTCAGACTGGGTGAGTGGGGGGCGGCGATGTCGTTGACTCCCGATATGGTTGCTTTCCGCCAGAATGGACCGTTGGTCATCCAGCAAGGCAAGGTCAATCCACGCATTTATGACAATTCCCCCCAGGACTGGGGGTATACGGTCAATGATGTTTCACCTACGGTACGTTCGGGGATCGGCCTGAGTAGAGACGAGAAAACATTGTTCTATTTCTGCGGCCCCAGCCTATCCATGGAAGCGCTGGCACAGGCCATGCAAGCTGCGGGTACATGGAATGCAATCCAGTTGGACATCAATAATTACTGGACCCTCTTTGTGAAGTTTCAGCCATCTGGTTCAAAGCTTATCCCAGAACCATTGCTACCCCAATTGATGGTGGCTAACGTCGAACGGTATCTCTGGAATTATTCCCGGGATTATTTCTATATCACCAGCGCCACGCGATAAAATTACCCGGGATTATTTTTTCATGGCTTTTTGATTGCTTTTCCGTGGAGAAATTTATAAGTGCTTGGTGAAAATAACCAAGTCATCGCCGTCGCTGTAGAAATCTTTCAGCGTAGCTTCGAGCGCATATCCGGTGGCGAGATAGAAAGCGCGTGTCGGCTCGTATTTTGGCAGGCCGGAGGTCTCAACAATCAACAACCGTCCACCCAGTTTACGAACAGCTTCTTCCGTGGCGCTCAGCAGTCCGCGTCCCACCCCACCCCGGCGGGCATTGGGTCCAACTGCGATCCAATACAGATCATAGGTCCGATCGGTAAGGGCGCGGGGACCGTAACAAGCATAGCCCAAAACCTGATCATCATCTTTATCGACGATGAAATAATATCCACTTTGTTCCGGGCCCTCTGCCTGGTATTCATCCCAAAGCTCATCCACACATTCCACTTCTTCCTGGCTGAAGACGCTGGTGGCTGCATTTACGGCATGGATCTGTAAACCGTCATCTTTGATCGCAGTATTAATCATTTATAAAATCCATCCTTCTCTTTTAAGCGCGTGAATAAGAACGCGTTCGACCATTTGTGGATAGGTCAGCCCGGTAACACGCACAGAATTCCAGAATCCGGCATCCGGTGAGAGATCCGGCAGTTCGTTGATGTCGATAACATAGGGGATGCCATTGTCGAAGCGTATGTCCACCCGGCCCAGGTCTCGCAAGCCCACAGCCCGGAAGGAAGCTTCAGCAATTTTACTCACCGTCTGCTCTTCCTTGAGGGTCAGGGCAGCCGGAATTCGGCTGGGAATGTTCTGGAAAAAAAGGGATTCCGGCTTCCATTTGGATTCATAGGTCAGCACATGCTGGAGCGGGTCGGGGATGGCAGAAAAATCATCCTCTGCAATGGGCAGAATTTCCACAATTTCATTTCCCCACATGGCAACTGCCAGTTCGCGCCCGCCAATGAATTGTTCGACCATGGCGGGTTGCTTGTACTCTTCAATAATGTATGCAACTCTGCTGAACAAATCTATCTGGTTGCCAACAACAGAACATAAGTCGATCCCCATACTGGCATCTTCAAACGAAGGCTTGACAATGACTGGAAACTCCAACTGAAATTCCCCTTCGGCCTGCTCAAAAACCTGATAACGAGGCGTTGGAACACCAACTCGCATCAGGCTTTCCTTGCAACGCGGTTTATTAGTACAAAGCTCAATGGAATCAGCGCTTGCGCCAGTGTGCTGAAACCCCATCCGTTCGATCACGCGAACAACCTCAGCAGCTCCCATGTTGTTGCCATTGAAGCCATCACAATTGCTGAAGATAAAAGTATCTTTGGAAGAGAAAGAACGGAGCCTGATTTCGAGTTCCCCGAGATTACTCCTTACCGGGATTTTGACAACCTCATATCCCAAACCCATTAAAGCTTTATATAAGTTTTGCGTGGCAGTAATTGTGCATTGGATTGCTAGTAGATCCTGGGGATCGCCTTTGGTTACCTGGCCATCTTTATTGAAAAGGATTGCTACCCGACGCGGGCTTAGTCCATTCATCGAAGCCTCATATTTTAAAATAACTCCCTGATGAAGGGAGTCTGGTACGTAACCGTCTTAAACGGGGTCGCACTTTGATCGACCGATAAATATTGGAATCTGTTGGTTCATTCATAGATAAACTAATAATACACCAGTTTTAAATCTTAAAAGATTAAATTTCTGTGATAAGGAAGTTGCTTTCCAATTTATTATTATTCCATTATCAAAACCTTCCGCTTGATTCATGTTGGAAATTTCTCCATTATAATTGACCTGTTTACCAATCAAAAGGAATTTCATGTCAAACCAGGAAGCCAAAACAGAAAAGCGCTTTGCCGCCTTGAGTTCCGTAGTCTATGCGGTTTTCCTGACAACTTTTAAACTTGTTGTCGGGCTTTTGACCAATTCTCTTGGCATCCTGGCGGAAGCTGCCCATTCCGGCCTGGATCTGGTTGCTGCTGCGGCGACCTACTCTGCTGTGCGTGCTTCGGACAAACCCGCCGATAAGGAGCATCCCTTCGGCCACGGCAAAATTGAAAATCTATCTGCCCTTTTTGAGGCTTTGCTTCTATTGGTAACCTCTGCGTGGATCATCTACGAATCCATCCTGCGGTTGTTCTTTATAAATGCTGTAGTGGAAGCTTCCATCTGGTCGTTTATTATCATGGGCATCTCCATCGCCATTGATTACACCCGTTCTCGCCGTCTCTATAAGGCTGCACGCAAGTTCAAAAGCCAGGCCCTTGAGGCGGATGCCCTGCATTTCAGTACTGACATCTGGTCATCTTCCGTGGTCATCCTTGGCCTGATCGGCCTTTCTATTGCAAATTCTATCCACGGATTGGCCTGGATGAACAAGGCCGATTCCGTCGCTGCACTAGTCGTAGCTGTCATAGTCATTTACGTTAGCGCTCAACTGGGCTGGCGGACGGTTTCTTCCCTGCTGGACACTGCTCCCAGGGGACTGGCGGAAAAGATAGAAATGATCGCTGCCAGAGTGCCCGGGGTGCTGGACGCACATGCCATCCGCATCCGTCCCTCCGGGGCGCATACTTTTATCGATATGCACGTAACTATGGATGGAAGTGTTACCTTGAAGGATGCCCACTCCGCCACCGAGGTGATCGAGAATGCCATCCTTAAGGAAATCTCACCAGCAGATGTGACGGTTCATGTGGAACCTGCCGGAACTCCGAAACCTTCCAGGAAGAACCTGAAACCAAAAGCAAAGCGCAGGACTTAGCACGCAAAAGGCCGAGGAGAATTCTCCACCTCCTTCGTACTAATTACTATCAGACTTGTAACTCCTCCCATTCGGCCAGCCAGACATCCATCTCAAGCTGAATACGCTGGTACTCCTTGCCCAATTGTGCCACTTTGGCCGGATCGGAAGGGGGATTTTCAAGCCGGAATCCGATCTGGCCCAATTCCTCTTCAAGTGCCGAGATCTTGTTCTCCAATTCCTGCTGCCGCGCGATCCGGCGGCGTTCTTCTTTCGCGGCCGGATCCGCGGACCGGCGCACTAAATGTGGTTTAACGGCTTTAAATTCATTCTCTGCTTGCAGGGCAGCCAGGCGTTCCCGCTCGACCCTGCGCTGGCTATACGTTCCTTCAAAGAGGGAAAGGGTGGATTCATCGGGCTCCACTTCCCAAATTTGCGTTCCAAGCGTATCGATCAAATAGCGGTCATGCGTAACCAGTAATATCGTCCCAGAGTAATCATCCAGGACAGCTTCCAGCACTTCCTGGGAGGGGATATCGAGGTGGTTGGTTGGTTCATCCAATAACAGCAGGTTGGTATCCTGCAAAGCCAGTTTCGCCAGAGCCAGCCGCCCACGCTCTCCGCCGGAGAGGACGGACACCTTTTTAAACGCATCATCCCCAGAGAAAAGATATTTACCCAGGTATTCGCGGATTTGTCCCGGCAGCCAATTTGGCATGACCGAATCGATTTCCTGGATAAGTGTGTTTTCAGGATTGAGCCCTTCATGTGCCTGTGCAAAGTAACCAATCTTTAGCGAAGCGCCCAGTGTCACTTCGCCTTCCAGCGGCTCCAGTTGGCCGAGAACAGTCTTCAGGAACGTTGTCTTACCAGCTCCATTGGGGCCGATTAACGCCGCACATTCCCCTCGCCGCAGAACGATATCCGGCGCTGAAAAAAGCAGCTTCCCGGGATAACCGACACGCAGGTTTGATGTTCGCAAAACCAATTCCCCGGAACGCGTTGCCGGGCGCAGATTTAAGTGCAAGCGCGGAAGTGTACGTCTAGGAGCGCGCAACGCCCTTACCCGTCGTTCTGCCTCCTCAGGCCCGAAGGGCGATGTGGCTATGATCACATTCTCAGCAGTCTCTGCCCATTTCTGGTTAACTGCGGCATCCATGCCAACTTGTTCGATGGCCTGGACAACCCGGCTGAGCCGTCGCAATTTTCCTTTGGCCTGGCTGACATTCTGCCCGGAGATGTTTTTCTTGATGTATTCAACATCCTTGAGCAGTTTTTCCTTTTCTGCTTCGAAGGTTTCACGTCGGTGTTCCCAGCGTTCTTCCCGTGTTCGCAAATAGGCCGAGTAGTTGCCCGGGTAGTGCTCGGTGGCTCCGAAAGCCATTTCCAGGATACCATTGGCCACCCGGTCGAGGAAATAGCGGTCATGCGATACGATGGCCGCTGCGCCGTCCCACTGGCTCAGATACCCTTCCAGCCATTCCACAGCAGCAATATCGAGATGATTGGTGGGTTCGTCGAGCAGGAGCAGATCCGGTTCGGAGAGCAACAGGCGGGCTAGGTAAGCACGCGTACGCTGTCCACCGGAGAGGTGGGTCAATGGCATGTGGTAATCCTTGGATGAAAAACCCAGGCCGGTCAGAACTTGTTTTATACGGGTATGGAAGCTGTAACCGCCTCGCCGCTCAAATTCATGTTGTAATGGCCCATATCGAACCAAAGCCTGATCGAGCCTCTCGGGAGTGGACATCTCCGCCTCAAGTTTCTCTAATTCCTGCTGGCGGGCGAGGAGGTCCGTAAATCCAGAAATGCAGGCCTCCCAGACTGTCCCATCCATTTCAAATTCAGCTTCCTGTGGCAGGTAACCCAGACGAATAGCCTTGGCCCGTGCAATTGTTCCTCCAGAGGGTTCGTCCAGACCGACCAGGATCCGCAGCATGGTGGTCTTGCCACAACCGTTCGGTCCAACCAGTGCCAGTCGCGCTCCTTTCGGGATGGCAAAGCTGACACCGGAAAAGAGATCTACTGGGCCAAAGGATTTGGAAAGGTTGGTGACAGTGATAAGAGACATGGAGGGTGGAAGCCAGAAGGTAACGGTATGCAAAGAGATTTGGATAAGCAGAAGCGCCCTCAAATTATACTCTACGCAATTTAATATAAAAACAGCGGATGTCCCATCGAACATCCGCTGTTACCTCATGAAATTTTTTTCCGCCTACATGCTCTATTATTTCTCGCTCCCGTTATTCGTCTCAGGGATATGCACCGGCTTCTCTTTACCCAGTTCCAGCGAACGCTGGTAGGCAGCCCAGATGGCGCGTGATATGGCTGTACGGAATCCGGCTTTTTCCAGATAATACAGTGCTTCGGCAGTTGTACCACCCGGAGATGTGACTTGATTTTTGAGCGCTGCAACGTGGACACTGGATTTCCGGTTGACCGCTTGGTAAAAGTCCACTGAACCCCGCAGCGTCTGTATCACGAGTTGCTCTGAGACCCGCCGCGAGAAACCCATGTGGACCCCGGCATCGATCATGGCTTCCATGAAAATGAACACGTAGGCCGGGCCGGTGCCGGAAAGTGCGGTTGCCATGTCGAGGTAGTTTTCATCATCGACATAAACCTCTTCGCCGAGCGCACTCAGGATGGTTCGGGCAGTCTCTTTTTGAGACTCACTAACCGCTGGAGAAGTAATCCAGACTGTAATGCCCTCGCCAATTTGAGCCGGGGTGTTCGGCATCGACCGTACCACCGCGGTATGTTTCAAACCTTCACTGATTTTTTCGATGGTCGCACCTGCGACAATTGATAACACCACAGCTGCTGCTGGAACGGCGTCTTTCAGGTTGCCTAGCACTTCGGTCAATCGCTGTGGCTTAACTGACAGAACAACAACATCGGCATGTTTGGCAGCCCGATTGTTATCTGTGAAAGGTTCAACACCGTATTTTTTATGCAGTTCTTCCACGCGTTCGATTCGCGTGTCAGAAGCGTGCAGGTTTTCAGGTCTGGCCAACTTATGCCGCAGCAAGCCTGAAATCATGGCCTCAGCCATGGCTCCCGAACCGATGAAAGCTATCTTTTTATCCAACATTTATGCTCCAAACTCGCTGATTATTAACCCGCTACTCTAAACTTATTTTCCAGTGAATTGTTGCAGCGCCATCCGGAGACGTTCTTCCACTTCATCCGGCGCATCTTTCGGGATGGTCTGGATGGCAGTTTGCGCTTCCACAACACTATACCCAAGCGCCGTCAGTGCAGCTAAAACCTCAGAATCGCTATCCGACATGGACGCAATTTTGTCCAATCCGCTAACCGGTCTCAGCCGATCGTGCAAGTAAAGCACCATTTTCTGGGCAGTCTTTTTGCCCACACCCGGAACACGGCTTAGCAAATCGGGCTCTTCATTAAAAACCGCCCGCTGAACAGTTTCCAGGTTCAGTGTCGAAAGCACCGCCAGCGCCGTGCGCGGACCAACACCATCCACCCCGAGTAAGATGGTAAAGAGTTCCCGGTCTGCCTGCGTTTCGAACCCGTACAGCTTCCAGTCAGCCTCGCGTACCACCAGATGGGTGAAAAGGAAAATGGCTTCACCAGTCTTCATCACTTCCCGGAGCGGCTTTGGAACAAAAACACGCAGGCCTACACCGCCAGTCTCAATGATGGCAGATGTCTCTTCAATTTGAGTGATCTCTCCACGCAGAGTCGCGATCATTCTTCACCTTGCCTTCACATAAAGAATCGAAGATTGCAAAGCCTTATTACATTTATCTTCGTGTTCTTCAAACTTTTAGGTTCAGAATCTCCGTGTATGCAGGTGTGTAATGGCAATTGCCAGTGCATCAGCAGCATCATCGGGTCTTGGTATATCTGGCAACCCAAGAAGAACCCGCACCATCTCCTGGACTTGTTTCTTCCCGGCAGACCCATAGCCCGTCACGGCCTGCTTAACCTCGTTGGGGGTATATTCGCTCATATCCAAACCGGCTTCGCTGATCGCCAGCAGCACCACACCGCGCGCTTGTCCGACAGCTATTGCAGTTTTTACGTTACTCTGGAAAAACAGCTTCTCCACCGCGCAAGAGTCCGGGCGATGGAGAAGCAAAAGTTCGTTCAATTGGGAAAACAACATGGACAAGCGCTTGTGAGCCGCGATGCGTGGTGGGGTCTGGATGGTGCCAAAATCGATTGATTCCAAGCTACCATCTTCCCGGTCGCGCACCAGACCATAACCAGTCGTTGCCGTTCCCGGGTCAATCCCCAATACCAAGGTCATGCCTCTTCGGCCTCAAGAGCAGCCAGAGCCTCATCGGAAATCTTCAGGTTATGAAATACACTCTGCACATCATCGAGCTCTTCAAGAGATTCAATTGTGCGCAGTACCGAGAGTGTCTGATCCACCGGAAGCTCCAAATCCTGCTTGGAGATCATGCGCAATTCGGCGTCATCAGGGCTTACACCGGCCTTTTTGAGGGCATCGCTGATTTTCTTGAAGGCCTCCACCGGACCGATAATTTCAATGTTATCGCTATCCTGCTGGACATCTTCTGCACCAGCATCCAATGCCAGTTCGAACGCTTTATCGTAACCCAGCATGCTGGCCGGGAAAGAGAAATAGGCATTCCGGCTGAACTGCCAGCCGACTGCTCCTGCCTCTGCCATATTCCCACCGCTTCGGTTGAGCAGGTGCCGGATTTCCGCCACGGCCCGGTTACGATTGTCGGTGACGCAATCCATGATCAATGCCACACCATGCGGTCCGTAGCCTTCGTAAGTGATCTCTTCATAGACTGTGCCATCTTTGTCCTCACCAGTTCCGCGCTTGATGGCCCGGTCAATATTTTCCTTGGGCATATTTCCGCCACGCGCTTTTTCAATCGCCAATGCCAGCCGGAAATTGGAGTCCGGATCGCCACCGCCCTCACGGGACGCCATGACGATTTCCCGCGCCAAACGGGTAAAAATAGCACCTTTCTTGGCATCTGCTGCGCCCTTCTTTCGGCGGATGGTTGCCCAGTGGCTGTGACCTGACATAGTTATTCTCCTAATACCACTTTCGTGGGAATTTTCGCAATAGCCCGCGAATTATACCATAGGGCTTTTATGCTACAAAGAAGCCGATGCCCAGTACGCCCGGCCCCCCATGCGTGACGATTGCTGGAGGCAGCTCGTAGATCGGGATATGGGTCAGGTTCATCCTGGATCTGAGTTCCTTCGCCAGACCTTCAGCCTCCTGGATTGCGTCGGCCTGCATGACACATAAATGTGCATCCGGCTCTTTCGGGCATTGTTTCTCGACAATTTCGAGTAAGCGCGCAACGGCACGCCGCTTGGTGCGTTGTTGCTCGAAAGGCTCCACCTGCCCGTCCTGCAGGCACAAAATAGGTTTGATCCGCAACATCTCGCCCAGCAGGGCTTTGGCCCCACCGATACGACCGCCTTTTTGCAGATACTCAAGTGTATCTACCAGGAAAAAGATATGCCCGCGCGGAATCCATTCTTTTAGGCGATTTACGATGGTTTCCGCATTAGCTTGCTCCCGCGACCACTCGTGGGCAACCAGAACAAGACTGGCCAGGTTGCCTGCGATGGTCTGTGTATCCACCACATGAACATTGAGTTTCGGGAAATCCTGCGCAGCCACTTCTGCCGATCGCACGGTCCCGCTGAGCTTTTCCGATGGCGCCACAACAATCACATCCTCGCCATCTTTGAGCGCCTGCTCGAAAACCGGGTGGTAAAACGCCGGAGGCGGCGCGGCTGTCTTGGGTAACTCCGTCGAGGCTTTGAGTTTTTGCAGGAAAGCAGCTGTATCCAATTCGGTGTCGTCGCGGTACGAATCTTCCCCGAAGCAAACAATCTGCGGGATGAGCGGGATGCCGAGTGTTTTCAACAAATCACGCGGCAATCCAGATGTGGTATCAGCTACGATTTTGACCATAGTCTTACCTTTTTGAGACTTTGAATGTAATTACTATCGAACTAAGCATTCCAGTCAATGTTGGTCTATCACGATCCGACGACTGCTTCGCACAAGTGGCTATGCGCATCCAGCTCCAACTGGCAAGTTTTAGTGAACTTTTTTGATTTGCTTGACAAACACCGTACCAAAAATGAAATACACTACTGCCACCATGAAGATAACGGTATAGCCAAGGTTGGGAATATTTTGAACCTTGCCAACGCGTTGAAAGTTATCTAACAGGAAACCTGCAATCGGGGTTGCGATCACCTGCGGGAGCACCATGGCCACGTGCCAGACTCCCATATCTTTGGCATAGTTATCCATGCATGGGAGTACATCAGACGCCAGGGCCCAATCCACGCTTTCGTACGCACCATAGCCCAGGCCAAAGACGATGCCCATTAAAACCGCCAATGTGAATGAATGGAACAGGACGAACACCAGGCAGACGACTCCCATAAGCGCTCCGGAAATGTATACCATCATCTTCCGGCCATACTTATCCGATAATACCCCCGCGACCAGGGTGGTGATGATTGCACCCAATAATAATGCCGGGAGAAAAAAGGAAACTGCGGATTCGGCGGTATCGGCGACTTTCCCAAACCCAGCCAGGATATACGGAGCGCCTATGACATCCCCAAGATAATATTGGATGAATTCCTGCACCGTGAAGATGCCCATGGTTACGAGCAAGCGGGTGAGAAACACCCAGGTAAAATCCGAATGTTTGAAGGGTTCGTACAGACCGCGCAGGAATTCACTCAGTTTAAACGGCGGGACTTCTCGCGGCGTATCATACTCTTTTACTCCAAAGACAGTCACGATCGCTCCCAGCAAAATCACCCCAATCAAGATGAAGTATATTCCCGCAAAGCCCAGCGGGCCGATCAGGAACCCCATCACTCCGCCGCCGAACGTCCCGAGCATGGTCATAAGCCCCATCCAACCGGAAGCTGAGCCACGCTGCTCAGCCGGAACTAGGTCAGGGATCAATGCGCTGTAGGGACCTGTGGCGACGTTGTTAAAAAGTTCAACAAATAGGAAAACCACCGCCCACCCAACAACTGATTCAGGGTGTCCCGGTTGGATCAAATAAGCCAGACCTACCAGCCCGATCGCGTTGCCAATCGAGCCGATCACAATCCAGGGTTTCCGTCTACCACCCGGCAAATGAATTCGGTCGGAGAGCGCACCAAAGACAGGTGCGGCAATCATCGAAATGAACGCCCCGGCGCCCAGAGCCAGCCCCAGGGCACTGCCCTTGGACGCGTCCCCCACCGCCGCTTTGATCTGGCTTGGCATTGTTATGATGAGGATTGCAGACCACATCATGTTGGTCGAAAACCAGAAGAAACTCAGCAGGAGTTGTCGGACTGTAGACATATGTGGGCGTACAAAATCTTCCTGGGTAGTCATTACTCTATCCCTTTCGTAAACTGAGGTATGAAAACTGCAAACGAATTTTCGTTAGAAAAGTTTACAACAGAAAAAATACCCCGTCAAACGCTTTTTGTCCCCATCTGTTATGACAATCCTTATAGTTCATGAAGCATAATTGAGATGAAAGGAATAAAAGGAGAATTATCAAAAAATAAAAAAAGACGAGCCCTTAGTCGGATGGTAATAGGTGAAATCGACATTTTAGGGTTCGTCAAATTGCCGGAGAATATTCAATCCGAGTTAACTTTATAATACGCAATCCTAGTGCTATATGTTGATAGTATTAAGTGCCAAATTACAAATATTTTTGAAGCCTCGTTTAATTAATCCATATATTTCATTCGCAATTTCTTGGTGAGACGTGTCGGGGTCGTTGGGTTCAGGAATATCATAGGGGACGCCGTCCACCACTTCTGAAAGAAGGTAAATCTTTTCGCGTTCCCTGGGAAACTCAACCTGAAGAGCCTCTTTCTGTCCTGCTTCCATTACCAAAACCAAATTGCTCTGCGATAAAAGAACGGCATTGACCTGCCTGGAACGATGAGCCTTAATATCCAGACCCCAGTCTCGCGCATCCTGAAGTGCTCTGCCATCCGGTGGCAGGCCCGCTTTAGTCCAGGTACCTGCGCTGCCCACTGACCAATCTTGCCGGTTCGCAGCCTGTTCCAAACATTGACAAAAGAAAGCTGCTGCCAATGGGGATCGGTAGCGATTAGCTAGACAGACAAAGAGTATAGATGGCATTCCGTCGGATTAAATCGGGGACATGGTTTCCCAGATTTCACGGTGTAGCCGTACCCATGTGCGGGACAAGAACCCACTCACCCGAACTTAAATACTCGTCATTTCCAAGGCCATTATATAGTTCCAATATGGCCGGGTCGACGGACAATTGTTGTGCCAGTATTCTCACAGCAATATCCGTCTTTACCTGATAGGCCTCAAAGACAGGCAATCCCTGGATTTCCGACTGATTAATTGGAACAATAATCAACCAGTCAATCCTTAAAGGACTCGGCAGAGAGTAATTCACGGCCTGGATTGCTTCAACAGTTGTCCAAAACTGGCTGGCGATTGACACAAGGCTTTCCCCCGCCAGAACCCGATGAATAACTAATTTATGTTCGACGCCGATGGGAGTTTCCAATGTATGAGGCAATACTACCGTCGGGGCGAATGTCTGGATTAAGAAAGTAGGTGTAGCTGTAATAAAGAGCGTTGGGGTTGGAGTATCTTGCAGTTGAACTGTTAAAATAAGCGGGGTTTGGTTTTCAACATTTGTCGAAAATGCAGGTACTGTCATTTCCGGAGATTGCCCGGGGTTTCCAAACCCCATCAACCCTCGAGATAGGAACTGCCATGCTATCAACACGATGATCACGAAAACAACTAGAAGAAGCCAAACACCGCCTTTACCAAACCTTTCCCTCAGCCCAGAACCACCCACATATCGTAATTCAGGTGGCAGGGGAGTATCCGGCTTACGATTATATTCCTCACAATTGGTATGGTTAATCGACAGGCAATCTGTCCGCTGAAACTCCAATTTTACGGGTATGGCCGGCCTGGCATGAAAACAACGATTATGTGATGATGGGAACGAGAGCGCAGTTGCAGGATCGTCTTTGAGACCCAAGAAAGGGCAGACCTGCACTTTACGATCGGTGTTTTCCTTGCCATCACTTACATTCATAAGCATTTATCAATGGATTAAAAAGGCGATGGATTTGACTATGTCTTCTTCTTATTATTATCATCCTTTTTATCATCGATAATGCGTCGCAGCAATAACGGCCCGGAAACAGTGGGGGCAGAATCGTTGACTTTCGGTTCTGCGACTACTTCCGGAGCATCATTTTCAGCGTAGTGGTAACCTTTACCGTATTTCTGTTTATAGTAGCCGCGATAGTAGTAATATCGGGAACGACCTACATTAACATCATTAACTACCACCCCGAGTATATTAGCTTTGACACGCTGCAATTGCTCAATCGCCTGCCTGAGAGCAGCCCATTTCGTTAAACTTGGCTTGACAACCAGCAAAACCCCGTCTACGTGCTGCGCTAAAACCATCGCGTCTGTCACAAGCAATACAGGAGGAGAATCCACAATGATTGTATTAAATTGGTCCCTCAATAGCTTCAAAATATCAGACATCCTGCCCGAACTCAGCAATTCGGAGGGATTGGGGGGTAAATTACCGGAGGTGATCGCATGAAGATTTGGGACTTCTGTACTTTTCAGCGAGCCATCGAGACGGTCCTGAGTGCGGATAAATTGATCTGTTAGCCCGACCCGATTGGAAAGCCGGAACATTTTATGGATCCTGGGTCGGCGCAAATCTGCATCCACGATGACCACATTTCGGCCACTTTGGGCTATTACGCTGGCCAGATTCGCAACGATTGTAGTCTTTCCATCGGAAGGCGACGGGCTGGTCACCAGCAAAGTGTGCACCGGCGTTTCTACTCCTGCGAATTGCAGGTTCGTACGCAATGACCGGAAAGCTTCCGAAATAGGAGAGCGCGGGTGCCTGACCGTAACGAGTGCTTCTCCTTCTGATGATTTATAATTTACGATCATCCCCAGTATCGGGATTCCCCATCGCCGGGTTATTTCCTGCGGGTCTCGAATGGTATCATCCAGAAATTCGATCAGGAAAATAATCCCTGCTGCGACCATCAGGCCAACCACGGCCGCCAGCATCGCACTCCGCGTTGGCTGGGGTGCGATAGGATATCCATTGGGGACAGCGGGATTTTTAATTACGATGGTGGACGTTGCCTGTGCTTCTGCAAGCAACACGCTTTGATAGCTTTGGAACAAACTGTTATATGACTGTTGATACTGCGCCAGCGTGGTTTGTAATTGGGTCAGTTGCGGTTGGTACTGCGCCAGGGTGATGTTTAATTGGTCGCGTTTGGCTTGATCAGCCACGATGATGGCCTGGTCAGCCGCGATGATGGCCTGGTCAGCCGCGATTGTCGTAGCCGGTAGCGTTTGCAGTTTATTGGTAGTATTGGTAGCGTTAGTAATAATGGTGGTAGTGTTGGTAATAATGGTTGTGTTCGTTAGAATTTCTGCATTCACTGATGTCAATGCATTGTTCGCTTCCTGGATCTGCGTGTTGAGTACGGTAATCGCGCTTGTTGTACTCTGGATCTTTTGAGTGAGGGAAGTCATCTGATCTTGCAGGCTCGTTTTCGAATCCGCATAACGGGAGACCTGATCAGACTGCATTTGATCAGCAAAAACATTGACCAACGTGTTCGCGATCAAGGCTGCTCGAGCAGGATCAATATCAGTAACGGTAACCGTCAGTAATCCCGTATTCGTATCAGGCGTCACCTGAACCGAAGCAGAATAAGGAAAGTACGGGTAGCCTAATTTCTTCGCAACACTGTCCAGGACAGGTTGCGTGGTCATGACCTTCGCATAGGTTGCGCCCAATTGTTGTCCCACGACCGAGGCACTGTAGGGGTCAGATTGGTATCCGGGGGCTCCGTTGAGCATGACCAGGGCTGAGGATTGATAAATCCGTGTGGAGCGGTTGGAAATATAATAGGCCGTTCCTCCGGCCAGGACGGCCAGTAAGATTAACAACCAGGACCATTGTAATAATAAGGTCGCATATTGGCTGAATAACTCTGCCGTACTTCTCTCTTCAATATGATTATCCATAGCAATCAGTTGGTTTCCTTTCCAATTTCTAATAACCCAAGAATTTTATCACTGATTAACGCATGAATCGCGTGGCACTAGGCGGGAAGGTTATTCCGCCGATCAGGCAGGGAGATAAAACTACCTTCAATTCGAAACAATAATTTGCTGATTGGCTATCAGGGAACGGTAATATTCGCTGGATTTCATCAATTCTTGATGAGAACCCATGGAAACCAGGTGATTTTCACTGAGAATGAGCAGCCGGGAGACATTCTTTACGGTGGTCAGACGATGCGCAATCAGGAATAAAGTTTTCCCTTGCGTCATGCCTTTCAGAGCCTCGATGAAAGAATTTTCCGTAAAGCTGTCCAACGCGGAGGTAGGTTCATCGAAGATGAGGATATCGGGGTCCTTGATCAGGGCCCGTGCGATCGCCAGGCGTTGTTTTTGACCTTCGGATAAATTGACCCCGGCTTCGCCAACCCGGGATTGATAGCCATTCGGTAGGGCCGCAATAAAATCATGGATGCCGGCAGTTTTCGTGGCACAGATGACATGCGCCTCATCCGCATCGAGGTTTCCATAGCGCAGGTTTTCCATGATCGTTCCCGACAAAAGCAGACTGTTCTGCGGTACATAGCCGATCCGTTCTCGCAGGGAGGTGAGTTCGTAATCGGAAGCCGGCCGATCATCAAAACGAAGCTCCCCCTGCGTGGGTTGGTACAGCCTTAGGATCAGACTGATCAGGGTGGTTTTTCCAACCCCGCTCGGACCAACGATGGCAATATGCTCCCCGGCGGCGACATGGAATGACAAATGCTCGAATACTGTCTCACGTCCATCATAAGAGAAAGTAGCATCTTTGAACTCAACCTCGCCTTTGAGACGCTCGACCTTTTCCCCCACACCCAGATTCTGTTCAGGAACAATGTTGTATAAAGCTGAAACGCGCGCCAGCGCTGCCAGGGCATTCTGCATCTGCAAATTGGTGGAA
>JBEKEB010000037.1:0-25845 GCA_050014055.1 Anaerolineales bacterium | reverse complement strand
GAATCCAAACAGAAAGAAGCCGTGAGATTGATGGTTGGCTCACCCTTCCTGAAGCCAGCATGGAACTGGCCGCGGCGCTCGAAAGCCTGGCTCCCTATGGCCCTGGAAACGAAAAACTGATCCTGGCCACATCTGGGTTGAAAATACAATCCAAAACCTCGATCGGACGCAACCAGGAACATCTGAAATTGAACGTGACCGATGAAGCCGGCAATACCCGTACCGTATTATGGTGGAACGGCGCCGAGGAAAAAGATACGCTGCCGGAAGGCCGCTTTGACCTGGCCTACAGTCTGCGCGCCACCGACTGGCGCGGCACTCCTCAGGTCCAGATGGAATTTGTGGACTTTCGCAATTTGTCTGGTCAGCTGGTCGAAGTAATGGCCAGCAAATTTGATATCATTGATTATCGGAACGCCCGCGCGCCTTCCCAAATTCTATCCACCTTACGGGAACAATCTTCCACACTGGTCTGGGCCGAAGGAGAAGAAAAAAAGCGGGTTGGCGGGAAGGACCGCTACGAACTGACACCTGCCGATGCTCTCACAATCTGGACCATTCCCCCATCCTTGCATGAACTGCGCCTCGCTTTGGAAGTAGTCCATCCCCGAAAGGTCTATCTGTTCGCTGTTAACGATCCTATCGATCAGCCGGAGGACTTCCTGGCAAAGCTGGCCGGTTTGTTGAAATATGCAATAAACCACCGGGAAGGCAGGATCACCTGGTCTACACTTGAAACCGCCACCATCCAACGTTCCGTCACCGTCCGCCGAGGCTTGGCTTGGCTGGTTTCCCAGGGAATAATTTCCATTCAATCCGAAGAAGATGACAATCTGACCGTAATGGCAGGCACAATCTCCAAAGACAGGCCTCACTCCACCAGCGTCAAAGCGGAAATTCAATCCCTACTGGACGAAACTGCCGCCTACCGGCATCATTTCAAGCACGCCGGCAAGGATATTCTATTCTCATCACCGGATATACCCATGGAGACGGGGTAATAGAGTTTTTTTATTTTCTTGCCACATAGGTGATTGGTCCAGGCATAGAAGTTGACTACCAACTTGGCTTATATCATGCTCTAGTATTTCGATCCAAAAGAAAATCTATTGCATTCCTCTATTTGATTGCCACCTGCACCGCACTGACCACGACCCGGTAGCGATAGGTATTGCTGGCTTCCTCATAACCCTGGCAGGTGATCAATGTCAGCCAGGGCAATTGCTCATGTTTGATTGCTGCCGCGACCGCACCGGGCGCCAGCAATTCCGCCTCCCGCACAGCGTAGACATATTCCTGCCCGAAGGCATGTACGATGATCTGGTCGCCCCACACCAGGCTGCCCAGATGTACGAATGGTCCCGGCTGGCCGGATGCATCGTACACATGCGCAGCCAGCACCGAGTTGCCCGCATGTGTGGGAAAGGCCGTCCCGTTTAACCAGCCTGCCTGATCCCCCAACCAGGAAACATCCCAGCCATTATCGAACAACGGAACGCCCACGATGGGTATTTCCACACCTAGGCGCGGGATCTCCAGCCACAGGTCGCCTAGGTCTGTTTTCATGCCCGTTGAAAAAACCGTATAGTCCTTTACGGCGGACTGCTCTGGCAGGATAGTTATCCGATCTGGACTGAAACCGGTAGCCGGTAGAACTGCAGCAGCCATCTGCCTGCTCGTTGTGGGCGTTGGTGGAGGCACGTGCACCTGAAGGGCAGCATCCATCTGGATCAAACCATATCCATAATAATCATCTTTGCCCGGAGTTCCCAGGTCCAGTGCGCTTATTTCGATCTCTTGGGTAATCTGGTCTGGAGAGACATTGCCAGGAATTCCTCGCAAAATCGCAACCAATCCTGAAACAAAAGGCGCTGCCATGGAGGTTCCACTGAGATAGCCATAGTTATCGCCAAGATTGGTCGAATATATGTCAACGCCTGGGGCTGCCACGTCAATTTCGGGACCGTAATTGGAAAAACTGGCACGGTTATTGGTACTATCGGTGGCAGCTACGGCAATCACGTGTGGGTAACGCGCCGGATAAAGAACGGAATTGCTGCCCGAGTTCCCGGCCGCCGCAACCAGCGTCACACCCTTGGCGTAAGCGTAATTAACTGCATCTTTGAGCACAGAGGAAGGCATGGAACCCCCCAAACTGAGATTTATAACCTCTGCGCCATGGTCAGCGGCCCAGACGATCCCAGCCGCGACATTCTCATACGTGCCAAAGCCACCGGAATTCAACACCTTTACAGGCATGATCTGAGCTCCCCAGGATACGCCGGCGATCCCAATGCCATTATTCGTTTCTGCGGCAGCGATTCCCGCCACATGGGTACCATGGCTTTGTGCATCATCATCCTGTGGGTGGTTATTATTGTTCACAAAATCGAATCCGGGTACGATCTTCCCTGCCAAGTCAACATGGTCTAGGTCGACCCCCGTGTCCACTATGGCAATCGTTACCGCAGAAGACCCGGTGTTTAGATCCCAACCCTGCGGCGCATGGATCGCCAATAAGCCATATTGGTTCCCCCAATCCGGATCGTTCGGGATGGTATCTGCTATTGATACTTCATAGTTTGGTTCAGCATATAGAATGCCATGGCAACTAGAAAGGCTGGCGATGGCCCCGGCGACTTTTCCCGTTGGGATATTAATTTCCAATACATCGAGTTCTTCTATTTGTGACTTAATCGTGGCATTGGCTGATTTCAGACATTGCTTTATTCCATTTTCCGTTGTGGAAGTATCCAACCGGAGCAAGACTTCGTCAGAGGAAAAATTTCCGGGTGGATTGGAGATTGGAAGGGATGAAGTTAGTTTACTTGTTGCTGTATCTTGAAATTGCTGGGTTGATGATGGGTTGGTTTTTGTGCTGCTTGGTTCTGGCGTTCGGGTATATTCTTGGGTTGGAGAGGCAGTTGGGGTTTCCGTTGGAATATTAACTTGATGCGCTTTTGGAGCAATACTTTTTGTATCGGTAGCTGTAGAAAAAAAGGAATTGCTGCCTAACCCCGTGTCTTTCGATGAAAATGTGAATGGGGTTGCACCCAGATTCCAGGTTATCAGGAATAGAGTTAAAAATATGGAAATAAATTCAATTAACTTAAAGCGGCGAGAGCAGAGCAAAGCGGTAAACATATTCCTGTACAGTGTTCCCGAAGGTATCGTACACTGATAGTGGGAGTTTTGTCAATTGTAAGTTGGGTAATTAAGGGATTACCGGATGACATACGATATTGCTTGATAACTGGAAACTTTGATCATCTGTGTGTTTAGTAGATAACACGATATTAAGGAAATAATCCGGAGAATGGTTTTTGCTGTACAATTATTAAATGCTCACCCAAAGCTCCGGGTTCGAGGAACTTCCCCATACCGCCGATTGGGCTCTGCGCGTTTGGGCCCCCAACCTGCCGAATCTGTTCGCCCAAGCCGCGCAGGGCATGAATTCCCTTGCAGGCGTGCAGCCGGCTCCGGGAGCACGCCTGAGCCGGGTCTTTGAGGCCAAAGGCTCCGACCTGGAAAGCCTGTTGGTGCTCTTCTTGTCGGAACTCGTTTTTCTTGCCGAGCAGGAACACCTGGTTTTCGATGCGTTTGAAATATCCCTGAATGGATTGGAACTTAAAGCCAATATGTCCGGAGCCCCCGTCCTTTCATTGAACAAACCCGTCAAAGCTGTGACCTACCACAACCTTCAAATCCGTACCACACCGGCAGGTTTTGAAGTCGAAATAGTATTCGACGTATGACCGCGTGTTTTGCGATTCAAATTCACCGGAGATAAATGGGATAAACAGGATTTCTAAATCGAAAAGCTCTTCTATTACTATTCATCTGATTATAAAAACGTTTATTTCCGTTAATCTAAGGTAAAAATTCTTGAAATCCATATGATCACCCTGCACGACTTGACCCGCATCACCGATTACGAATGGGAGATCCCGCAGACCTTTCGCTCGGATATGCGCGTTCCAGTCCGTATTTTTGCCACGCGCGCGTTGCTCGAACATATCGCCGGGGATAAATCGCTCGAACAGGCTGTCAACGCCGCCACGCTCCCCGGGCTGGTCGGCCACGTGGTGGTCATGCCCGATATGCACCAGGGCTATGGTTTCCCCATCGGCGCCGTGGCAGCCACGGAATTTCCCGGCGGTGTCATCTCTCCCGGCGGCATCGGCTACGACATCAACTGCGGCGTGCGCCTGCTGGCCTGCTCCATCCAGGCTGAAGCCGCCGCTCCTTACATGGATACCCTGGCCACCCTGCTGAATAAGTACTGTCCCAGCGGTGTTGGTCAGGCGGGGAGCCTCAGGCTGGACCTGCCGGAACTGGACCGCCTGATGCGGGCAGGCTCCCGCTGGGCCTTCAAAAATGGCTATGCGACTGAATCGGATATTACCCGCACCGAGGAAGGCGGCTGCCTGGAGGGTGCGGATCTGTCCAAAGTCAGTCAACGCGCCAGGGAACGCGGCCGCCTCCAGATCGGCTCGCTGGGCGCCGGCAACCATTTTGTCGAAGTCGATCGGGTCGAGGCAGTCCTGGACCCGCCGACTGCCGCCGTTTTCGGACTGCAGGAAGGCTGCCTGGTGGTGCAGATCCACTGTGGCTCGCGCGGTCTTGGCCATCAGGTCTGCACCGACTACGTCCAGGCATTTCAGGGCATCTTGGAACACTCCGGCATGCACCTGCCCGATCGTGAACTGGTCTGTGCGCCCATGGACAGCCCACCAGGGCAGGCCTACCTGGGTGCAATGCGCGCCGCCGCCAATTTTGCTTTTGCCAACCGGCAGTTGCTGGTTCATTCCTGCCGGCGCGCCTTTGAAGAGACTTTTTCAGGAAAGCTGAAAGGCTGGCAACTCGTGCAGGTGTACGACGTCTGTCACAACATCGGCAAGATCGAGACGCATGTGGTAAATGGCCAGCCCCTCAAAGTGTGCGTCCATCGCAAGGGTGCTACGCGTGCCTTTGGGCCGGGTGCGCCCGGGTTGCCGCCCGAATTCCTCCCGACCGGCCAGCCGGTGCTTGTACCTGGCAGCATGGGTACCAGTTCCTGGGTATTGGCCGGAACCGAAACAAGCATGCTGCGCTCGTGGGGATCCAGCTGTCACGGTGCTGGGCGCAGGGAAAGCCGGGCCAGGGCCAGGCATGAAATCCGCGGCGACGACCTGCGCCGTGAACTCGAAGACCGGGGCATCCAGGTGCGCGCTGGTTCCATGTCCGGTTTTGCCGAGGAAGCTCCTTCCGCTTATAAGGACGTGGATGAAGTGGTGGAAACGGTTGTCGCAGCCGGGATTGCCCGCAAAGTGGCGCGCCTGCGCCCGCTGGCCGTGGTGAAGGGATGAAAAGGCGGAGGAACAAATTCACTGGTCGAAGCGTCTCTACCTGTAAAGGAGTCCATGATTATCCTTGTCTTTGGAGGTGCCAATGTCTGGTCATTACGTTATATTCATCCTGGGCGTCAGCCTCGCACTAGCTGCCTGCATCCCGCTCCAGACTAGCCTCCCCTCAACGGGTTCAGCCAGCCCCACGGCCGCGCTCCCGCCGGTTGCAAGCCCGACCCCCATCCCACAGGGAGGTTCGGCCACTTCGCCACAACAGGTCACTTCGGGTGCGGGAACGGCTTCGCCCTACGCGCCGCGTGCCGGCGACGAAGCGTTGGCACGTGCCGGAGTTTTTCTCGACTCAGCCACCATCCTTGTACAGGGAAGCAACCCGGCGCATTATTTCCTCGACCTGAAAGGCAACCTGCCAACCCCCTGTCACACGCTGCGTGTTAAAGTCAATCCACCCGATGCCACGAACCGGATCATGGTCGAAGTGTATTCGCTGGCCGACCCCAATAAGATGTGCGCCGAGGTGCTCAAACCGTTCGAACAGGATATTGATCTGGGGGGATTTCCGACCGGCCACTATACCGTCTATGTCAATGGCAGGCAGGTCGGCGAATTTGATGCTTAATCCATTGAATCATCAAGATCTGGGGTACTGATCACGCCAAATCGGGCATGCGTCAGGCTAGCCAGCGCCTCGACCGGCAGCCGGATATTCAACCCGCGCTGCCCTCCGCTCACATGCACCTCGCCCCTGGACTTAGCAGCCGAGTCGATTACCACCTGGAAGCCTTTGTTTATGAGTGCCAGCGCTGAGATTCCGCCTGCCTGCAGGCCGGTCAATGCTTCCGCTTCACGTTCGGTCGGTAAATTGACCTTTTTCTCGCCCAGCGCGCTTGCCAGCAACTTCAGATCCACCCGGTTCGGGCCGGGGATGACCGCCAGGATGGGTTTGCCTTTGGGCCGGGAGATGACGATGGTCTTGTAGACCAATTCCGGGTCCACGCCCAGCAAGCGGGCTGTTTCCCGTGCGCCAAGTTTTTCAGCCGGCAAAGCAAATGCCTGATGGGGGATTTTCTTCGAATCAAGCAGGCGGGTGATGTTATTGGGGTTTGCCATAAGTGCCACCTGCGCGATTATAATAGATTTTATGAAAATTGCTTCACCGCTCAAACTGGAAGATCTCCTGGCTCGCCTCCCGGAATACTATACCCCCGCCGACCGGGAATTAATCCAGCGCGCCTACCGGGTGGCAGAAAAGGCCCACGCCGGCCAGAAACGTATTTCCGGAGAACCATATATCAACCATTTGCTGGCCGTGGCCGCCATCCTGGCCGAGTATTCCATGCCGGCCGACGTGGTGACCGCCGGGCTGCTGCATGACACCATCGAAGACACTTCGGTCACGGCCGAGGATTTGCGACGCGATTTCAGTGACGGGGTTGTCAGTCTGGTACAGGGAGTAACCAAACTCACCCAACTGCCGCGTGTATCCCGCGGCGAACATCGTGATGAGCAGGAGCCTCAAGTGGAAAGCGAAACCGCCCTGCGCGACCGCAAGCGTGAGCTTTCAATCGAAACCCTGCGCAAAACTTTCCTGGCCATGGACAGCGATGTGCGTGTAGTCCTCATCAAGCTGGCCGACCGTCTGCATAACATGCGTACCCTGAGCGCCGTCCCAGAGTCAAAGCGCCGCCGGATCGCCAAGGAGACGCTCGATATCTTCGCCCCGCTGGCCAACCGCCTCGGCATCTGGCAGATCAAGTGGGAACTTGAAGATCTCGGCTTCCGCTATACCAACCCCGAAAAATACAAGGAAATCGCCGAGCAACTGGCCGTGCGGCGCGAGTCGCGTGAGGCCGAAATACAGAATATCATAGATGCCATCACGAAATTACTCAAAGAGACCGGCGTTAAAGCCGAAATTTCCGGGCGCCCCAAGCATATCTATTCGATCTATAAGAAGATGATGGAAAAAGGCAAATCCTTCGACCTGGTGCGGGACGTGCGCGGCGTCCGGCTCATTGTTCCCGATATTGCCGCCTGTTATGCCGCTTTGGGCATCATCCACACCCATTGGCGGCCCATTCCCAACGAATTCGACGATTACATCGCCGCCCCCAAGGATAATTTTTACCAATCTCTCCATACTGCCGTCATTTATGACGATGGACGCCCGGTGGAGGTGCAGATACGTACCATTGAAATGGATGAAAACGCCGAGTTTGGCATTGCCTCGCATTGGCGCTACAAGGAAGGCGGCCCGCGTGACAAATACGACGAACGCATCAACTGGCTCCGTCGCGTGATGGAGTGGCGCGGCGACGTCGACGATGCCCAGGAATTTGTCGACAGCATGAAGACCGATGTGTTCAAGGACCGCGTCTACGTCTTCACACCCCACGGCGATATCATCGACCTGCCGGCCGGTTCCACCCCGATTGACTTTGCCTATCATGTCCATACCAATGTCGGCAATCGCTGCCGGGGTGCCAAGGTCAATAACAAGCTTATTCCCCTGGACTACGAACTGCAGACCGGCGAGCAGGTCGAGATATTGACTGCCAAGCAGGGCGGCCCCAGCCGCGACTGGCTTAACCCCAGCTTGGGATTGGTCAAGACACAGCGCGCCCGTTCGAAGATTCGCGCCTGGTTCAAGAAACAGGATCAGGATCAAAATATCGTCCAGGGCAAGGAAATGCTGGTACATGAGATCCAGCGACTCGGCCTGCCGGAACTGGATGAAAATGGACTTAATGGCCTGGCAAGGCAATTCGACCGAACCGCTGAGGAATTGTATGTCGCCATCGGTTGTGGCGATTTCAATATTGCCCGGGTGGTCAACAAACTTGTCGAAACCAAGGAGAGCGACGATGTATTGGTTGTAGTGCCGGCCTCCAGCGACGCCATCCCTACCGAGGCGATTACCGTACTTGGCCTGAAAGGCCTGTTGACCAGCATGGCTAAATGCTGCAATCCTACCCCCGGCGATGAGATCATCGGCTATATCACGCGCGGACATGGCGCCACCATCCACCGCCAGGACTGTCCAAATATGTTGCGCATCCAGGATCGTGAACGGCTGGTGAAAGTATCCTGGGGTGAAAATGTCCATACTTACCCGGTCCCCGTCCGTATCCGCGCTTACGATCGCCAGGGGCTGATGGGCGACATTACCACCCTGCTTAATAGCGAAAACGTCAATATGGTGGATGTGAATGTGCATATGACCAAGAACTTGGCAGATATGCGCATCGTGATCGAAGTCAAGGATATTTCCCAGTTGAGCCGCATTCTGGCCCGCATCGAAAACGTGCCCAATGTGCTGGAAGCCCAACGAGTCAGAGGGGGCTGAATTTGATTTCTCTAATTTGCCTCTCATGCTTCCAGATATAATTTCCCCATGGTCTGGATCATCCGTATTCTCCGAAGCCTCGAAATCGGCTTCTACGCCCTCTTCTTTGTCATTCTCCTGTCAGACAGCACCTTGCTTTATTCCAACGCCCCCGGCGATGCCGCCCGCCGCTATACCCGTCCGGTTGAATTCGATTTTGTTAATTGGACCTTGGATGCTCTGGGGGTTAAGCTCGGCCAGTCCGCCATCGCTGCTCCTTACTACTTCGACGGACCCGCCCGACACCAGCTCGTGGTGGACTATTTTAACCTGATGGATACCATCCTTCAGGACGAAAACAAGTTGAACTTGATATATTCAAACCCATCGGTCAAGGACCCTGCTGCTGCTTCCACTTCCCTTCGGGCTGAACTCGCCGGGTTGTACACCCGTCAGAGCCAACTTGACCCTATGGCTGAGTCCATTTTGCAGGAGCAGGTTTCCGCCACGTTGGCAGATGAGGGTCTGACCACCGGCGGCCAACCCATCCCACCCGTTCTGTTCCACCTTACCCCCTTGCCCTATAATCTGGTTATTTCTCCGCGTAACAAGATTCAGGAGGATGCCTCCATCTCCCTCATCCCCGATTTGACCGTCGACCAACAGGCGACACTTGAAAACCAGGTGGACAAAGGCCTGGATGTCTCTTCGCTGGTTGTTCCAGTGGGAGGCATCGGTACGTACCCGACCATGATCGAGCGCACTACTGCCCTGGATTGGTTGACTGACACGATTGCACATGAGTGGACGCACAACTGGCTGGACTCGCGTCCGCTTGGCCTGAACTACGATACCAACCCGGCTTTGCGAACGATGAATGAAACCACCGCCGACATCGTTGGAGGCGAGGTGGGGGCTGCCTTGCTCAAGCGCTACTATCCCGAAGTGGCCGCCCAATACGCCATGCAGGTCCAGGCAGCCAGCCTTTCAGCTTCTCCCGCTCCAGCCAGTTTTGACTTTCGGGTGGAAATGCATACCACCCGCGTACATGTTGATGAGCTGCTGGCAGCCGGAAAGATCACAGAAGCTGAATCCTACATGGACCAGCGCCGCCAGGTCTTTTGGGACAACGGCTACCCAATCCGCAAACTTAACCAGGCTTATTTTGCCTTTTATGGAGCCTACGCCGATATACCGGGTGGTGCGGCTGGTGAGGACCCGGTCGGGCCGGCCGTGCGGGCATTACGCGCCCGAAGTAGTTCGCTGGCTGCCTTTTTAAAGACAATTGCCCAAATGAGTTCATTCCAGCAACTCCAGAATGCGCTGGCCCGCTGAATCGAGGTACGATGCATAAGGTTCTCTCTGTATTTTTCCTCCTGATTTCTGCTTTGCTCCTGGTTTCCTGTTCACCAGCCTCTCAAACCGGGTTGCCAACTTTGCCTGTCGCCTCCACAACCGCTACCTCGTTATCTGCCACTCCAACGCCCGCCGCCATGGTTTGCACCATCCTGCATACCCCCACCACACCCGAGGCGCTGCCCGCCGAATTGGGGGACCGCGCCCATGCCACCGGCCCGGCAGATGCACCCGTGACTATCGTGGTTTTCAGCGATTATCAATGCCCGTATTGTGCCCTGCTGGCCGCCGTTCTTAAACAAATCCGTCTGACACATCCGGATGATGTCCGCCTTGTTTATGTGAATACTCCCTTATCCAGCCGTGATAAGGATGCACTTGCCACCCAGGCAGTCGAAGCAGCCGATTTGCAGGGAAAATTCTGGGAAATGCACGACCTGCTCTTCGATAAAGAGGCCGAATGGTCTGCCCTTGCTCCGGCTGCCTTTCAGCCTTGGGCAATGCAGCAGGCTGCCAGCCTTGGAATGGATCCTGCCAAATTCCAGTCGGATTTTAATGGTAAGACCGTTGCAGACCGCCTCCAGCAAGCTATTCAATCCACAGCCACCCAGCCTATAGCGCCGCCCATCATGTTCGTCAACGGGTCTTCTCCGTATACCGGACTGGCTGATTTTGCCAGCCTCGATACGGTTGTGCGGATGGAAGCGCTCACAGCTCGCCAGTTCAGCGCCTGCCCGCCCTGGGTTATCGACCCGCTCAAGCAATATATCGCAACGCTCCACACATCCAAAGGCGATGTTGTTATACAACTTTTGCCGGATAAGGCTCCCCTGGCCGTAAATAATTTTGTCATCTTGGCCCGCGGCGGCTGGTATGATGGCATAACTTTTTATAAAATGCTTCCTGATTTTCTCGTTATGACCGGTGATCCAAGTGAAACCGGTATGGGCAATACCGGTTACCTTTTTCAAACCGAAATCTCCGCCGGTCTCCACTTTGATCAAGCTGGTATGGTTGCCATGGATAACAGCGGGCCCAACACGAATAGCGGTCGTTTTTTTATAACCCTATCCCCTGCCGAACAGTTTTACGGCCAATACACCATTTTTGGACAGGTTATAAGTGGCATGCCGGTTCTCTCAGCGCTCACTGCACGTAACCCCCAGCCAGGAATGGTCCTTCCGCCAGGAGATGAACTTATTAACGTTACCATCGTAGAAAAGTAGGAGAATTCATGCATACCAATCCGGCCAGATACAATTGTCAATCGGTCCTGCTCTTTGTCATTCTGCTGATCGGCCTGGCAATGTATTTGTGTCTGTCAGGCTTTATCCTGCTGTCGAGTGCCTACGATCTCGTGACCCCTCAATCAGGGGCAGGCTCAAATATTGGGACCAATTTCATCATCGCCAGCGGATTGGGGTTCTGCGCGGTTTCCATGCTACCGGCGGTTATTTTTAGCTTTCAAAGGATGAGAGGCAAATCCATCCGGCCTTTTCAAACCAGGCCGGTAAAAATCTGGCAGGCCATCACCTTGGGAGCCGGATGGATTGGAGCCGTCCTGCTTAGTGACTATCTTTACCAGAAATTCTCGCTGGGCTGGCTGGCGGCTGCCCCTTTCTATATCATATCTATAGGTTTACCACTGGTTTTGCTGGTCTGGATTGGGGTGGGAGGAATTCCACTGGGATCACGTAACCGTTTCTGGGGAAGCCTGGGTATCGGGATGACCGTAGGACCATTTTTGGCAACTCTGATGGAGTTTTTCGTCTATCTGGGCGTTCTTGTAATCCTGATATTCATCCTTATGCTCAATCCAAATTGGCTGGCCACCCTCCAGCAGGTCATCGCGCAGATTCACACTGCGACTGATATTGATAGCGTGATGCAGATTCTTGCTCCTTATCTTAGCAACTCACTTGTTTTGATCAGCCTCTTCCTGGTTCTGGGTTTGTTAACGCCTCTGGTCGAAGAAACTCTAAAACCAGTCATAGTCTGGCTGTTGGCGAAACGCCTGCAAGGACCTTCTCAGGGATTTGCCTTGGGTGTTATCAGCGGAGCAGGGTTCGCTCTGGTTGAAAGCCTTCTCGCCAGTAGTACTCCCGGTCAGGGTTGGGGACAACTCCTGGCAGTCCGCGCAGGCGGCGGGCTAATGCATATTTTTGCCAGCGGGGTGATGGGTTGGGGGATTGCGTCTGCCTGGCAGGGAAAACCTCTGCGCTTGTTGGGTACTTATGTCCTGAGCGTGATAATCCACGGGTTATGGAACAGTGCTGCAATCATTATCGAAATAGGTTCTCTCCAACCCTATCTGAACAATGATGTTTTTTCAAAATCATTGGATTCGTTCTCACTTGCTGGTACCATTGTGCTAGGTTTATTGGTGCTATTGACTCTGCCTGCCCTGATACTGATCAACCGGAAAATGCGTTCTATTATGGTGATTCTGGGCTCAAACGCGCAAAGTGATATAATCCCCCCGCCCATACAATAAAGTAATAGGAAAGGCTCATGAATCTTCTTCTTAAACTTATCGATTTCATCTTGCACTTCAAAGAATATTTGAATATCATCATCGCTCATTACGGTGTGTGGACTTATGGACTGTTGTTTTTCATCATCTTCATGGAGACCGGCTTCGTAATAACCCCCTTCCTTCCAGGTGATTCGCTTATCTTTGCTGCGGCTACCTTATCAGGAAGCGGCACGTTCAACCCCTGGTTGCTTTTCATCTTGCTGGCCTCTGCAGCCATAGTGGGAGATAATATCAACTATTGGGTTGGGCATGCAATTGGTGCCAGGGCATACACTGGCGAAATCAAATGGATTAAGAAAGAATACATGGAACGTACGCATGTTTTCTATGAAAAACACGGCGGCAAGACGATATTCATGGCACGCTTCGTGCCTATAATCCGGACATTTTCTCCCTTTGTCGCTGGAGCAGGTAATATGCCTTACGGTTATTTCTTAAAATGGGATATTATTGGTGGCGTTTCCTGGGTGGCGACCTTCACTCTGCTTGGCTATTTCTTCGGAAATCTATCTTTTGTCCAGGACAATTTTGAACTGGTCATCATCGCCATTATTCTCATTTCACTTGTTCCAGCGTTCCTGGAAGGGTTTAAGGCCAGAAAAGAAATGAAGCAACCTAGCGGGGGGGCAGATAGCTAGCCTTAAATCAAAATGGTGAGGACAACCCCGCCATTTTTTTACAGAACTCAGGCAATCCTAGCTGTACCTATCTTTCAAATTTGCCACCGGCAAAGCAATCTGTCCCTCCTGCTGGTTGCCGATAAATAAGGTCTCCTGCGGGGAATTAACCACGCAAAAGGCCATATAAGCTGCCATTACAGTATCCAATTCTTCAGCGGTATAAACCAGCTCCATCGGGAACGCTCCATGAAGCAATTTATGGCGTGTAATCTCCTCAAAAAACTCCATGGGATCTTTCATGTCGATGCCTTGTTCGTACAAAGCAATCTGACGCTGAAGCCTTCCTTCCAGGGTGGGTTTGGAAAGAGGAATTTGGCCAAGTAAAGCGCAGAAGGCGGCATGCGGATGTGTTTCCAACCATTGTCGCGGGGCTTTCTCCGTGGGGTATTGCTTGAATTCAGCTTCATTCAACCTGCGGAATAAGTCAAAACCAATCTGCATCCAGGCTGGACATGTCTCCACACGCGCAGGGGTGGGAGATACCGAGATACCGCGTGCGCGCAATTCGTTTTCCGCCTGGCGCATATCAGATCCGCGCAAATGACCGAAAGCCAGGTTCTGCTTCTCCAGATTCTTACGGACAAGCCCCTGGTTGGGATGTGGCGGAGCATTCACCGCTACAACGCAGGTCTTCTGCTCAGCAAGAAATGCCAGAACATCATTTACATCACCGGCAGCCAGCAGGGTCAAATTGCGGTCTTGATTTAACGCTGCAAGAGTGAACGGAAACCGTCCCGCGGTCGGGTCAACTCCAACGTAAGTGAGAGGTTTTGTTAGCATTAATTCCAGATGAAGAAATTACTGACTACAATTCATTATTGATTAACAATAGTTTAGAACCAAAATGAATTTTACGCAACTGATTTACTTAATTTTCGTTTCATCCCAATACGCTGGACAGGCGTGGTGTGATCAATTCTAAATCACGAATGGTGAAGTTCCGCGGCCTATATTTTCTAGAAACTCCTGGCGCGTTGCCAGGTTTGCCCGGAACGCACCATGCATGGCTGAAGTTGTCATGCGAGCATTGTGTTTCTGAACTCCACGCATCATCATACAAAGATGCACACCTTCGACCACCACGCCTACTCCTTGCGGATGAAGCAGGTCACGGATAAGGTCTGCGATCTGGCGGGTCATGCGTTCTTGAACTTGCAGTCTGCGGGCGAAAATATCCACGATCCGGGGGATTTTGGAAAGACCAAGTACTTTTCCATCCGGGATATAAGCCACATGGACACGTCCCATAAATGGCAAAATGTGGTGTTCACACAGGCTGTAGAACTCCACGTCCCGTATGATCACCATTTCATCGTATTTGACATCAAAAATGGCTTCGTTGACCACAGCAATCGGGTCAGCTTTATACCCAGAAAGTAATTCGGCGTACATGCGGGCAACGCGCTCCGGAGTACGTTTAAGGCCTTCACGTTCAGGATTCTCACCAATGGCTTTCAGGATGCTGGAAACTGCTTCTTGAATTTCCTCAGTATTAACTTTGCTGCCAGCCAACCCTTCATCAAACAGGTTATCGTCAAATTCAATATGTTCCATAGCTCTCTCATAAAACACTGGCCCGGCAAATTTCCTGGCCAGTGGCATATTCGCGGATGCCTAGCCGATCTTTGGCTCGATCAATCCATAGGTATCGTCGCGTCGATGGTAAAGCACGCTGATTGTATCAGTTTCAATATTAAAGAAGATAAAGAAATTATCGTGTCCGAGCAATTTCATCTGTTCAAGTGCATCCGCCTCGCTCATCGGTACCAGCTCAAATGTCTTGCGCCGGGAGATAACGCTAACCTGTTCGTCCGTTCCTTCGGCAGGTGCTGTAGAAACCTCCGTCACTCCACGGCCGTCGCCACGCCCATGATGATGTTTGCCTTTATAACGTTCCAACTGGCGTTGCATTTTATCGATCGTTGCGTCAAAAGCATTATTTAGCTCATCAGAACGCTCTTCGGTGCGCAGCAATGCCTTGCGACCTCTCACAGTTATCTGGGCTACATAACGATCGGTGGCGCTGCGGGCTGATTTGAAATATTCCAGATCCACCTTTACTTGTTCTATATCGCTTAGATACCGGTCCAGGTTAGAGGCTTTCTTTGTAACATAATGCTTGATTGGTTCATCCACTTCCAAATTCTTTGCAAAGATTTCTACTCTTACCGTCATATTTCACTCCTTCTGAGGATGGATTCTATCAAACAATTTGAAGTCCGTGGTGCGGTAGTGCCCTCGCCAGGGTCAACGCATAGATATGCTTTGCGCCAGCTTTGATAAGCGCCTCGGAACAAGCTCCTAGAGTGGCACCGGTGGTCACAACATCGTCCACTAGCAGGATTACCTTCCCAGCCGCCAGAACCGGTACGGCGCGGAATGCGCCGGATATATTTTCCTTGCGCTCCATGGGGGAAAGCCCAACCTGTGACCTTGTCTCGCGCATCCGGACTAAAACCTGCGGTGAGTAGCGCCACCCTTGAATAGCTGCCAGCGGCATCGCTAAAAGACCGACCTGATTGTAGCCGCGTTCCTTCATACGTTGCTTGCCCAACGGGACTGGAACCACCAGGTTCACCCGCCACCCAATTTACGCGCGTAACCTGCCAAGTGTGGAGCTAACGCATCACCAAGAGCTGCATTCCTGCCATATTTCAAACTATGAATGGCATGGCGAATGGGTCCTTCAAAGACCACCCAGGAGCGGATCGCTTTGAAAGGGGGCTGGGAATCATGGCAGGTTGAGCACAAACCGGGGCGGGGGATCGGCAGACCGCAGTATTGGCAGACAGGTTCCGGAACATGGATAACCTGTTGCTGGCAATCTGGGCACCAGCGGAATCCTTTCCGGTTACAACCTCCACAGACCGGTGGGAAGAGCCAGTCCAGACTACCCCACAACAATTGATTAAGACGATATGTCCGGGACACACCCTGTCAGTCGTCTTACGAGAAATACTTTAAGGATCCCATCAACCGCAAAGCAGCAGGGGTCAAAAGAACAATCATTAGAGAAGGAAAGATTAGCAGGCCCATCGGGAAAATCATTTTGATCGGGGCCTTATGAGCTTGTTCTTCCGCATATTGGCGACGTCTAACGCGCATCTGGTCAGATTGAATACGTAACACTTTCGCCATGCTGACACCCAGCATCTCAGATTGTACAACTGCTGCTACAAAGCTGGTCATCTCAGCAATGCCAAGTCTTTCAGCCATATCCCGTAAAGCATCCCGCCTTAGCTTACCCAGTTGTATTTCTCTAATCACACGGCCAAATGCAAGGGCAAGTTCGTTATCCCACTTCTCGTGAACTTTCGACATGGCTGCATCGAAACCCAGGCCGGCCTCCACGCAGATAGTCAACAAGTCAAGCGCATCCGGCATGGCTTTACGCACTGATTTTTGCCGGCTGTCAATTCTGCTCTTAAGCAATAAATCCGGAAGGAAATATCCCAACACCGTAAAAACCACTACCAGCAATATCTTAATTGGCACGGAAAATGTTTTTGAGAAGAGTGAGATTACAAATATCAAGCCCCCTAATACCACGGCTGCCACAAAATGCAATATCATGAAGGTGGAAGCATCCATCCGTCCCGGATTTCCCGCCAATTCCAGTCTCGTGCGAGTCTGCTCCAAAACATTCTGAGGGGTGAAGCGTGTTGAAATTTCACCCAGGCGACGCATGAACGGCATCACTACCCGTTCTGAAAAAGGTTGCGCAAGTTCTATTTGTTCAAGCGATACCGACTCACCGCGCTGGCTGTATTCGGCAAGACGTTCTGCCAGTGGATCTTCCGCAAGGTTTTTCGATTTTTGTACACCGGCAACCACTACCAAAGCTGCGACAATGAGGATCACCAGCACAACAACGATAATTATCACATTAAGCATATTACACCTCTACATTCGCAATCCGGGTCATCACGAAATACCCAATTATTATCAAGAATCCTGCGATTACCAGGGGAACGTAACCGCAAAAGCCGTTCTTAACGAATTCCATTACATAAGTCCGGTTTAAGAAATATAGAATACATAGAAGACCAATTGGCATTAACGCAAGTGCACGACCGGAATAAATGGCCTGTGCTGTCAGAGCACGAATTTCGCCTTTAATTCGTATGCGCTCACGGATGGTGTAGGAAATCACATCCATGATCTCTGCCAGGTTACCGCCTACTTCGCGCTGGACATTGATCGCAGTCACTACAAAATCCAAGTCCTCACTTGGGATCCGGCGTAAAAGGTTGTCCAGCGCCTTTTCCATGGGAATACCCAACTGCATTTCCTGCACTACTCGCTTGAATTCATCGCAGATCGGAGTTGGCAATTCTTTGCTGACAGCTTCCATCGCTTGCATGGTGGAATAACCCGCCCGCAGGCCATTCACCACCAAATTGAGCATATCAGGCAATTGATCATTAAAACGAACCAGGCGCTTCCCCTTCTGTGAATTAACATAAAGACCGGGCAGGAAAGCGCCTACGATCGCGCCAATAAGAGCTGAAAGGACCAGCCTGCCTCCAACAAGATATGCAATCATTGCCCCGCCTATGATGGCGATGACGTACAGCGCCATGTATTCGCCGGGTTTGAATTTCAGATCTGCTCGTGCCAGGTCGCGCGCTATCCGTTCGCCGAGGGTTGATTTCTCAACACGTTTATTAACCCAGTCGGTTAATGCACCTTTCGAATCCTTATCGAAATCATTCTTCTGATCTTCTTCAAGATATTTATTTATGCGGTCATCAACCAGTGTTCTCTCGCCGGAGGATGAAACGACAATCCCCACGATCAATAACACAATGGCTAGACCACCGCCAACCATCAAAACAATTTCCATTTATCACCTTTGTAATAAAGGATACCCTTGCTATTATTAATATCTTTGCCGGCTGCCAACACCAAATATGGATGGTGGCAGGTGAATACCGGCGCCTTCAAGCTTATCCATGAATTTCGGCCGTAGACCCGATGGCCGTAATCGGCCAAGTACTTTTCCATTCTCGAAACCAGTTTGCTCAAAAATGAAAATATCCATCGTGGTGATAACATCACCTTCCATGCCATTCACCTCGGTAATATTCGTCACCCGACGGGAACCGTCGCGCATACGCTCCTGGTGGACCACAAGATTGATCGCAGAAGCTACTTGTTCCCGGATGGCTCGTACAGGCAACTCCATCCCGGCCATCAGTGTCATTGTTTCCAGACGGGATAAGGTATCACGCGGGGAGTTGGAGTGCAAAGTTGTCATCGAACCATCATGGCCCGTGTTCATGGCTTGCAACATATCCAATGCAGCGTCATCACGGATTTCACCAACGATAATTCGGTCAGGTCGCATGCGCAAAGCATTAACGACCAACATTCGAATGGTTATTTCACCGCGACCTTCAATATTCGGCGGACGTGATTCAAGCGTCACCACATGCTCCTGTCGAAGTTGTAATTCTGCAGCATTTTCGATGGTAAGGATCCTCTCATCACTTGGGATGAAGGTAGAAAGAATATTCAACAATGTGGTTTTACCTGAGCCGGTACCCCCTGAAATTACAATATTTAATCGCGCTTCAACACAAGCTTTTAGAAACTGCAGGGCTTCCGGGGTAAGTGTTCCGAATTGGACCAATTGTTCAAGGGTAATGGGTATTTTAGCAAATTTACGGATCGTAAGTGTTGGGCCAACCAGAGAAATCGGAGGGATGACAGCATTCACACGGGAGCCATCTGCCAGGCGTGCGTCCACATATGGGCTGGACTCGTCAATGCGCCGTCCTAATGGCGCCACGATACGATCAATAATGCGCATCACGTGGTCATTGCTTTCGAATGTTACTGGTACTCGATGAATTTTACCTTTGCGCTCTACATAGATATTCTTTGCCCCGTTCACCATGATTTCAGTAACCGACTCATCTTCCAGGAGAGGCTGCAAAGGCCCCAACCCCAGGATTTCTGCCGAAATCTGCTCAAATAGACGGGCGCGCTCAGGCCTGGAAAGAACTATATTTTCCTCGCCCAAGATTTGTTCAAACAAGGATTGGATTGTTTTGCGTACATCCTCTGTTTTAGTGATATCCAATGAAGGATCGAGCTCAGCCAGCAGCCGATTCTGGACACGTGTTTTTAGATCGAAATATGTTCCTGCCTGGGGAGCCGCACTCGGTGCACTTACCCGCCGGGCTTGCAGGGTCGATAGACGGGATGCATCTCCACCAGTGGTGGATGAAGGAGTGCCGGGTGATAGTTCAGGTGAGTTTCCCTGCCCTTGCTCAATACGTTTTAATAAAGACATTCACAACCTCCTCGCTACCTATTTACCGTTTAATTATTTTTTCCGGCTCGACCAATTCCTGTTTGACCAGCCTGGCTCGCAATGCTTCCACAAGTGTATAAATCCCTCGAGCAGCTGGCGTAGTCTTATTATCAATCATGAACGGTATACCCCGATTGACGGACGGTATGACCGTCTTTTCATCCAGCGGAATGACAGCCATTACCGGTAGCTTTAGATTCTCGCCAATCGTATCTGGCTGGATGGCGATACGTTTATCATACTTGTTCATGACGAGCGCCACTTTTTCAACCGGGATGCTCAATGTCAATAAGAGGTCAAGAAATAGTCGATCGTTTTTTATAGAAGGAATGTCTTGGGCGGTTACCAGAATAACGGCGTCGGCAACATCCAATACCGATAAAGTTACATCATTCAAATAAGAACTGCTATCCACGACTATGTAAGCATATATCTGGCGTAAATAACGGAGTAGTTTCGTAAATTGGTCCGGGTCTACTTTCTCCCCATGTTCTGGGCGGGACGGCGATGCCAGAATGTGTATACCAGACGCAGCATGTTGGATCATTACCTCTTCTACAATGCTAGGATCCAGTTCATCTGCGCGCGGAGCCAGGTCTAGAATTGTATTCTTCCCCTGCTCATTCAAAAAGAGCGCTACATCACCAAACTGGAGACTCGCGTCCACTATAACAACCCGCGTCTCTTCATTACAAAGCGCCACCGCTACGTTGACAGCCAGAGTGGTGCACCCCGTCCCACCCTTGGGGCTATAAAACATGATGATCTTTCCCAATGTACCCCCCACTGACGTGGCATTGAAATTCCCACCACTTGTCGCAACTACACGTGCTTGGGCATTCTTCGAACGCTCTTCACGGGCCATCTTCCCAGCCCGCCGTATTGCAGCCACCAATTCATCCGGCATGGGAGGCTTTATCAGGAAATCCCGCGCTCCAACTAACATCGCCTTGCGCATGTAGTTTTGGTCCGCCTGGACTGAAAGAATCACTACCTGAACCGAAGACATCTTTTGCCGGATTATTTCTGTTGCCGCGATGCCATCCATATCAGGCATATTTATGTCCATTAAGACGACATCCGGGTTGACCTCCTGGGTAAGTTGAATTGCCTCCCTTCCAGTTCGAGCAACTGCCACAACCTCAATGTCCGCTTCGAACTGCAAAAGTTTTCGTATGTTTTCGCGCGTCTCCGCGTTATCGTCGACGATCAAAACGCGAAACTTTTCACCGTCAGCCATACAGGTTCTCCATCCGCGGTTCTACTACTACAATTACTTGAATAATCTGGTGCCTAAGGCTGAGGAGTTGGATCATTCGGTAACTTGGGCTGCTTGAGAATATCTAAACGCGGTTGCATCGCGTAAGGTAATTTTGCTGGAACAGGAATGTTATATTGCGTCAAAAGATATTCCAACATGGCAGCATCAGGCTGCGTAATCGCCGTTTTATCATTCGGATTGCGTAGAGACAGGGTGATTTCTGCGCCGCTATAAATTAAATACGTCAATGTGACCGCATCCTGCGGAGAGACCATTACCGTGATGATATCCGGAGGGACAATAACCGGAGCGACTTGCGTTTGGTTTCCAGGCAGCGGGGTGGGGGTCGGTCCTGCAGCTGCGACCGAGTTTGATTGGCCAGCTTCAGACTCGCCCGGCAGAGGGAATGTTCCTGTGTGCAGTACTTGTATATCCTGCATGATCATCTGCGTAACCAGCCGTGCGCGCTGATTCTCTGATGGTTGTACATAAACCAGCATATTCGAAGGCGGATCCGTCGCAACCTGATCCACCTCAAATCGGCCCTGGGTTACACCCGTTTGCGTTATCTTTAGTACCCCATTTGTTGTGGTGCTATTATCCAATCCTGCTATTGTATTGGGCAGAATTGACTGAGATGCCGGATCGACATCCACCAGGAGCAACGAAACAATCACGTCAACATAATCTCCATCATGGATGGCATACGCCGCTGAAGAAAGCCGGGTAATGGGAATCGAAACAGCTGTCATCCCCTCAGGAATGTATGGCGCCCAGGATGACCCAGGCAGGTTTACATTACCGGGCGATATAGACACCATAGAATCTGTAATTGGTACTCCCTGTGTAATGGAAATCTTGGCATACATATTCACAACATCGCCTTTATTCGTGAATAACCCTTGTACAAGCTTATTTTGAGGGATTTGAATGGAACTCAACATTCCGTCTGTGATTAACGTGCCAGCCGAAATATTTTGACCGGCAGTAATGATCCCTACATATTGTATTTGTGGTGTTGTTTGAGTTGCAGGAGGAGTAGGCGAAGCACTTGGGCGACGATATAGAAAATATGCCCCGGCACCCACCGCTAGGATTATTATTAGAGCCAAGTAAATGAATATTCGTCCGCGGCGCATAGGTTACTCCTTATAACTTGGATTTGTTATATCATTATACAGTAAAAATGACGACTTTACTATTACCCCGATTATGATTTATTTTGAATTGGCCAATGTTTCAGAGCTAAAGCGATAACCAGTCGATCAGAACTGGCAAAAAAGTGGGACTCTGTTTTGCAGAGTCCCACCCACCCCTTCAATTTATCAGACTAATGGACCAAACTTGAATTGATCTTCGTAAAGACATTGCCGATGATCGGGCCGAGGATTAACAAAACAGCAATGACGACGACAGCAACCAAAACAAGGATTAACGCATACTCGACCAGGCCCTGGCCTTTTTCCTTAGGGGCGAATAACATGGGGTTTCACCTCCTTCCTTTTTTAGATTTCTCTGGAAGCCGTCCAGAGATAGTAACCTTTATATCTTAGACAATCATATTGTATAGTATTTCTTCAGGAAAAACAAAATCTTTCCATTGCAAATTCTTTACAATAATGTTAATTAGGGATTTATAGGGATGGTTAGTGTGACCCGAGCACCTTTTCCTGGAGCAGTATCGATATCGAACTTACCACCCAGCATTTCAGCGCGATCCTTTATTAATTTCAGGCTGAGGTTTGACTCTTTTTCAAGGGAGTCAATATCAAAGCCATTGCCGTTATCATCGAGTGACAATCGAATGGCGCTGTCCCCTATATCCAGTTGGATTTTAACCAGGGAGGCCTGGTTCTGGTGCACGGCATTGCTAAGCAATTCCTGCATAGACCGGAAAACCATTACCTCCACGTATGATTCCAAACGGCGTTCACTCCCGGAAATGATAACACTTACTTCAACGCCAGCCTGCTCTTTGAATGAATCGGCATACCGGCGGATGGTAGGTGCAAGTCCCAAGTCATCCAGCATCATTGGACGAAGTTCAAAAATAAAATTGCGAACTTTCTGGAAAGTACTCATCGCCGCGACTTTTAGATTACTCAGTTCGTTGCGCGCTTGGGCAGGGTCCACATCTAGCAAACGCATGGCAATTTCTGTCTGGAGGATAAAATTTGATAATGCCTGGGCTGGACCGTCGTGCATCTGGCGGGAAAGCCTTTGGCGTTCTGACTCTTGAGCGTTTACCAGCATTTCCACACTCGCCATTCCGTTCTTTTCACCCTTGCCGTTTCCCCCCATCCCGCCCGTGTTAGTTGCACCCTGCAGGTGTTCCAACAACCCTTTATAATGCTCCAGATGAGTCTGGTCACTCTGCAGCTTTTCCAGTTGCCCGCGCATTTGGAAAAGGCGTTGCTGAGCATCCAAAGCAGAATCATAAACGGTTCGGAGCTCTTCTTTGGGCACTTTATCAACTTGATCATGGATCTGCTGCAGGTGTGTATTCACAGCCGTGTTGCGTTGGGTCAATTTACCAAGTTCTACACGACTTTGTTCCAACATGAGTGTAATTTCTTTTAACGCGCGCGCCGTTTCATCTAGCTCTGTTTGGATGAGTTGTTTTGGATCCTCAATGGAGGATGTCTGTACTTTTTCATCAGCTGGTAGCGCCATAGATCACTCCTGAGATTGCGTGTGTTTATCAAGTAGTTTTACCCAGCCACGTTTAAGTGCATAAACGACTGCTTGTGTACGGTCTTCTACACCAAACTTACGTAGGATTGAAGTGACATGATTTTTTACCGTTTGGTGACTGATTCCAAGCGAAGCAGCGATCTCTTTATTGCTCATTCCTTTAACCACGCAGGTTAACACTTCCATCTCACGTTCAGAAAGAGGATGAAAAGGGCTGCCTGGTTCGCTATAAAGATGGCGTGCTTTTTCCATCTCTTCTTCAAGCCAATTACTGAATTCCTCCTTGCTAAAAACACGCCCTTCAATAACAAACTTACCTTCAACAACTTCTTTAATGGCCTGGACCAGGTGGTATGGATCAACATCTTTCGAACAATAGGCCGCTGCCCCCGCCCAGGCGGCATGGATTATTTGCTCCTGATCGTTATAGGCGGTTAAAAGGACAATCCGGGTCGGTAATTTTTCCTGGACTACTTGATGAGTGACTTGCTGGCCATTTACACCCGGCAGGTTGATATCTACGACGGCGACACATGGATGTAATTTGCGAATTATCGCCAACGCATCGTGACCATTCTCTGCTTGACCTACAACCGAAAAACCCGGTTCAAGCGAAAGAGTATTAATCACTCCCTGACGAAATAATGGGTGATCGTCCACAACGACAATCGAAACTTCTACCATTTCCTGCCTGCCAGAACTAGGTTTCCAACTTCTGCGCTAACCGATGAATTGCCATTAATTTTTTGCTGATAACTCTGGGGCTTCATAGTAGCGGACATAAGGGGATTCTCCAGCTAAAGTATAGCACAGGTCAACCAACGCGGCAATTAAACCATTGACCTTCATGGAGCCGGCCACCGGTACACTGTCATATTTGTTCCCCCCTGTGCCGGAGCATACGGTGCATCCGTCGTGAAAACAGGCAGCAGGTGGGAAGTCAAAGTCGGATACCAGTCTGGAAACGCGACCAGGTAGCTTACCCCGCGCCCGGTCATATAGACCGCGAGCCGGTTTTCGTCTCGCAGGAAAGGGATAACTTCTGGAGAAATTA
Source organism: Anaerolineales bacterium (assembly GCA_050014055.1). Classification (GTDB taxonomy): domain Bacteria; phylum Chloroflexota; class Anaerolineae; order Anaerolineales; family Villigracilaceae; genus UBA877. Next base: position 1,272 of record JBEKEB010000037.1, on the reverse strand, counting down.
GGCCGGCTAAATCGACCAAGTCATGCTTGCCAAAATATCCAAGCGCCCCAATATCATGTGCAGCTATGAGCGCGCCCGGCGGTACATTCACAGAAACCCACTTCGCAGTTGTCACCATTTCGCTTTCGATCACGGCAACATCCTGGGCGTAGGTAAAGGCGCCCAGTCCCCAGAAAACAACCAGAACAACCCCCATGCCCAATCTCCAAAAATTCGGCCAAAGCCAGGCCCGTGTGCGGGTGACGTATTCCACTAGGCCGGCCAACCCCAGCAAAAAGAAGATCGGCATGGCCGGCATGACATACCTACCATGCTGGTAGGTGACCGGTAATAAAAGGGCATACAATGCCAGGAAGCCGACCAGCCACGTTGCCGCGGCCAGCACTCCCCAGGCCCGCCGGCGCACGGCAGAGATAACCATCAGAACTACGCCCGGCAATAAGAACACACCCACTCCGGTCAAAAGCGGTAGAGCTTCGCTACCCCACCGTTCCCAAAATGGCAATTTTAGCAATACTGCATATTCTGCTTGTTTAGCATAGAATGTGTTTGGCCAGGGTTGGTGGGAAATAATCAGATTGAAAAGTAAGTAAAGTGCGAAGGGACTTCCAAAACCAACGCATAAATTAACCAGCGCCCGCAGGCGTTTTGACCAGGATGGTTGGCATAATAAGATTATCAGTACTGCCGGCCCAAGCAAAGTGATCCCATCCGGACGCACCCAGACGGACAGGCCGATCAACAAGCCCAGGCTGAAATATTTTTGGGAACCCGAAATTACGAAAACGAGCGCAGCAGTTGCAAGCAAAGCATATAGGAGCGTTTCCATCCCAGAAGCTGCCGCCCAAACAAGATGCCACTCCATTGCTAATGCTGCTCCCACCCATGGGAAACGCGGATGGTAAGCCGGTACCAGTCCGCGCACTGCATTTTCGCCAAGCAAGGATAACATCCACAGCGCAGCCGCGCCAAGTAAATATGTCCATACATATGGGGCCAGCCTTAGCAAGAACCCAATCGCAAGTAGCGCCGACCAGAGTGGCGCTGTCGAGCCGCCGGAAGGCTTTCCGGGATTGAATGCCCATTCCCCGTGTAATGCCAGGTTACGGGCATAGGTTTGATGGATCCAGGCATCATCCAAGGGGAAACCGATTCGATACTTAATTGCACTGACCAGCAGATAAACACCCACGCTCATCACAGTGATGATAGCAAGGACCAGCCAGACCGGCCACTTGCTCGCACGGTTATGAGGAAGGTTTGATGAAGAGG
>JBEKEB010000036.1:0-29632 GCA_050014055.1 Anaerolineales bacterium | reverse complement strand
AAAACAATGGCAAATGAAACCCCCTCCCTGGAAGTTATGGGATTGACCAAATGCTTCGGCAATTTTTGCGCGGTTGACCATGTTTCCTTTACGGTCCAGCCGGGCGAAGTGATCGGCTACCTCGGCCCTAATGGCAGCGGCAAGACCACCACCATCCGCATGCTCTGCGGACTGTCGACACCAACAGAAGGCACGGCCAGGATCATGGGTTTGGACATAATTAAGGATGCCGAGGCCATCAAGCCGCATATCGGCTACATGTCACAGAAATTTTCTCTCTATGATGAGTTGACCGTGCTGGAAAACCTGCAGTTCTATGCCGGGGTCTACGAAATTCCCCGGGCGACGGAAAAAGCCCGCATCCAGGAAATCCTGCACATCGCCGGGTTGGAAGGACACCCCAAGGCGATGACGGGCAGCCTGTCGGGCGGCTGGCGCCAGCGCCTGGCTCTGGGCTGTGCCATGTTGCACCGCCCGCCGCTGCTTTTCCTGGATGAGCCAACCAGCGGTGTTGACCCGGTTGCCCGGCGCGAGTTCTGGGACCTCATCTATCAATTTGCCTTCGAGGGAACCACTGTCTTCATCACCACGCATTACATGGATGAAGCCGAGCATTGCAGCCGGGTGGGATTCATGTACCGCAGCAAATTGATGGCCTTCGATTCCCCGCGTGCGCTTAAATCCGCCTACCTGTCGGGCGCCGCCTGGGATCTGGCCGCCAGTCCTCTGCTGGAGGCCGTCGAATGCCTGAGCGCGATGGAAGGCGTGGCGCAGGCCAGTCTGCACGGGGATCGGGCTCACGTGATCGTTGACCCGAAGCACTGGACCCCAAAACGACTGGTCAAAGCCCTGTCCGAAAAAAATATCACCGTCCAATCCGTCGAAACGGTCGAATCGACACTGGAGGATGTATTTACCTTGCTGGCGCATCGCGGCAAGGACTCTCTGGTGGACCGGTGAGATGAAAGGAACAATATAATGAAAATAAATCGAAAACTTGGCGTCTGGATTGGGGTCATTCTAGTTATCGCCGTAATTCTGGCGGCCGGCTGGTATTTTCTGGTGCGTCCATCCGGTTCCCTGTCGGCAGGGTTGACGACTGTGACGGCTGCCTGGGATGCCCTGGTTAATCCGGCGGCAGCTGATTCGTCAGGAGACCTGAATGCTTCAGGTACCGTGGAAACGACAGTTTTATCCATCGCACCCCAACTGCCGGGGAGGGTGCTCGAGGTGGATTTCCAGGAAGGCGACGTGGTCAAGGCCGGCACTGTTCTTGTTCATCTTGACGATAGCACGCTCAAAATCCAGCAGACCATTGCGGATGCCAACCTGCAAAATGCCAAATTATCCTTGCAGAAACTGGCCTCGCCGCTGGTAATTGCCAACCAGCAGGCTACCATTGCCCAGGATAAACAGGCTGTTGACGATGCCCAGCAGGCACTGGATATTCAGAAATATTTCACGACCAACACCGACGCCATTCAGAACGCACAGTCGAACCTGTTCCTGGCCAAGGATGCCCTGAATAAAGCCCAGACTGTTTACGACAAGATCAAATACAACAACTTCTACGATGCCAGCGCCAAGGCGCAGGCCCTCCAGACAGTGTATAAGGTCCAGCAGGCTTATGACAATGCCCTGGCTGTATATAACTTATGGACCGGGGTACCCAACCAGGAACAGGTCGATCTTAAGACGGCTGCCCTGGCGCTGGCCAACGACAGGCTGGTGGAGGACCAGACCTACCTGGATGCACTAAACGGGGGCACCATCCCCGGCAATGCCACCGGGGCCGGGATCGCCCAACTGCAGCAAGCCAGGATCAACGTCCAGACAGCCCAGGCCAACCTCGACCTGCTGAATGACCAGATCGGAGAAATGACCATTTCTGCTCCGGTGGATGGCTTGGTGATGACACGCAGCGTCGACCCTGGCGATATCGTTAATCCATCCACCGAACTGCTCTCCCTGGCCCGCTTGAACGATTTGACCATTACTGTCTACATACCGGAGGATAGTTATGGGAAGATCAAATTGGGACAGACCGCTTCTGTTACCGTTGACGCTTTCCCCGGTGAAACATTTACTGCTGCGGTTACCAACATATCCACACAGCCGGAATTCCTTCCCCGCACCACCCAGACGGTCTCCGCCAGCCAATCGACCGTCTACGCCATCCAGCTTAAACTGAATGATGCCACTGGAAAGATTAAATCCGGCATGCCCGCAGATGTGACCTTTATCCTCAAATAATCCCGGGGATTGGTTGCGGGATGGAGAAAATTGTAGACCTCAATTTAAAATGTCCGCTCTCCTGGTACCGCGGAAAATCCCGTTGGGATACCCGAAGGTTGAAAAGCCGCCCACTTTCGAAAATTGATCTCCTCTGAATTTTGACGGGTTCTAAGGTCTAACCCGCCCTTAATAATTGCATTGGTATAATGAACTTTTTGCACGAAATTCTTAAAGTTAATGTAAGGAGAATCCATGCAAGAGAAAGCCGATATCTCAAAAGGACGCCTCGCCTATAAATGGATCGTCCTCACCAACACAACCTTGGGAATCTTCATGGCGATGCTGGATGGCAGCATCGTAGAGATCAGCCTGCCGGCCATCTTCCACGGCATCGGGGTTAATCCGCTGGCACGCGGAGAAACAGATTACCTGCTCTGGACTTTGATGGGGTATCTTGTCGTCACGGCAACACTCCTGGTCACCTTTGGCCGCATCTCGGATATGTTTGGCCGGGTGCGCATGTATAACCTCGGATTTGCCATTTTTGCGGTAGGCTCGATCCTGCTGTATCTGGTACACGGCACCGGGAACGGCGCAGCCATGCAAATCATTCTCTTCCGGCTGGTCCAGGCGGTCGGAGGCGCATTCCTGATGGCAAATTCCACTGCCATCCTGACAGATGCCTTTCCACCCAACCAGCGCGGCCTGGCCATGGGCATCAACATGATTGCCGGCACATCCGGAACATTCATCGGCTTGCTGGCAGGTGGAATCCTGGCAGCCATCAACTGGCGTTATGTCTTCCTGGTCAGCGTTCCATTTTCCGTCGGTGGCACCATCTGGGCCTACCTGGCCCTGCACGAGACAGCCACCATCCGCAAACACCAGCACCTCGACATCCCCGGTAATATTTTGTTTGCGCTCGGCCTGACCGCCGTGCTGGTTGGCACAACCTATGGGATCCAGCCTTACGGAAACTCGCCCATGGGCTGGGGGAGTCCCTTTGTACTGGCCTGCCTGATCGGCGGCGCACTGGCACTTGCGGCGTTCGTTTACGTGGAAAATCACGTTCCCGAGCCCATGTTTCGGCTCGAGTTGTTCAAGATCCGGATGTTCAGCGCGGGCAACATCGCCGGTTTCCTGGCATCCCTGGCACGCGGCGGCCTGAACCTGATGATCATCATCTGGCTGCAAGGCATCTGGCTGCCCCTGCATGGATTCTCCTTTGAAGATACACCCCTGTGGGCCGGTATCTACATGCTGCCGCTGACCATTGGCTTCATGCTCATGGGCCCGCTCAGCGGCTACCTTTCGGACCGCTATGGCGCCCGCACCTTCTCCACTGCCGGGATGCTGGTCACGGCAACCGGCTTCGGCGGGTTGTTGCTGGTACCGACCAACTTCGTTTATCCGGCCTTTGCCCTGGCCATCCTGGTCATCGGCATGGGTATGGGCATGTTTGTCTCTCCCAACACCACTGCCATCATGAACTCGGTCCCGGCCGAACATCGCGGCGCTTCATCGGGAATGCGCGCCACTTTCCAGAATACAGCCAACACGATCAGCATTACCTGGATCTTCACCATGGTCACCATCGGCCTGGCCGCCCACCTGCCAGTCGCTTTATTCCAGGGGTTGACCCAGGCAGGCATTCCGGCCAATGTTGCCACCCAGGTGGCAAACCTGCCTCCAACCGGCGCACTCTTTGCGGCTTTCCTCGGCTACAACCCGATGAAGACCCTGATACCAGCGGCGGCACTTCAACAACTCCCGGCGGCTTCGCAAGCCCTGCTGCTCGGCAAGACTTTCTTCCCCAACCTGATCGCGGCGCCTTTTGATTACGGCCTGCGCCTCGCCTTTTCGATCTCGGTGGCCCTGGCTGTAATCGCCGCATTGGCGTCCCTGCTGCGCGGCAAGCGTTACATTTACGGGCAGGAAAACCAGCCTGAGCTCGAACAGCCCCAGGGCGAACCGCTCCAATTTCTGCCATCCACCAGTGAAGAGGAAAATCTCGGAGATTAAGCGAGAACTCTCACTCGCGCATATACCATCCAATAATAAACAAATCCGCTCGAGAAAGCGGATTTGTTTATTAATCCCAAATTTATAAATCTACACCAGACTGACTCTCTCCGACTGCAGGGCCTTCGCCTCGGCCAGTGCATCCGCCCGGTTGGTGATCGGGAAGCGCCCGTGCAGCGGGCTGATGTGGGCCCCCACGACGGAAGCTGCCCAGAACAGCCAGGCTAGCGGCTTCATAAAGCTGGCGAGGGAAGCAGCCTGGTGGACCTCTTCCAGGGTATCGTCATCCCAGCCTCCGAAGAAAGCATACAGGAAAGCGAAGATCGGGTAGGATGGAACAATCGCTATAAAGAAGATCAGGACGCTCGTGAGCTGGTCATTATGCCAGATCAACCCGGTGACCCAGCGCAGGAAGGCGTAATTGACCAATCCCGCCAGGACCGGCGCGATCAATGATTGCCAGAAGTAGAACCTCTGGCGATAGCAGACTCGATTGTTCACGAAGTAGGAAAGGATGTCTTTGATCAGGATCCCGGCAAAATATGCCAGAATCAGGGCATAGATCTGAAGTTGTTTCACCAGCAGCAGCGCCAGGCTGATGCGGGTGGTCTGTTCCACCAGGGTCATCGCCATGATCAGCCAGGGGTGGTTGGAGCCGCGCTGGACCATGTCACTGACCCAAGAGCCAAATTGGACCGAACCCCACAGCAACAGGGGGATGGCATAGACCGCCGCGCGCACGAACTCCGGCCCACTGGCTCCCAGGATGAAGCGGTCTGCCACCGCCAGCATCATCGATCCCAGCATGGCGCTCAACATGCCGCCCCACTTGTAAGCTATGGCCGAGTAATACTGGCCAAGTATCTTTTTCCCGTGCGAAATCGCTTCCGAGATGGACGGCATCAAACCTTCATACAGGCTGGCAATCGCATTGAAGCCATATACAAAATTCTGCGCCAGGACCCAGTTGCCCCAGACCTCGGCATAGTTGATGAGCCTGGACTGGGTGATCAGGATCTCGAGCGACTGGCCCACGCCCCAGATGCCGGAACCTAGCATTTCAAAGACGCCAAAGCGGAAGGATTTCCAGACCGTGGCCCAATCAAAGTGGGCCAGGAAATAGATGCGCGCGCTGTAGCCCAGCCGCTTGTAAAGCCACAGACCCAGACCAAAAGACATAACCTCCACGGCGTATCCGGCAATGCCCAGGCCAATCAACCCGCTCATGGTTGTCCCGAATGCTGGGTGGCTTTTCCCCCAGAACAACATGATGCCGACAAAGACCGGCTGGGCAAACATTTGAAAGACCAGCGACCAGCCCAGGTCGATCACCTGGGCGTAGTCCGAACGCTGCAACCCGGTCAGGGCATGCCGCATGATGCGATAGAAGCCGGGGATGTTGATGAACATGTGGATGATGACGCTCCAGGCATAAATCGCATAAGCCGTGCGAGGCAGAACGGTACAGGCCAGGATGACCACCAGGGCGGTCTGGAAAGCACCCGAGAGCGCCTGCCACCAGACAAAGACCTGCCCAAACATGATGCCCTTGCGCGGGTCATTGATGCGGTATTCGGACAGGTATTTGATGAAAGCCGTGCTGGTGCCCATTTCAAAGAAGGTAAAGATGACGGTGAAGAACTGCAACACCCGGCCCCACATGCCGAGCGCCTGCGCCGAAGGCAGGATGAAGACCGGCAGGATCAGGTTCTGGTAAATGATGATGGGGACGAACAACAGCAGGCCCAGGAAGAGCATCACGAAGAAACCACCCAGCGGGCGGTGGAAGCCGATCTGCTCCCAGGCAGTGGATGCTTCCTTGGCAGCGTACTCCTCACGGTTGATCACGATCGCATCCAGTTCTTCCGGATGGGCCAGACTGTATCGGCGCACCAGCCAAAAGGCTATGAACGCAGTTGCGAGGACCAGGCACATGAGTGCTACCAGCACGGTCTGCTCGATCTGGTGGGGCACCGGGGAGGCCGGATAAGTGGCGAAGGGTAACGGCGTACGGCCGGCCGCGCGTTCGGCCAGGTGATAGACCAGGTAATTGAAATACGGCCACTGTTGTAATTCGGTGTTGGTATTGCTGTCCAGGAAGGCGGTCAGAACGTAGGCCTGACCTGTCCCGATCTTTTGGGTTCCCAGCACAAGTGAGTTGTCGCCGAAGCCGGTCACCAGGGGAGCCAATCCGCTGCCGCTCAGGACGAAGCGCTCCCGCACCTGCGGGGCGCTGTCCCAGATGACGGATTTGACCACACTGTCCTGGCTGCCCGCCAGCGCCGCCAGGCTAAGCGCATCGTCTTTCTTCGCCAGGCTGACCGGTCCTCCAAGCAGTTCACCGACTACCTGCCCGTTCAGGTCCGGGCCGAGGATCAGGATCAATCCGGCGCCGCCTTGCACACGCCTCCGTATGGTGGGTGCGTCCGCGCCAGGGATCTGCCCGTTTAAAACGAAGACATCCGCTACGGTAGGGTCCGATGTAAAATGCACATTCTTATCCAACCCGAGCGCGGTGCGTACGCCTCCGTCCGGGCCGGCAAAGTAGATGTTCAAAAGCAGGCCGGCGGCCCGGGTGGAAAAGGCCGGAATGAACATGCAGACAAGCGCGAACAGCAGAGCCAATTTTCGCATTATGCCTCCGGACCGAAACCATTGTTGCGAATGACATTGGCATACCAGCGGCCGGATTCCTTGATGGTGCGTTTTTGGGTGGCATAATCCACGTAAACCAGCCCAAAACGCATGCGGTAACCAAACGACCATTCGAAATTGTCCATCAGGGTCCAGTGGAAATAGCCCTTGAGCGGCACACCCACCTGGATGGCACGCAGGACCTGTGTCAGGTGGTCGCGCAGGTAACGAATGCGCCGTTCGTCGCGCACCCGGCCGTCGAAATCCACCCCATCCGTCACGCACACACCGTTCTCGGTAATATAGACTTCCTTCGGATGATAGTCCGCCTGGATGCGGGTCAGCATCTCGTACATGCCGGGCGGGTAGATCTCCCACATCTGCGAGTATTCGCTTTCGGGTGGGTAAACCTGGGCGGCCTGCAGGAGCGGCGTGTCCGGGTCGTTGCGCATGACCGCGCGCATATAGTAGTTCAGGCCAACGAAATCCAGCGGGGCCGCGATGGTTCGCAGATCGCCCGGCGGTATTTCGGGGAAAATCGGCCCGAACAGCTCAAGCATATCCGCCGGGTATTCTCCCCGGAAGAGCGGATCGAGGAACAGCCGGTTGGCGATGCCATCATAGCGCCGGGCGGCCTGCCGGTCTTCCTCCGTATCGGTGGCCGGATAGGTGGGGGTGATGTTCAGGATGATACCGATCTTGGCCGTTTTCGGCAGTTCGGCACGCAGCGCCCGGACCGCCTGTCCGTGCGCCACCAGTAGGTTATGGGCCACCCGCAGGGCGATAAAGGGGTCCTGCAGGCCGGGGGCGTGCTCGCCCAGGAAATTCCCTGCCAGAGAAATGACCATGGGCTCGTTGTGGGTTACCCAGGTGGGGATGCGGTCGCCCAGACGCCTGGCAAGGATGCGGGCATATTCGCTGTAGGCGTCGACGATAAATCGCTCGCTCCAGCCGCCTTTATCCTGCAGGGCCTGCGGCAGGTCCCAGTGATAGAGCATCACGTAGGGGCTGATGTTTTCCTTCAAAAGGGCATCCACCAGGCGGTCGTAGAAATCCAACCCGGCCTGGTTGACTTTGCCAGTTCCCTCCGGCAGGATGCGCGGCCAGGAGACCGAAAAACAATACGCCTGCAGGCCAAGTTCCTGCATCAGGGCAATGTCTTCGGGGAAGCAGTGGTAGTGGTCCACGCTCACATCCGCGGTCTCGCCGCGCTCGATCTTCCCAGGTTGATGGACAAAGGTATCCCAGATGGATGGACCCTTGCCGCCTTCGTTCCAGGCCCCCTCGATCTGGTAGGCTGACGTGACAGCGCCCCAGACAAAGCCTTCAGGGAATTTTAACAATGCCATGGCATGCCCCGGTTATTTGACATCCACCGGCCGGACTTCCCTGCCGGTGGCAGCCGACTGCAGGGCCGCCAGGGTGAACTGGAGTACCGCCTTGCCGGTCGGGCCGTCCAGGCGCGGCTGGCCGCCGGTTTTGAGCTTCTTGATGAAATCCTGCGTGGTGGCGATGAAACTGTCATGCCACTCCACGCCTTCGACCGGCACCGGTGTGGTCTTGCCATCCTTGAAAAGCATCAACGGGGGCAGGTCAACCGTCTTGGTCGTGTAACGGTTGATGAAAATGATGCCCTTGTCACCGATCACCTCGATGCGGTCATCATCGGCATAGTAGTCCGAATAGATGCGCATCTTGGGGGTGTGTTCGATGTCCAGCACGCCATAGCGGTGCGAGGATTGGTACTGGAACATGATCATGGCCGGGGTGTCGATCTTGACGATCCCGGCCGCCTCGGCCACCGGCGACTGGTCGATCCAGGCATACACCTTCTCCACCGGGCCGCCCAGGTAATAGGCCAGCGAGAACAGGTGGTAACCGTGGTCGAATACCATCGGTCCGCCGCCGCATTGCTTTTCATTGAAGCGCCACAGCCAGGCCGAGAGCGGCACCTTCCAGGCGGTATCCCCGGTTCCGGTGGAAACATGCAGCCGGATGGCGCGGATATCCCCGATTTCACCGGCATCGATCATCGCCCTGGCGCGCATGGCCGGTGCATAGTTCACGAAGGTTTCATAAACACGCAGTGTCACCCCTGCTTTTCCGGCTGCCGCAATCATTTCATCCGCCTCGGCGGCTGATAATGCCATCGGTTTCTGCACCGAGACATGCTTGCCGGCCTGACAGGCCTGGACGGTCATCGAACAATGCAGGTGGTGGGGGGTGAGCAACTCCACCAGGTCAATTTCCTTGTCTTCCAGTAGCTGGCGGTAGTCCGTATAGACCTTTTCCACGCCCCACTCTTTGGCCTTCCTTTTTGCTGTTGATTTATTGCTGTCGCAGACTGCCACAATCCGGGCATCCTCACGCCCCTGGTAGCCCATTTGATGCAAGCCGGAAATGCGGCCGCAGCCTACAATCGCAACACGGATCTGGTTCATGGCAATTTCTCCTTGTACAAATCAGGCGGATTAAGCCGGCTTTTCAGCACCCGCGGCAGCATCCATGGCTTCCAACTTCCGGCGCACTTCGGTATGGATCTTGCGAGTGATTGGGTATAAGAACAGGAACGGCAAAGCGATGGCAATCAGGATGGCCGGTACGATCCCAAAAAACAGGCGGATGCCAAGCAAGGCATGTGGGGTCTGCTCGATGTTGGCCACATAGCCGTAGCCGGTCAGGATCCAGCCAACACCTGCCAGCGCCAGGGCTTGTGAGACCTTGGTTGCCAGACCCCAGACACCGTAGTACATGCCACTGCGCTGCTGGCCGGTTTCCAGGCGGTCAAAATCGGCCACATCGGCAATCATTGCCCAGGGGAAAATCCAGTTGGCGGCAAACCCGAAGCCTGCCAGGACAGAGACCAAATAAATCAAAGGTGTGGAACTGTGCGGCATGAAGAAAGTAATCACCACCGCCAGCGCTCCAACACCCATGCCGATGGCGTAGGCCGGACCCTTGTCCATCTTGCGGCTCAGCCACTGCCAGAACGGCAGCGAAATGGTGACGCAGATCAGCAGCAGCCCCATCACCAACGAGATCTGGGAGGTCATTAATAGTTGGTATTGGACATAATAGGCCATCAGGATCTCGATCAAGGAGAAGGAGATATTAATGACGAAATAGGTCACACAAATCCAGACGAACGGTCTGTTCTTGAGCGCCAGGGCGAGCGATTTGAACGGCGAGGCTTCCCCCCGAGTGGTGGCAGCCTGCATTTTCCGCTCCCGGAAACCTGACGAAGAAATGAGCAGCGCAGCCGCGCAGATGACCCCGTAAATGATGCCGACAAATGCCCAGCCGGTGCGTTGCACGGCGAACAGGCCGACAATGGCAGGTGTCAGCGCCGCGCCGACCAGGAAAGCCGGAACAGACATGACCATGCGGACGGTCGTCAAGCTGGAGCGCTCATCGTAATCGTCGGTCAGCTCGGAGGTCAGAGCATAATAAGGGACATTGGTCATTGACCATAGCGAACTGAAGAGGGAGAAAGTGACGGCGATCCAGATAAAGGTCACCACCTGGCCAATGCCTGGCGGGACAAACCATATCAGGGCAACCGAGATCCCCAAGGGAATGGCACCGTAGATCATGAAGGCCCGGCGTTTTCCAAGCGGAGACTTGGCCTTGTCGGTGATCCAACCAAACAGCGGATCGTTGATGGAATCCCAGATCTTACCGATCAGCAGGGCGTTGCCGGCTAATGCCGGCAGGATCAATGCGCCATCAGTAAAGAACTTCATCAGGAAGAACTGGATTGCCGAGTTGACTAAGGCATTGCCCAGGTCGCCGATACCGTAGAAAACCTTGGTGCGGGTAGGTAACTTGCCCTTTTCTTCTGCCATTGCATTCTCCTTTTGATCTGCTGCGATATTTGGTTCTCTACCACCAGGTCACCAGGACACAATAAAAGGCCTTTGCAGCTTGGCGACTTTGTGGCAAGTCTTAAGGTCTTCCCTTATTGGTCATCTTTCCAAAATCTTTTTCAGTACAGAGCGGAGACCGCCATCTTTCCGCGCAGCCTGTTCCAGCACAGGCCGGAAGGCCGGAAAGGTCAGCGCCGGGCGAACGACTTCTTCTGGCAGGTCTGGCAGGATCTCCGCCATCTGCCGGTGTGTCGCGCTGGAAACCTGTATCAGCAGAGCGCGCGCCTGGCGCTGAGGTTCCGCCCGCTGGGCGGGATAGCCAACCCCGGCCTCGGGCGTGAACAGGGCATCGAAGATCAGACGCAGGTTGACCTCCCCGGCCCAGCCATAGCCCTGGTTCAATGCCAGCGAGACGCAGTTACCGGCATTGATGCGCGCGAACAGGAAGGCATCCAGCGGTGTGAGCAGGTGTCCGCAGAATACACCCGGATACTGCATGACCGAATTAAGATAACCCAGCCCGGTCCCGCACCCGCCTATCACAAAATCAACCAGATTAAAGTTCAGCAGCAACGCTGACATCAGGCCGGTATGGATGTAGAGCAGGCCGGGCGTGTCGCTGCCAAGCGTATTGCCCAAGTTGAGGATTTCGTGACCGCGGCCTTCGAGGCCTTTCAGGATGTCGGCATTCTTGTCCGCCGCGCTGATCTCATTGATGACGGCAATTCTCATGAATTCTCCTTACAAAACGTAATAGAACGTAGTAACGACTTAAGTCGTTGCTACGTTCTGACCCGTTTCAGAACGCGCTGCGCAGCCGCAACGATCTCCGCCACCGACAAACCACAGGCATCCATCAGGATATCCAAGTCACGCCCGGTCGGGCAAAACCTGTCAAGGATACCAACCCGCTCCAAGGGGACAGGATACGCTTCAGCCAACGTTTCTGCCACTGCGCTGCCCAGACCACCGATAACCGAGTGCTCCTCGGCGGTGACAAGTCCCCCGGTCTCCCGGGCGGCCTGGAGCAGCAGGTCACGATCGAGCGGCTTGAGCGTGTGCACCTCCAGCAAGCGCGCCTGAATGCCCTGCTGCGCCAGCTCTACAGCCGCCCGGGCGCAGCGCCCGACCATCGTGCCGGTTGCAACCAGCGTCAGGTCCCGCCCGCCTCGCAGGGTCAGCCCTTTGCCAATTTCCAGTTTCGTCCCTGCCTGGAAGACCGGCAGCGCACCCGCCCGGCTGATGCGCAGGTAGACCGGCCCGTCGAACTCCGCCACAATCGGCACCCAGGCAGCCGCTTCGGCCGCGTCCGCTGGGACGATGACGGTCATGCCCGGCAGGGCCCGCAGGTTGGCCAGGTCGGTGATCGAGTAATGCGAGGCGCCATCCTTGAAATCCGAGATACCGGCATAGCTGGCAGCGATCTTCACATTGGTGCAGGCTTGGCAGACGCAGGTGCGGATCTGTTCCAGTGCCCGAAGGGATAACAATGATGCAAAACCATTAATGAATGGGACAAATCCGCCCAGAGCCAGGCCGGCGGCCACATCCACCATGCAGGGCTCGGCGATGCCAATGTTGAAGAATCGCTCAGGGAAACGCGCCGCGAAAAAGCTGGAGAGGGTGGAAACGGAGGTATCCACATCCAGGGCCACCACATCCGGGTGCTGCATGCCATACTCAGCCAGCGCCCGCCCGTAGGCCTCCCGCATCGAAAGTTCAGCCATTCGAGCCCTCCCCCAGTTCCGCCAAGGCCCGGTTAAGTTGCCCGGCATCCGGTGCATTGCCGTGCCAGTAGGATTGATTTTCCATGAACGAGACCCCTTTGCCTTTGGTGGTGCGGGCGATGATGATTGTTGGCCGGTCGTGGATTTCTCCGGCCATTTCCAGCGCCTCCGCCACTTCACGAATCGAATGACCGTTAATTTCGAGGACATGCCAATTGCAGGCCTTCCATTTGTCGGAAAGTGGTTCAAGCGGCATGACTTCATGAACCGGGCCATCCAGTTGCACATCGTTATTATCCAGGATGGCCGTCAGGTTGGAGAGGTGGTACTTGGCAGCAGTCACTGCCCCCTCCCAGACAATCCCGCCTTGGCACTCACCATCGCCCAATAGAATATATGTGCGCCAGCTCTGTTTCTTCAGGCGGGCAGCCAGAGCCAGCCCGACTCCAACTGCCACGCCGTGACCCAGCAGGCCGCTGGTCATGTCAACTCCGGGAGTCTTAAGGCGGTCCGGGTGCCCCTGGTGCGGGCAATCCAGCTCGCCCCAGCGGTCCAGTTCGGAAGCTGGGAAGAAACCGCGCCGGGTCAACGCAGAATAAAGCACCGCCGAGGCATGCCCCTTGCTCAGGATGAAGCGGTCGCGCCCTTCCCAATCCGGCCGGCCCGGGTCGATATGAAGACTATGGAAATACAGAACGGTAATGATCTCCGCCGCCGAGAGCGCTCCGCCCGGATGCCCTGCCCCGCGCCGGGCTATCAGTCGCAGGCTATCCACGCGCAGCTGGCGGGCAAGCTCTTCCAGTTCGGCTATCTTTTCAGGAGTCAAAGAGCGCATACCACCTCTTTTGTTTTTTGCATTTTGTTTTTTTACAGCCCAATCTCATGGCGCAATTTCTGCACATCCGCGCACCAGTTGCCCACATTCCAGCGCCCGTAGACACCCATCCCACCCAACGGATCGGGTCCGTAATAGACCGGCACGTGGATGAGCGCCAGCCCGGCATGGCTCCCGGCCTGCTCCAACGCAGCCTGGAGTGCCTCCGGCGTACGCCCGCCGTCCAGCGCCAGCAGGCCGGGGACGGCGCTGGCCCAGCGCAGGTAGTCCACCCGTAGGGTGTTCCAGGTTGCGAATCCGACGCCATACTGGGCTTCCTGCAGGCCGGCAATCGCGCCCATGCGCCCGTTGTCCAGCAGCAGGATGCAGCCGCGTGCCCCATGCTGGCTGCCGTCGATCAGGATCTGCGGGTTCATGGTGAAGGAACCGTCGCCGGTCAGCGCCAGGCCTCGGAAGGGTTTGGAGGCCACACCTGTCGCCAGAAGGGCTGAGACGGCAAAACCCATGTACGAGGCGCCCGTCTCGGTGAAAGTCTGGCCGAGATGGTCATCCTCGACGATCTGGAAGCCGTTGGCCTGCACATCCCCGGCATCAAAGAAACAGACCGCGCCCTGTTTTTTTGCCCAGGCTGTCGCAATCTGGATGGCGGCCGGCTGGGTCAGCACGGCTGCGCCCCAATACGCATCCTCCAGAATGGGATGAAGTGCACGTTCCGCCTTGAACTTTTGCCAGGCAATCTTCTGCGCGGCACAGTCCCGCAGCCATTCGTCTTTATCGCCGCCGCCCGCCTCAAGGGCCTGGTTCAATTTCACCAGCGTCCGGCGCACATCCCCGATCAGCGGCAGGGTGTGGTGATAATGCGTGGCATCCTCCAGGTCGGCATTGAGATTGATGACCCGCTGTACATTGGGATAGCCGGTGCGCGAGCAGTCCGACTGGCACACGGCGCGCGTCCCGATTGCGATCAGCAGGTCGGCGTTTTCCATGGCGTAATTGCCGGGCAGGGAGCCCTTCGAACCACCCACGCTCATGTTCTGTGGATGGCTATAGGGAACACAGCCGGTCGCGATGGGTGTATGCACCAGCACCCCGCCGGAGCGCTCGAGCAGGCTGACCAGCTCGGGTCCGGCATTCCGCCCACCGCCCCCGACTTTGACAACGATCCGCTGTGCCTCCCGTATCCATTGCGCGGCCAGGCCATAATCCGCTTCAGCCGCGCCCAGGGAGATATGGCAGGCTTCCGGCAACTCATCCAGGTTGAAGCCCGGTAGCCAGGCGGCCTGGGTGTTCATCGGCATCAACAAGGTGAACGGGCCGGGCCGGGTGGGATGGTCCACAGTCGCGGCGCCGCGCTGCAGGGCGGTCGGCAGCGCCAGCGGGGTATGCAATGAATAGGCATGGCCCAGACAGGCAGCCAGTTGCAGGAACAATCCCTGCTCATTTTTGGGCACCTGCTGCAGGTTGAAGCCCTCATCCTCGCTGGTCTCGTCGCCACATAAATACCAGACGCCGATGCCGTCCGAAGCCGGCACCAGCGAGGCGGCCATTGCTTGCAGCGCACCCGGGCCAATCGAAGTGACCACGGCGGCCTTTTCGCCGGTGACCCAGCGCAAGGCAGTTGCGGCATGCGAGGCTTCGATCTCGCTGCGCAGCCCGTAAACCCTGACCAGCCCGGCTTCCTGGTAGATGCGCAGCACCTCGCCGACCTCGGTCGAGCCATGTCCAAACACGGTGAAGAAGGTGCGCACTTCCTGCCGCAGCAGACCCAGCACCAGCGCTTCGGAGAGGCTCAGATCGACCCGATCGGGCAGCCTGTTCCGGGCAAACGCAGCGGCGTGCTGCCCGCGCTGGCGGGTCAATTCTGCCTGGGAGGGGTGGGGAGTTGCATTCATATAGGCCTCAAATTTGCCAACAAAAACGCCTGCGATTCATTTCGCAGGCGACTCAGCGCGGGTAAAGGACATGCGCTCCGAAAGCGCCTTCCCAATCTCGATCACAATGGCCGCCAGTTCGGGCAACCGCTCAGAGGTTACACGCGTGGCCGGGCCTGAAATGCCGATCGAACCGGCAGGTTTACCGCGGAAATCAAAGACCGGCACGGCAATGCAGCGCACACCCGGGTCGAACTCCTCGTCGTCGACCGCGTAGCCTTGCGCGCAGACCTGCTCCAGGTTTTTGCGTAACCGGTCCGGATCTGTCAGGGTCTGGGGAGTGAAGGATTCGAGCGTGGCAGGCAGTTCCAGGTCACCGAAGGCCAGCAGGACCTTGCCGAGGGCGGTGCAGTGGAGCGGATTCATCGTCCCCACCTGGGCATTGACCCGCAGGGTGGCCGGTGACTCAACCTGGTCGATGTACAGAACCTTGCCCTGCGCCGGTACAGCCAGATGGGCGCACTCGCCGGTGCGCTCCATCAACTCGCGCAGGAACGGTTTGGCTGCCTCCCGCATGGACAGGCGTGCCAGCACGCTGCGACTGAGCGGCACCACTTGTGGACCGAGATGGAAACGGCGGGTTTGCTGATCTTTTTCGGCATACCCGTAATTTACCAGGGTTGCCACCAGACGGGAGGCGCTGGCCTTGTCGACGCCCAAGGCTTCGGCCAGCTCGGTGATGCTGGCGCCATCCTGCGCCTGCCCCAGGATATCCAGGATCTTCAGCCCGCGCGCGAGCGATTGGATCTCTGCCATCGTTGATTATTATACAATATGGTTGTATTATATACAACAGAGAGTATGCGAATTTTCGGATGGATATGAAATACCCGGATTCTTCATCAAAAAATCAAAACACACATGAAAAAGCTGGACCTACTACTGAAAATATATGCAGAATGGCAAAACAATGCTAAACTTTAAAGGTTCAGCCATCATTTTCACCCAGTTTGGGTGAAAATGATGGAAAATATATTTCGACGTGAAATTTCGATAATAAATAAACGCTCCCACCGATAATATATGTAAGCAGGGCAGATTAATAAACAATTACTTTTTGTCTTTTTTTCGGAAAAGGAGGCCCCATGAAATTTCGCCTGATCAGTGTATTCCTGCTCCTGGGTATGGCTTTAGCCGCCCCCATGCGTTCAGCCGCCCAATCGAATTATTCCTTCAGCCTGGACAAGGAAGTGGTCCAGGTCACCTGGAATGCCGACGGCAGCGAGTCGCTCGACTACGTCATGGCCTTTTCCAACAGCCCGGGCGCGGCCATGATCGACTACGTCGATATGGGCATGCCCAACAGCCATTTCGACATGACCACGGTGCATGCCTTCGTGACCGCCGACATGATGACCGAGTTCAAGGTGCCCGTCTCCACCTCCAATTATCAAGGCAGCGGCTCGGGCTTTGCCGTCCAGATGAGCCTGCCCATCTATGCCGCCGAGAGCGGCTCCATCCATGTGACGGTCGGGACGATCACGAATGTCCTGTACAAGGACACCACCAATCCAACCACTGACGCCAGCGCCGTTTTTGCCCCCACGTATTTCAACGCGAAGTTCGTGCATGGCAGCACCGATCTGACGGTGGTCTTCCACCTCCCGCCCGGCGTCCAGCCTGGCGAAGCGCGCTATCACACGCCTTCCAGTAACTGGCCCGGCGATGCCGCGCCCGCCATCGGCCAGGATGCCCAGGGCAACGTCACCTATACCTGGCACAGCACCGGCGCCAGCGGGTCGGCCCAGTATCTCTTCGGCGCCTCCTTCCCGAATAAGTATGTACCGGCGGGTGCCATCGTCGTACCGCCGGCGATCGATTTCAGCGGGATCAGCGATTGGTTCGGCAAGTTGGTCGGCAACGGCGCCTTTTGGGCCATCTTTTGCAATGTGGTGCCGTGGGCGGTGATCCTGCTCTTTGTGATCATTGCCGCGATCAATGCCAAACGTCGCAAACTCGAATACCTGCCGCCCAAGATTTCCATCGAAGGCCACGGCATCAAGCGCGGCCTGACCGCCGTGGAGGCCGCCATCCTGATGGAAGAGCCGCTCGACAAGGTCATGACCATGATCTTGTTCGGGGTGGTCAAGAAGAACGCTGCCACGGTCACCAGCAAAGACCCCCTGAATCTGGCGCTTGCCAGTCCCCTGCCGGCCGAACTGAACGATTATGAAAAAGCCTTCCTGGCGGCCTTTGCCGATCCCAGCCAGACCAACCACCGCAATGCCCTGGAGGATATGACCATCAACCTGGTCAAGAGCGTCTCCGAGAAAATGAAGGGTTTCAGCCGCAAGGAGACCATCGAATATTACAAGGGCATCATGGAGCGCGCCTGGGAAGAGATCAGAAAAGCCGGCACGCCCGAGCTCAAGAGCCAGGCCTACGACCAGACCCTGGAATGGACCATGCTCGACAAGAATTACGAACAGACCACGCACAGCGTCTTCACCGGCATGTTCTTCGTACCGGTATGGTGGGGGCGCTATGACCCGGGCTTCCACCCCACTGCCGCTCCGGCTGGTTCGCAGCCCGGTGTTGGGCGTGGCACGCTGCCCGGTGCCGCCCTGGCTGCTTCCGTGGTCACCGGCGTGCAGAGCTTTTCCGGCAAGATGCTGGGTGACGTCAAGACCTTCACCAGCGGTGTTTCCAGCAGAACCAACCCGGCCCCCATCTCCTCCGGCGGCGGAGGCCATTCCTCCGGCGGCGGCAGTCATTGCGCCTGTGCCTGCGCCGGTTGTGCCTGTGCCTGCGCCGGTGGCGGTAGATAGAAAGGAGTAGCCATGACATCCCTCGGTGAATTCATCCAGGAACAGTTCCACCATGTCCATCCGCTCACGGCCGAAACCCACCACTTCCAGTCCGCTCCCGGCGAACCCCCCTGCCGCCTGCACCTGCGCCTCGAGCCGGACGGCAGCGGCGTCCTGATCGTCAACGCCACCAATGTGCTGCATCTCAACCCCACCGCCGCCGAATTTGCCTACCACATGGTAAAAGGCAGCCCGCCCGAAAAGGCCGCCCGCGACATCGCCCGACGCTATCGCACCAGCCGGGCCACCGCGCAGAAGGATTACATCGACTTCCGTGACAGCCTGCAGACCATGATCACCCGGCCCGACCTGGACCCCTCCGACTACATGGACTTCGACCGGGTCGCCCCGCACTCGCAGCCACTTTCCGCCCCGCTGCGGCTCGACTGCGCTCTCACCTACCGTCTGCCTCCGGGCACCCAGGCGGAATATGCTCCCACCAAACGCGTCGAGCGCGAGCTGACCACCTCCGAATGGCATACCATCCTGGACAAGGCCTGGGCCGCCGGCATCCCGCATGTCGCTTTCACCGGCGGGGAAGCGACCCTGCGCGACGATCTGCCCACCCTGATCGCCCTTGCCCGTAAGATCGGGCTTGTCACCAGCCTGCTCTCCGACGGGCTGAAGCTGTCCGACCTGCCCTACCGGCATACCCTGCTCCAGACCGGGCTCGACCACCTGCTCTTCATCCTGCAGCCCGACCTCCCGGCCTCCTGGGACGCCCTGGCAGCCCTTATGCCGGAAGACCTGTACACCACCGTTCACCTGACCGTTACCCCTCAGAATGCCGGGCAGGCCGGCGAGATCCTGCAAAGGCTGGCGAAGCTGGGCGTGAAGAGCCTCTCGCTGAGCGCCTCCGACGCCTCCGTGCATGAGCTGATGCATAAGCTGCCCGGCCAGGTGGCTGGACTGGGCATGACCCTGCGCTGGGACCTGCCAGTGCCGTATTCCGCCGAAAACCCGGTGGCCCACGAGACCGTCGCAGACCAGGTTGCCTCCGGCGCCGGCAAAGCCTGGCTGTACGTCGAACCCGATGGCGATGTCCTGCCGGCCCAGGGCGAAGCCGATCATATCCTGGGCAACTTCCTCAAGGACCCCTGGGAAAAGATCCACCAAAATCAACTGTAGGGCGGGATTGCATCCCGCCAAAGCTGGAGCGGAATGCCATTCTGCCTCCCCCTCTGACGCACAAAGAATATCTGAGACCGCCGCTCGGCGGTCTCCGTTTATTTTGAATCCTTTTTGGTCAGCCCCACATCCCATCCACCATAATCCAACTGCCCGTCACTCCCCAGGTGCCAGGCAGTCCCCTATAACCCGCATTCCGCCCTTGGGAATGGACAAGAAGGGGAATCATGGAGTAAGCTTGGAGGATGGGACACGCAGGATCAATCGTGGAAAAGCGATCCTCGCCCAAAAAATGGCAGCGGAGGATTGGTCTCTGGAACAGCTTGTACAGCATCTTGTTTTTGGGAAATATTATTCTCTATCCGGGAGGCAACCATGCAGAAAATTTTAAACTATATCGGCGGGGATTGGGTCGAACCGCAGGGGACGGAATTTTTCGACGTGGTCAACCCGGCCACGGGCGAACTGCTGGCACGCACACCCTTGTGCGGCAACTCCGAGGTGGCAGCAGCCGCCCGGGCTGCATCCGAGGCCCTGCCGGCCTGGCGGCGGACCCCTGCCCAGGAGCGCATCCAATACCTGTTCAAACTCAAGGCCCTGCTGGAAGCAAACCTGGATGAGCTCGGGCGCACGATCACGCGGGAGTGCGGTAAAACGCTCGAAGAAGCCACGGGCGAGATGCGGCGGGCCATCGAGAATGTCGAAGTGGCCTGCGGAATCCCGATGCTGTCCAAAGGCGGGATCGTCGAAGACATCGCCCCGGGCATGGACGAGATCATGCTGCGCCAGCCGGTGGGTGTCTGCGCCAGCATCGCGCCCTTCAACTTCCCCGGCATGGTCCCCTTCTGGTATCTGCCCTACGCCCTGGCCTGCGGCAACACCTACCTGATCAAACCATCCGAGAAGGTACCCCTGACCATGCAGCTAACCTTCCAGCTGCTGGAACAGCTTAGGCTGCCGAAGGGCGTGGTTAACCTGGTCAATGGCGCTAAGGCAGCCGTGGATGGCATCCTCGATCACCCGGGCATCCGGGCGGTAACGTTCGTCGGCGCAACTGCCACGGCCAGATATATCTACCGGCGCGCCGCCGAGGCCGGGAAACGCGTCCAGGCCCAGGGCGGGGCCAAGAATCCGGTGGTCATCCTGCCGGACGCCGACGTGGAAATGGCGGTCAAGATCACGGCCGACTCGGCCTTCGGCTGCGCCGGGCAGCGCTGCCTGGCTACCTCGCTGGCGGTAGCGGTCGGCGAGGCGCGTGATCCGTTCGTGGAGGGCATCTGCGATGCGGCCGCGGACCGGAAGGTCGGTTATGGCCTGGACAAGGATGTTCAGATGGGGCCAGTCATCAACCCGGCCAGCCGGAAACGCATTGAAGAGCTGATTGGCGTCGGGGTTTCCGAAGGCGCCAGCCTGCCCGTGGACGGGCGCCGGACCATCATCCCCGGGTATGAAAAAGGCAGCTTCGTCCGCCCGACCATTCTTATGGATGTACAGCCCGGCAGCGAGATCGCCCGCACCGAGGTTTTCGGCCCGGTGCTGGGTGTCATGCACGTCCAGAGCCTGGATGAGGCGATTGCCCTGGTCAACCGCAGCAGCTACGGCAACCAGGCCAGCCTGTTCACTTCCACCGGTTCGGCAGCGCGCAAATTCCGCTATGAAGTCGAGGCCGGCAACATCGGCATCAACATCGGTGTGGCCGCGCCGCTGGCATTCTTTCCCTTCAGCGGTTGGAAGGATAGCTTCTTCGGCGACCTGCACGGCCAGGGAATGGATGCCGTGGAATTCTTCACGCAAAAGAAAGTTGTGGTGGAACGCTGGCCGAAAACCTGGACGCGCACGTTTTAGACCGGGCAGGAAAATAACCATCAGAGTCCGAAGTCTGGAGATTTCGGACTCCGCTGATAAAAGTCCCTTAAATCCAACATTATTGCGGGGGTAAGCTGCGCAGAAAATCAACGGCTTGCTGGACCGTGGCGATCTTGACCACCTTGATGGTCTTTGCGACCGAGACCGCATCAGCATAATTATCCACCGGGCAGAGGAAATACGTGGCTCCGACCGCCTCAGCAGCGAAGATCTTCTGCTTGACCCCGCCGATGGGACCCACGCTGCCGTCCAGGTTGATCGTACCTGTCCCTGCGATGCGCCGCCCGCCGGTCAGATCCTGGGAAATGAGCGAGTTATAGACGGTCAGGGTGAAGATCAGGCCAGCCGAAGGCCCGCCGCTGATCTTATTGGTCTCGATCGAGACCGGGAAAGGCGGGTTGTAGTTAAAACCGGCGGTTTCGATCTGGATGCCCAGCATGGGCTTGCCGCCGGCAGCCGCCGGAGGCATCAAGGGGATATCCAGGCTGATCTCCCCCCCGGCCCGTTTGACCAGCAGGTGCACCGGCGCCAGGGAAGTCAGCGCCTTGATCCCGTTGATCAGGTCATCGGTGGTCTGGATTGGGCTGCCATTCAGGCCGACGATGATATCCCCGCTGTGCAGCAGGCCATTGGCGTGACTGCCCGGCAAAATGGCATCCACCTGCACGCCTTTCCCAACCAGGGCAGTGGTGTAACCGGCCAGGTTAAGGCCGACCGCGATGGCGGTAGTCTCGGAGCTATCCAGCATTTGGTAGTCCTGTTTGGCCTGCTGTTGGGGGGTGGTGTTTTTTGGGGTGACCTGCTCGGGTGGCACGATCTGGAGCGCCGGGCTGACCTTGCCAGCCAGCCACTCCCCAGCGGTGATGGGAGCCTGGGAGATGACCGTGACCAGGTAGAACTGGCCCTTGAAGGCGTGCTGGTATTGGGCGGGCAGCTTGATCATCGGCCCGACCGAGAGGGCCACCCCGGGGGCATCCAGGCCGTTGTCGGTCAATGCCAGGGCGGAGGCGGCTGCCAGCATCGCCAGGCACAGCAGCCCGGCTCCCAGGCTGCGGATGAATCGATATTTCGCTCTTCGTTCCGGCGCGTCCGGCCCGGAGGGCTCTTCCTCGGCCGGGCGAAAGCGCAGGCCATCCAGGATCAGGAGCACGAACAGGCCGGTGATCAGGCCAGTCTCCCAACTGAAGCGCGAATGTTGCAGGATCAGGAAAACGCCCCAGCCGGTCAGGAGGACCGCCAAGACCAGGCCAACCAGCCGGAAGCGGTGGGTGGTCGCGCCAGAGATCAAGCCGCGCAGGCTCAACCTGAAAATGCGCCCGCCATCGAAGGGAAAAACCGGGATCAAATTGATGACGAATAACCACAGGTTGAAACCACACAGGAAAAGCGCGATCAGGCTGACGGCCTCGTTGGTCACGTTGGCCCAGACCAGGTATGCCAGGCCGGCCAGCACGAGATTGACCAGCGGCCCGGCAACCGCGATCAGGAGCTCCTGAGCGCCGGCAGCGGCGGTTGGCCAGCACTGGGCAGCCTCCCCGAAGATCAGCAGGGTCAGGTGCGCCGGCAGCTTTTCCCCGACCAGCCGGGCCGCCCCCCAGTGCGCCAGTATGTGGCAGGCCAGCGAGACTGCCGCCAGCACGAGGATGCCCGCGGTCACGATCCATGTCCCGGCCCGGCTGAGCGTGCCTCCCAGGAGCGGCAGGTAATAGTCCAGGATGCCCCACAGGCCGGCCGGAAGGATGATCAACCAGCTGAAGCCAAAGCTGAGGCGCGGCCGGCGCTCCGATTTGGGGCTTGCATTGAGAATGGGATTTGTACTTTGCATGCTTGCACCGTGATATTGCTTAATTATTAGATCGACTGAATAATAGCCCATCAAGATGAGAAAATTATTAGCTGGCCGGCCGGAACCGGCGTAGGCGCCCCCCAAAGAATGGGCCCGGGGAAAACCCCGTTTTTTGGGTTCCGCGCGATCGTTGGTTGAAAACAACGAGGGACAAAAACCAGCAGGCCACCACTAGTGGGATTGAAAACTTGCTTTTGCACCAGATATGGGGTTCAATGGGCCTGAGGCAGGTGTTCCAATGGAATTGATGTTCCCAAAAAGGCGTTGTTTTATGCGATTTTGGGGTTGTTTTTGCAAACAAAAGGGCTTTTTGGGATTGTTTGATCGTCCAAGAGTCAAATAATCGGATAGTCGGATGGGTGAATGAGTAAGCGGTAGGAGGCCTGCAAGCGCAGTCAAACGGATATCGGGTGACTTTCCCCCAGCCCAACTATCCAGACTTTTCGTCAGGAGGATTTGCTCTCTACCCTGACGGGCACTCGTCCCAGCGGGAGAAAGGCGGAGTGGAAAAAGACGAATTGTCGTGTATAATGTCTATATTAAATAGACAGTTGGAGACAATATGATTACCATCCCCATTGCACATGCACACAACCGGCTTTCCTCCCTGCTTAAGCAGGCCCAGGAAAACCCCATCCTGCTTACCCGGCGAGGAAAGGCGGTGGGAGTTATCATCTCGCCCGAAGAGTATGAACGCCTGCGGCAGTTCGAAGCCTATAACAACGTGGTTCGGCTTTCACAAAACCTGCGCGAGAGTGGGGTGACCGCGTCAGAACTGTACCAGGCCTCCCGGCATGAGCTGGAGGGGGAAGAATGATCCTGGATGCCAGTGTCTTGTTAAGCGCTTTCTTTCCAGATGAAGCCCAGCCGCAGGCACAAGCGTTGCTTCGCCAGCACGCCTCGGGGCGGATGCGACTCAAGGCTCCGGAATTACTCTTATATGAAGTAAGCAATGCGGTCTGGCAAGCCGAACGGCGCGGGCGTATCGCTGAGGCGCAAGCGGCTGAGATCCTGCAAACTGCCGCAGCACTTAATATCGACCTGCTACCGCTGGAGTGGGGGGAAATGTTGCCCATGGCGCGCCGGTTTGAACGCAGCGCCTATGAGGCGGCTTATTTGACGCTGGCAGAACGGTTCGCCGAACCGTTTGTCACCGGCGATAAACGCCTTTACAATGCTGTTCATCCCAACATGGATTGGGTGATCTGGATTGGTAATTATTCGAAAGAACAATGAGCAAGGAGGCAGGCATGGCTAATGAAACCAAGCAACCCGGGCAGATCGTCACCATCGAACGGCACATCCTGGAGGAACAGAGCTCCTTCCCCGGGGCGACCGGTACGCTGACAGCCCTGCTGTACGACATCGCGCTGGCCGGCAAGATCATTGCCAGCAAGACCAACCGGGCTGGGCTGGCCGAGATCCTTGGCCGAACCGGCGAGACCAACATCCAGGGCGAGCAGGTGCAGAAGCTGGACCAGTTCGCCGACGCGACCTTCTTCAACATGAATGACCACACCGGGCGGGTGGCGGTGATGGCCTCCGAGGAACATGAGGATTTCCTGCCCATCCCCAAAAAATATCCGGCCGGGAAATATGTGCTGCTGTTCGACCCGCTGGATGGATCCTCCAATATCGATTACAACATTTGCCTGGGGACGATCTTCTGCATCTATCACAAGATCACGGACGGGCGCGGCAGCCTGGCGGATTGCCTGCAAAAGGGCCGGCAGGTGGTGGCAGCGGGCTATCTCCTATACGGCACCAGCACCATGCTGGTTTACAGCACCGGGCGCGGCGTGAACGGCTTTACGCTCGACCCGTCGGTGGGGGAATTCCTGCTGTCCCATCCCTCCATGCGCATTCCGGAACCGCCCCCAATATTACAGCCTCAACCAGGGCAACGAAAAATACTGGAGCAAGGGCATGCAGGCCTATACCGCCTGGCTGCAGGGGCAAGCGCCGGGCTCGCCCGGCCTGTCGGGGCGGCACGTCGGTTCACTGGTGGCGGATTTCCACCGCAATTTACTGGCCGGAGGCGTGTTCGCCTATCCGGCCGACAGCCGCGACCCCGCCAAAACGCACGGCAAACTGCGCTTATTGTATGAAGCGATCCCGCTGGCATTCCTGGCGGAGCAGGCCGGAGGGCTCAGCTCAGACGGCTCACGGAACATCCTAGACGTCCCGCCGCAAACCCTGCACCAGCGCACGCCTTTCTTCGTTGGCAACCGCGGCCTGGTGGAGCGGGCGGAGGAATTAATCAGGAAATATGACTAATTCCTGCTCCAAGCGAGCCAGGTAAGTGTGCAAGGATCCAGATTCCAGACTTCCGAAGTTTCTTAAAACTTCGGAAGTCTCGTTAATGACCGGATTCCCGGTTGCCAGTCTTGGGTGTTCTTCCAAAAGTCCCTGGCATTTTTTGTTAAGCTGTTTTAATGGACTTCTTTCTGGTTCAACGACGCTTTTATTTGGCGGGTATGGGACTGATAATCACCTGCCAGGGAATTAATAATCTTGCTGACCGTAGCCGGAATACCACTATAATGGCGGACGCCGTGATCCGCCATCATTTCGTTATCCGGCAAGTCCAGGATAAATGCCTCGAAACTTTCCAGCGAAGATTTAAGTTCAGAGAGGAGTTCTTGCTTCGAGTGGGACAAGTATTTCGTGGTGAATCCCGCGTTGATGGTACTGTAATCGTTGCTAGTGTCAGCGTAGTACGCCGGCACCTTCCCTGCCAGAATGGATGATGAAGCCTCGATCATCAGGCGATTCCAGCCGATCAGGTGCGCAACCACGTCCCGGGGAGACCATCCGTCCATGGAAGACAGGAAGAGCTCATTGGATAGCGGGAGTTTAACGGAAACAGAACCTCTTGATTGGACATGCTTTGAATCTCCTTATATCATTGATATGGTCTTGCCCCTTGTTATGGAAGATACCAATGCACAACTCTTTGAGTAGATAAGCTAATTACTTACCTCGATGAATCAAATATGCGATAAGGAAATTATACGGGATTTTGCCAAAAAGCTTGTCATTCCCTGCAACTCGCTTGGCCGCTCGTTCAAATAACCCATCCGGTGCAGTGCCTACCATAACCGCCCGGCGATAAATCACCGGGCTAGTATGCACGCCGGATAAATCCGGCTAACCCGTTTTAACGGGCGTTGATCACAGCTCGGTGATTGATCACCGTGAGGACATGTGGCAGAAGCCATTCGTCCGAAAGAACGATGCCATTCCATTTATTTTTCCCGGAAAAGATTTTGTCACAGAATACGTTCCAGCGGCCGACCAGGAGGTCGCCAAAATGCCAAGCGCGGTGGCGGATTTCCATCGCAATCTGCTGGCCGGAGGCGTGTTCGCCTATCAGGCCGACAGCCGCGACCCCGCCAAACCGCACGGCAAACTACGCCTGATGTATGAGGCCATCCCGCTGGTCTTCCTGGCCGAGCAGGCCGACGGCCTGGCCTCGGACGGGCCACAGAACATCCTGTACATCCCGCTGTAAACCCTGCACCAGCGCACGCCCTTCTTCGTTGGCAACCGGAGTCTGGTGGAGCAGGTGGAGGAGTTTATTCGGAAATATGACGGATAGGAGGTGCGCAGCGCGAGGTGTGCTCAGCGGTGAAGGGTCTATGCCTGACCCTGGCGGAAAGGGTTGGAGAACATGTTATCACCGGCGATGAACGTTTTTAACACTCCGTACATTCAAAGCTGGATTGGGTGGTGTGAATAGGGGATTATATCCATAAATAACAAACATCACTTAATAGACTTCCGAAGTTTTAGAAACTTCGAAAGTCTTGAGTTTCACCATGCAAAGCATACCACAAGTAGTCTGTTTAGGATCAGACCATTCAGAACGGTCTTCGAACTAGCTCAAACATGGTCTTAGCCTGAGGTTGTGAAATTCCCGCTTCTAGAGCATCAGCCCTAGCTTGTAAAATGGATGGGTGGAGATTGGACCAAAGCGGATGTACGATAAATTCGCCTTGTGATCCGGAGCGTGCAGCGGGCAAGCCACCTAACGTCATCGCTTCCCAACCGAGGGCATTGAAATAGGGTGGTGTTGCCGCAGCAACGAGTGGTTGCCAGTGGAGTGTCGTGAAGTCTACTGGTTCGTTTGCGTTTAGCGCAAGCCGAGTAAGGTCAAGGGCCATTCGCCAATCGAGAATGTTGTGCCAAGCAAGGTTGCTATAGTCACGCAAGCAGTCGGGGCATGAAGTTTGACATCGCGCAGCATGGTTAGCCGCGTAGTCTACACTAAAGAATGAAGTGGCAAGATCGACTGCGGAATGAAGAAGACGTTCCATTGTAGGAAGTGTGGCGAATTGCGAACAGTATCCCGCACCATTCTCCAGAGCGTCAGAAAGGAAAACCTGTCCGACGATGCTTCCTTGTGGATTGCGAATTACTCTCATCCCGATTCGCATTTCCCATTCGTTGATGTCCAGAAGGGCAGCAGCAGCACGCCGTATCAAAAAGCCAAAAGAATATAGGGCGGCCCGACCTTCCACTCGTAGCGGCTCCAAATCCAAAACTGTTGGCACATCTCGGAGGCCGAGTACAAGCAAGTCTGTGCGTTTGATTGAACCAAGCGCACGGGGATCGGGGGCTCCGGTAGCATACCGCACTGATATGGGCAAGAGGCCATCATCCCTTCGCTGCATGTTGATTTGGTTTACTGCATCTCGCGTTACCCATGTTTCCCCTTGGGCCATCTTTTCAAATTGGAACAACTGTCCAGCATTGTCGTTCACGACGCAGACATCTCGTTCGCCTGACCAAAATTCGAAATTGAGATGTTGGATCATCGGCAGAGGGGCAGCATCTGTTTTTGGCCGCGATGCTCGAGGCGTCCACTCGAAAACCCCATCGAAGTCGCGGCCACCTTGGTAAAGTGTACGAAAGCCGCGCGGTTGTGCAAGCTGCACGACGCGAAAATCTGATGTACTCCCGCATACTGGGCAAGCAATTGTTGTCGGTGTCATATCCACAGCCTGGCATTTTTGGCATATGCCCAATGGCACTGAGGGGCCTAGCGGATTTGGTTGCTCGCGTACTTGCGTGCCGATGCGCTGATAATATACTACCCCTACACAAGTAATAACCTGTCAATGCTACGGACATTACTAGGCATAAAGATTTAGGTATGTTTCTGCGATCAATGGTTTTTCTTGATATAAAAGACGAGCCGACCGGTTAGGAACCGATTCGGCCCGTCTCTCATAGGGGGTAGCTTGATTTTAACACAAGAAACCTGGTGCAAGGTTGAATGCTGGCAACTTAAAACATTCCCGACTCGAACTGTGTTCGATGGGTGCTTGAATTCCAGTAATGGACTGGTTATAATAAATTCGAGCGGCAAGCCCGAAAAATCCCTTCGGGGATCTCCTTCAGGAGTTCACACGTGTGCCTGCGGCACAGTGCAGGCAGAATATTCTGTTTGGGAAGCCGCTCACTCTTTTAAGTCTTCAGTTGGCTGGGCGGCAGCTTAACCTTCTTGCCGCTCCGGGGAAGAACCTCCAGGTCCTGCCCGATGCCCAGCCGGTCCAATTGCTGGCGGGTAAAGGCCCGGGAGCTCACACCTTTGGGGAGATTGCTGAGCTTGATCTCGTAGGCCAACTTATACATTGAAGCTGCTACACTGATCACATCGGCATGCCGGTCGGCGACTCCGTTCGTCAGGATGTGCCAGACGGCCACGAGCAGCCGCCTGGCAATGGCTACAATGGCTTTGCTGCGTCCCAGGCGGTATTCCAACCGTTCGAACTCTTTCTTCCAGAAGGGATGGTGGCGTACGGCGGCATTGGCCGCATCCACCATGGCGCCGCGCAGGTCGCGCCGCCCGGCCTTGGTGATATGCCCGGTGGCATGCATCTGGCCGCTGTCGTGAACGCTGGCTCCCAGCCCGGCGTAGCCCACCAGGTGGCTGGCATCTTCGAAGCGCTCGATCGGTCCGATGGCGGCCAGGATGGTCAGTGCCATGAGCATGGCGATCCCCGGCAGTTGGGTTAGCAATGGGACGCGTTCATCTTTTGCAGCTTCCTGACACAGCACCTCTCCGATGGCTTGGATCTGCTTTTCCGCGAAGGCCAGGGTTTCGAGGTCGGATGCAACGATATACTTCTCGATGGTGCTGAGCGGCAGGGCTTCCCACCAGGCTTTCAGCTCGGGCTTGAAGGACTGGGCGGGTCTCTCCCGGTGTGTGCGGTGCAACAGTGAGGTGAGCCGGTTCTTGGCCTGTGTTTGCAGGCGCACCATCTTGCTGCGCTGGGCAATTACCGCACGCAGCTCGCGCACTTCATCGGGCGGGATCCACACACCCTCCAGAAGCCCGGCGGCATGCAGCTGTGCCAGGGTCAGGGCGGCTTTTTTGTCCGTCTTGACCTTCACACCAGTCACCAGACGAACGTTGGGGGGATGTACGGCGATGACCGAGCCGACATGCGGGAGAAGCGTATCATAGAAGAGATACGTATTTGTGGTCATCTCCATCACCACGGCATCCGTGGAGAGCAGGTGTTTGGCGATCCAGTTTTCCAGTTGTTCGTTGGGGATCTTATGGGGACCAAAGACGGTGCGCTTCTCGGCGTCCACACCCACGGCTACGAAGAAGGCCTTGTGGATGTCCAGCCCGATCCAGCGCTGAATGAGGGGTTGTTCTGGCATCAAGAACTCCTTTGTGAGGAATTACCTTTGAGTGCGTTCTTTTCTGGGGCGGCGCTT
>JBEKEB010000035.1:0-26183 GCA_050014055.1 Anaerolineales bacterium | reverse complement strand
CTTTTTGGATTTACACCCTACTCAAGGCCAATATGACCAATGAGTAGAATATAGCGACAACCAAACAAACTACAATAAAGATGATTGACCACAAAAGAATGAAGCTGGAAAAGATCTGCAATCCAATGGAAAAGAAATCTGACAAGTTCATCAGAACCACCGGCCAAAATAATCAGCTACAAAGAAAACGCCTGTAATGGTGGTTGCTCCAATCACAAATGCCCCGACCAGGTAGGCCAGGTCCGTCAATACGTCCGGAGTGAGTGCAGCCAGGATCTGATCCATTTCCCCCATAATATAACGGTGGCAAAAAAAGAAAAAGGGTGGAGTTATTTAGTTTTTAGGATATACTTGCGTTTGATCGGAATGATTAGTAACAATGAATTCCTCCCCTCGGGTCCGCTGGAGATAACCTGGTGTAATTCACCAGGTTATATCTTTAACCATACCGGGCATTAATCACTGTAACACCTAACTTCGATCATATCATTATGTATTTTATCCTCTCGATTTTATCCCTGTATCTTTCCCTATATCCCGCCAATTACCAAAGAATAACTTTTGGTTCAAGCTAAAAATGAAAAAATCGAAATGTAATCAAGAATCATATCTTATTCAAAAAATACAAAGGATGAGTCAAGTCAAGTACTTTTCGCTGAATACCTATTTCGAATTTTTGGGTGCATTGTGTCTGGTATATTAACACCTTCCTCGCCAACATCTTCCCCTCCAATTTACGAGCAGAGCATCGCAGCCGTTTTTGAATCTGCTGTCCTTAGGTTTGGGGATCATCTCGCCATCCTGGACCATCAAACCAGCCTCACATACAACCAGTTGAATTCCGCCGCCAGTCAGATTGCCTTGGAACTCCTCAATCTTAATCCGGGAACTGGCAAACCGGTGGGACTTTTTTTTCGGAGCAAGCCTCACTTTTTGGCGGCTCTAATTGGGGTGCTGAAGACCGGTAACATCGCCTTGCCCATTGACCCCGATTTCCCTGAATCTCACAACCACTTCATCGCACAAGATTCTCAGACCAAGATATTCTTGACAAATAATGAATTGGTCGGGCAGGTCATGAATTTATTCCCGGACGGCTTTTGTCTCAATATCCAGGAACTTACTTCCAGTCGCTCATATGAAAACGTTAATTGCCTGACCCCGGCGACTGCCTACGCCGTCCTTCTTTACACGAGCGGCTCAACCGGAAAACCTAAAGGGGTGATCCACACCCATCGCAGCTTGCTCCACAACGCTGCCCGCCAGCTCGAGCTGATCCATCTTGGGGCCGCCGACCGTCTGAGTATGCTCTATTCCACCAGCGTAATGGGCACAGCCCGTGACTATATGAATGCTCTTACAACTGGTGCCTCATTGCACTCATTTGACCTCCGTAAACAGGGTATGGGGACTTTTCTGGAGTGGATCGCCCGGGAAGAACTCACAGTCCTGCATACTGTTCCTAGCGTATTCCGCCAATTGGGTATTTCCAACCCCCGGCCTCAACAGTTGCAGACTGTGCAGTTGGTCATACTGGGGGGAGAGTCAGTCAATAAGTCCGATGTCGACATTTACAGAACCTTCTTCCCGGATCATTGCCGGTTGTTCACCGGATTGGGTTCCACCGAGACAGGCACCATCCGGCAAAATATCTTGAATAAGACCAGCTTCGTTGCTGAAGGTTCGGTTCCTCTCGGTTATCCTCTCATGGATGTGGAAATTCTTTTACAAGGAGAAGATGGAGAACCGGTCTCGCCCGGAGGAATAGGCGAGATCGTTGTGCAAAGCTCATTTCTTGCAGCTGGCTATTGGCAGAGACCGGAGTTGACCCAGGCGGTATTCCTTCCTGACCCGCAAGGAGGGGGCAGCCCTCTCTTCCATACCGGAGATCTGGGCCGCTTTATGTCAGACGGCTGTCTGGTACACTGCGGTAGGAAGGATTTCCAAGTCAAGATCCGCGGCTACCGTATTGAACTGCAGGAAATCGAAGCTGCCTTGCTGGATTCCGGTATGGTGGAAACTGCTGTAGTGGTCGGTTTTAATATCAAGAAGGGTGATTATCGGTTGGTCGCCTACATCATCCCACACCCCGAAACCGCCGACGTTATCGGTTCCTTGCGTAAATTTCTAGCTAGCCAGTTGCCTTCCTATATGACCCCTAGTCTCTTCTTACCGCTGACAGAACTTCCACGTACACCCAACGGCAAGATCGACCGCAAGGCTCTTCCTAGCCCAACGTTTGTTTCCGAATCGTCAATTACACCTGATGGTGAAATCAGCCCAGAGAAGGAATTGGCAATGGTCTGGGAGGACATTCTCTCGATCAGATTATCTGGCCTTGATGACGATTTCTTTTCACTCGGTGGCGATTCACTGCACGCGACCAATCTTTTGACCGAGATCGAAAAGAGATTTGGCATTAGGCTGCCACTGGCTATCCTTCTGGAATATAACACGGTCCGTAAGCTGGCTGAACTGATTTCTGGCGATTCCACCGCCCCAAACAAATCCCTGGTGGCAGTTCGACCACAAGGCAATAAAAGTCCTATCTTTATCATTCCGGGTGGCTATGGTGATTGCTTTTACTTTCGCAACCTGGCAAAATACATTCAGGCAGACCGGCCTCTTTATGGCCTCCAGGCTCATTCAACCGAATTCGGCCGTTCCTATGAAATGGATATGGTGCACATCGCCTCAGTTTATGTGACTGAAATACTGCAACTGCAGCCAGAAGGACCATATTATCTGGCAGGTCACTCCTTCGGAGGCTACATAGCCATGGAAATGGCTCGAATTCTTCAGGAACAGGGCCATAAAGTGGCTTTCCTCGGCCTCTGTGATACTTACCCGCCTGGTCCTCGCCGCCAGGCCAGCCTGCCAGATCGCATCTCGATCCATCTGCAGAATCTGCATGGTCTCAGCCCGAGTCAGGTACTCGGCTATCTCCGCGATCGCTTGATCGCCGTGTTGACCCGGTTATCCAGCCTGTTTCCTGTGCGTTATTTTCTGACGCGGATCGGCTTCCGGCCAAAAAATGCCATGGTAGCGGCCCGTATATCCCGGTTTGGTTATAACCCCTTACCTTACCCGGGCAATGCTTTTCTATTCAAGGTTGGGCAACGACCCTGGTACGTGCGCTGGGATCCTATGGCGAACTGGCACAAATATATTCAAGGAAAACTCGAGATCCGTGAAATCCCGGGGAAACATAGTACTTTATTATTCGAGCCATACGTTCAGGATTTAGCCCGCCAGCTTAACGATTGCTTGCAACTGGTGGAGGCCGGTAAGTAAGGCCACAATACAACTTGCCAGGAATGCAGTTTTACTGCATTCGTTAATTGCCCCATTCACAGAATGAAAGATATATCTGGTTCTAAATCCGGACCCTTTATCCGACAAGCGTATCCCGTGGATGCCGCCGCCATTGCCAGCTGTGTCACCGCCGCCTTTTCGCTCTATATCGCCCGCATCGGCAAACCGCCTGCCCCCATGCTGGCCGATTTTCCAAAGATCATTGCGGCCGGCCAAGTTTGGGTCGCCGAAGTCGACACTAAAGTTGTCGGAGTTCTCGTTCAATACGAAACGGAATCCGGCTTCTACATTGACACCGTGGCCGTCCTCCCCGCAATGCAAGACGCAGGGGTTGGCCGAGCGCTCCTGCTATTTGCCGAAAGCGAGGCAACCCGGCGCGGCTTCCGGTCAATATATCTGTGCACCAACGTTAAAATGACCGAGAACCAGGTCTTCTATCCCAGGATCGGCTACGTCGAATATGAACGCAAAATGGATCAGGGCTACGATCGCATCTTCTATCGCAAACAACTTCCCTGAGTTGGAAAAATCATTTATTTGTGTTCATATGTGGATTAACCCAAACTTCAACAGACATTCTAACCGCAAGAATCGGGTGGCGCTCCCCGCCCCGCCCAATTAGAATAGGGTCATGACGAAAGGAACCATCCCATAACCGACCTGACCCAGCTTTCCGCTGATTACGCCCGCGTTGAGCAGACCATCCGCTACATCGAAACCAATGCATATCGCCAGCCGGATTTGAACGAGCTGGCTGCACATGTTGGCCTGAGTGAGTATCACTTCCAACGCCTTTTTACCCGCTGGGCCGGCATCAGCCCCAAGCGCTTCTTGCAGTTCCTCACCCGGGAGCATGCCAAGGCACTCCTGGCCCGCTCCGCCAACCTGCTGGAAGCCACCTACGCTTCTGGCCTCTCCGGGCCCGGGCGTCTGCATGACCTGTTCGTTCAAACCGAAGCCGTCACACCCGGCGAATACAAATCCAAAGGCGTCGGCGTGGAGATCGCCTATGGCTTCCACCCCAGCCCCTTCGGAGAATGCCTGCTCGCATTGACCAGTCGCGGCATCTGCTTCCTGGCTTTCGTGGATAACACCCGCGCCACCGCCTTGGAAAGGCTCATCCAGGCCTGGCCCAACGCTACATTAAACGAGTCACCCTCCCGCACCGCTCCCGTTGTGAAGCGGATCTTCTCGCCCGGCAATGCCGTTGCGCCGTTGCAGGTCCACCTGCGCGGCACCAACTTCCAGATCAAAGTCTGGGAAGCCCTCCTTCGCCTCCCACCGGGAGAACTGACCACCTACCAAGCCCTGGCAGACCAGATT
Organism: Anaerolineales bacterium; assembly: GCA_050014055.1. Lineage (GTDB taxonomy): Bacteria > Chloroflexota > Anaerolineae > Anaerolineales > Villigracilaceae > UBA877. Next base: position 21,545 of record JBEKEB010000035.1, on the reverse strand, counting down.
CATTCACCCGAGGCTGCCCGCGCGGTTGGGAATGCCGTTGCCCTCAATCCACTTGCCTATCTCATCCCCTGCCATCGCGTGCTTCAAAAAACCGGTTATTTCGGGAATTATCGTTACGGATCTTCCCGTAAAAAGGCTATCCTGGGATGGGAAATGGCCCGGGCAGAAGTTGCCTGAACGGGAAATTACTGGAGTCCGAAGTCTCCACATCGTCCCTTGAAAAGGAGATTTCGGCGATGCACAAAATCTTATCCTTCGATTGGAATTCCGATAATAGTTGCTGTGTGCTGGGGTTTTTTGATTTTGCTTCGGTTACCTCTCTTAACTTATCTTTAACCATGGAACATTATAATAAGGGATAATTAGTCCGATTTTATCGGTTTTAAGTGAAAGGAGTTTGCTATGGAGCGTAAACTGAAGCACGTTGCTGTACCTTCTTCTGAGGTTACACCTGAGAGCCTATACCTCTCGCGTCGGGATTTTATGAAAGCCGCCGGGATCGTCAGCGCCTCAGCTTTCCTGGCAGCCTGCGGGGTGGCGACCACGTCACAATCTCAACCTGCCGGGGCACCAACTCCTATACCAGGCTGGAGTTCCCTTACGCCCACACCCGGTGCCCCCGTTCCCGATAACGCCCAGGGCCTGACCACTGATGAGTTGGGCAATAAACTCAATACATTTAACGATATAACCAATTACAACAATTACTACGAGTTCTCCACGGCTAAGGACGCCCCTGCCCTACTTTCCAAGAACTTCAAAACTTCACCCTGGTCGGTGCAGGTCGGCGGATTGGTGCAAAACCCGAAAACCTATACCATCGAAGAGTTGCTCAAATTCCAACAGAAAGAACGCATCTACCGTCTGCGCTGCGTGGAGGCTTGGAGCATGGTCATCCCTTGGACTGGATTCCAATTGAGCGACTTGTTGAATGAAGTCCAGCCCATGGCCAGCGCCAAGTACGTGAGTTTCACTACCATTATGGACCCGTCCCAAATGCCAGGGGAAGGCGATCCGTCCTTCCCATGGCCTTACAAAGAAGGTCTGCGCCTGGATGAAGCCATGCAGCGCCTTACCATCCTGGCCACCGGCATGTACGGGCATACCTTGCCCAACGTGGACGGCGCCCCGATCCGCCTGGTGGTGCCGTGGAAATATGGTTTCAAGGGCATCAAGGCCATCGTGAAGATAGAACTCACCGAAAAACAACCAGAAACTTTCTGGAATGACATCGCATCGAACGAATATGGTTTCTATTCGAATGTCAATCCTAATGTTGACCACCCGCGCTGGTCGCAGGCCACCGAACGGCGTATCGGCTAGCTCAGCCGCATTCCAACTCTGATGTTCAATGGCTATTATGATGAAGTAGCCTCCCTCTACACAGGCATGAATCTGAGAACCAATTACTAATGAGAAAAAAACATCCATTCCCCTGGCTGCGCATTGCAGTCCACCTGGTCGCCTGGCTGCCGTTGTTATATTTCGTTTACGGTTTTTTCGCCAACCTGCTGACCGTTAATCCGATCCAATACTTGGAACAGATCCTGGGACGGATTGGCATCTACTGGTTGGTTGCCGCTCTTGCAGTTACACCTTTATATACTCTCACCGGCTACCGGGATCTGCCCAATCGCCGCCGGGCCGTCGGGCTGTATGCTTTCATGTACGTCTGCCTGCATCTGCTGGTCTTCTTTGGGCTGGATTATGGCTTCAATTTCTACCAGACCTGGAGCCTGATAACTGGAAAAGTCTATTTATGGGTCGGGGTATTGGCGGTGCTTTTGCTCATTCCTCTGGCAGTCACCTCCTTCGATTATTTCATCCGAAAAATGGCTAAAAATTGGAAACGCCTGCACTGGCTGGTATATCCTGCGGTGGTAGTATCCATCTTGCATTATGGCCTGGCCCAGAAAGGAGATTTGTTTACCCTGCGCGGCAATGTCCTCAGGCCCTTTCTATGGTTGATGTTGACGTTCGTATTGTTGGCCATGCGTTTGCCGGTAGTACGCAGATGGGTCAGTGGGACTCGCCGGAGGCTGGTTGTCCGGTTCAGGCGCATGCCGCAGGTCAATAAGTTCAGCGCCGGCTGAAATCCTTTTACCCTCCTGGCGAGCCCTGTTCCCATCGTTCTTCCACTTTGCGACTATTACCTGATTACCTGATTCGTGATCCCTGAATATTTTTTCCCGAATTCCCTTTGACGCCACGCGGTTTCTGCTATATCATGAGAGCTAACCACTTGGCGTTTTCATTTCTCATTTTCCTCCCTCAGAGGCCGTTATGCCAAAACAATCCCTTGACATTTATGAACGTCCTGCAGAGCTTCTTCAGAATCTCATCCGCTTCGACACCACCAACCCGCCTGGAAATGAGCTCCCATGCATCCAATACATCAACGGGCTTCTCAAAGATGCCGGGTTAAAAACAAACATCGTGGCGCGAACGCCCGGACGCCCCAACCTGATTGCCCGTCTGAAAGGCACCGGCCAGGTCCCACCATTATTGCTATACGGCCATGTCGATGTGGTGACCACTGAAGGTCAGAAATGGACTCACCCACCCTTCGAAGGCGAGATTGTGGATGGCTTCGTGTGGGGCCGCGGTGCGCTGGATATGAAGGGCGGTGTCGCCATGCTTCTGGCAGCGTTCCTGAAAGCCAGCGCCGACAAAATCCCCTTGCCAGGGGATGTACTTTTCGCCGCGGTTGCAGACGAAGAAGCGGGTGGCGATTTCGGGGTGCGCTACCTGGTGGATGAGCATCCCGACCTTTTCAAGGGCATCCGCTATGCTTTCGGCGAATTCGGTGGTTTCAACTTCTCTATCAGCGGAAAACGTTTCTATCCCATTATGGTCGCCGAGAAACAGATCTGCTGGATGAAGGCTACTTTCACCGGGCCAGCAGGCCACGGCTCCTTGCCGGTCCACGGCGGGGCGATGGCTAAACTCGCCCGGGCGCTGCACCTGCTGGACACTCACCAGTTGCCCGTTCACATCACGCCGGCTGTCCGCATGATGGTCGGGAGCCTGGCGAAGAACCTCGGAGGGCCTTCCGCGCTGGTGATCTGGCAATTGCTTAACCCGGCCCTGACCGATCTGATCCTGAAGAGGCTCGGCGGCCAGGCCGACTTGTTTACTCCCCTGTTGCACAATACGGTCAGCCCCACCATGTTGCAAGCCAGCGATAAAACCAACGTAATCCCGGGCGAGGTCAATCTTGGCTTAGATGGGCGGTTGGTACCGGGTGCGAAACCAGAAGAAATGATCCGGGAGTTGCACGCGCTGCTGGGAGGGGAAGTGCAATTCGAAGTTCTCAAAGCCGACCCCGGTCCGGCCGCGCCGGATTTGGGTTTGTTCGATACCCTGGGCGACATCCTGCGCACCCTCGACCCGGCTGGCATCCCCCTACCCTACGTCTTGTCCGGGGTAACGGACGCGCGTTTCCTTTCCAAGCTGGGCATCCAGACCTATGGTTTTACCCCGCTGCAGTTGCCGGACGGTTTCAATTTCGCCAGAACCATTCACGCCGCCGATGAGCGTGTACCGGTTGCCGCATTGGATTTCGGTGTGAAAGCCATTTTCGAATCGTTGCGTAAATTCAAGTAGAGGGATTCATATGCCATCCGAATCTGCTAAACAGGCACTCGCCATCCTGCGCCAGGGCAACCAGACCTTTCAATGGTACGTCATACCGCTGATGGCTTTCGTATTCTACGTTTACACTGTCGAGGCTGAAAAACGCAACTTTAACCTTATTTTGGCCGGCCTGGCCTTCTGGGGCATGGATTGGCTTAATGAGATCATCAATGGGCTGGTCTTCCATTTCACCAATTATGCTCCCATCTGGGGCGCGCCGGGCCGGACCGCTTTTCTCATCCTCATCGGTCTCAACATTGAAATATGTTTCATGTTCGCTGTCTCGGGCATCATCTGGACCAAAATGTTGCTCCCTGATAAGAAAACACGTATTCTGGGAATCCCAAACCGGGCTTTTATTGCCGTTCTTGGAGCCGCATTCTGTGTATTTGTCGAATACATCCTCAATTGGGCCGGGGCGCTTACCTGGGACTATACCTGGTGGGGCCGCAGCGCGCCCTGGTTGATATTCCTTTTCGGATACCTGACCTTTTTCATTATGGCCTTTTGGGTTTTCGACATGAAATCCTTCAAGAACAAGATCATCACTGTCGGGAGTATTTGGATGATTGCAATCCTCTCCTTAATCGTATTTATACCGATGCTGAATTGGATATAAACCCTTCATGACCTCCTTCCAGAAACGTATCTTCGGGCTGCTGTTGTTCATGGCAACGCTTGCTTTTGTTCTGTTTGCATTGCCTAACGCAGTCGCCTCACAGAATTTGGCCATGGTGCAAATCTTCCAGCCGGATGAGGCAGCACCCCTGCCTTATGTTATTCAGATGATCGCCCCCGCTCCGACACTGAATCTGGCTCTGCGGCATTTCATTTTCTACAATTACTACTATTACGGTTTTCCGTTCTTCGCCGCCTCAGCCCTGCTGTTGCTGCCCTTGCAATGGTTGGGCCGCCTGGGCGACATGCCTCTGGTCATGTTGATCCTGCGTCAGTTTGTCAGTGTATTGCCCATGCTGTTGGCATTGTTGTTGCTCGTTTACATGCAGGATGGCTTCCGCACGTACCGCTCGCCGGTTCTGTTCGCCTTTTTACTCGTTGTACCGGCGGTGGTGCAGAACAATTCCTGGTATCACCCGGATGGGATCACCTTCCTTCTGGTGGTATTGACCCTTTACTTCTTGAAAAGGGATAATCTACGTTTCGGATGGAATTTCCTGCTTGCAGCCATCATGAGCGGGGTCGCGACTGCTACGAAGTTGGTCGGGGTATATTTTTTCCTCGCAGTAGGCCTGGCCTTGCTCTTGGGACTGTTGCTCAAAAAGGCTTCCTGGAAGAAACTGGTTGGGATGGCAGGTGCCTTTATCTTGACAATGGGCCTGGCTTACCTGATCGCCAATCCATTCTTATTCTCCCATTGGGCCCGCACCGCCTACCAGTATATTTTGTATAAACAGGGTGGGTTGCTCGAAAATGGCTATGGTGTGTTCTATGCCAAAGGTCTGCTGGCTTCCTGGCCGGATGTTCATGCATCCTTTGGAGAAGTCCCGTTCCTGTTGATCGCTTTGGGTGCCGCAATCTGGGGAGCCTGGCGAGGACCGCAACGTCTATTACATGCCCTTATCCTGGCCTGGTTTATTCCTATCAGCGTAACTGTTTTCTTCCTGACACACTTTAAATTCCAATATTGGATGCCGGTGGCGCTGCCGCTCATTTCCAGCTTGGCGGTTCTTCTCCCCGAAAAGTGGAAAATGGATCGGACTGCTCGTTTGGCCTGGTTCGCCCGGATGGCCTTGTTGTTGGTGTTATTCGCCCAATTCGTCCTCTTCGTCCGCTTGGATGTGCTGGCCTTTAATTCTAATCTACACCGGGAACAGAACAGTACCAGCATCAAGTGGTACAGTAAGGCGTTGGCAGCCCTCAAACCGTTGCCAGACACAAAACTGCGCGTCTACTATGATTATCGCATGTATGTGCCGGGGAAACCCGGTTGGGTCACAGATACCAATTTCGATCTGCTGGAATACAGCTACATCCAACAAAACCATTTCGACGTGCTGTTGCTGCTCGAGCAGCGCATCCGTGACTATTTAAACCCGAACGTGACCGGCATCGATCCGGCGCTTTTCGCCCGCAACCAGCAGTTCTACCGCGATGCAGACAACCAGACCATCACAGGTTACCACCTGGTATATCGTGACTCTTTTGGTCTGATCTACGTTCGGGATGAACTCTATCAGGAATATTATTCGAAATAAAGCCGGATATTTACCTATTTATCAGACCTAATAACGTTTATCTCTGTTCATCTCCGGTTAATATTATTATACGGGTTCTTATGGTAAGAATACTGCCAACGCTCCATGCGGGTCGATATCTGCTTGAAGCTCCGAATACGGAACAACCACTTCCTGTTCCGTGGCAGCCACCTGGCCTTCTGAAAAGGTGATCTGCAAACCACTTGGTGTGATATTCCAATTCCCGTAATTTGCCAGGTTGGGTTGGGCACCATTGTAATAGCTCTCAAAATCAATCGGGCGCGTTTTCAACTGAGCAATGCAATAATTGGCAATCCTTGTAAGATAATCGGAGCCCGGGAGGAAAAGTTGATCCATTGTCACGTCAGCACCAGCCTGCAGGTCATAATTGACTGTACGGCTATGGGTTTTGGGACGGGATGTTTGGTATATGAATATCTTGATCTGGAATTGCAAGCTGATTAGATTGCCGGGAGGAGATAGAAGTGTATAACCCTGATCATAGGTACTGCCCGATGAACCGGCGGGGACCCGGACTTCTGCCGCATTGTCTTTGAATTTTGCAACCTCTTCCTGTGTTAGCAGGGTCATCTCGTTATTGAAATTCGTCACACGCGTGTCGCTGCTTCCCTGCAGCACAGGAATTTGTGCCTTCACCGTGTACACTGGCGCTGGCGCTACGCCTGTCTCATTACGGGTTGTAGATGTAAGAGTTACCAATTGAAAGAGCGGGACGGATGTCTGCGTTGGCAGACTGGTCTGTGTTGGCGGTAGGTTCGCCGTGGCAGTGGCAGGTGGCGGGGTGGGCGTGCTCCCACATGCCAGCACCGCAGACAGCATGGTACTCAATACGAATCCTGTAATGATCCTTTGTTTGCCTGATTTCATTATGAAATGCTCTCCTTGGACCTGCCATTAACTCGCTTCTGGATCTTTTCATCCAGTCTATCCTCTCGGCGCTTCAATTCTTCCATCCAGTGATTATACATATAGCGTGGAATGTCGAGCGTGCCAACCAGCTCCGCTGCACGCTGTGTCCATTTCAGTGCTTCGGCATAGTCGCGCCGCTGGTGCTCGTGATACTTGGCCAGTTCCACGTGGGCGTAGACATGCCCTTGGACTGCCGCGCGTTCCCACATCCCCACAGCTGCCTCCAGATCTCCCCGCCGTTTTTGCAATCGTGCCAGCCGTTGGATTGCAAGCCAGAAATCCGCCTCGGGTAATTCCATTTCCAGGCCGCGTTCGAAAAGGCGTGCTGCAGTCTCCCACTGGCCCAGGTCTTCATACAATTTTGCAAGTGCCACCACATCCAGGCCGTGTTTAACTGCCTCGCCTAAAGGATTTGCCAGCATCTCTGTCACATGCGAAAGCAGCGCCGCCATCGCCACCACGTCCATGGCGTTGTGGTAGAACACGCCTTTTAATGGACGGGCATCCCGGCTGCGCAGGTAATCAAAGTAAAGATAAGGGATTTCATAGCCGGGCACTTCATCAACCGTACGCGGTGCAGACAGTACGTTCTCCTCCAGATACTTAAGTGCTCGGCTGGGCAGCCGGTCACGCCAAAGGCGACGCGCCAGTGGCAGCAAATCCAAATGAGCATAATCAAGAAAAGGGAGCGGAATGTTATGCAGCGAATAACGGGTGGTGAGCAGCGGTGCATCAAACTCCTTACCATTGAAAGTAACCAGCGCCTGCGTGGGAGCCAGAAATTCGGCCAAGGCTTCCAGCATACCAGTTTCTTCGGCCGGGTCGCGCATGAAAAATTGCTCAAGGTGGAATGCACCCTCCATGAAGCGGCCTACGCCGACCAGGAACGCATAGGTGCCTGTCCCACCCGCTAGCCCACTGGTTTCGGTATCCAGAAAAGCGTAGGATTCCAACGGCAGTTCCAGGAAACGCGGCTCGCGCGCCCAAGTCGCCAGCACATCCAACGGTGCAACCGGTCGGATGGCCGCCTGTCCGTGCCGGTACGCCGGCCCAAAAGTTTGGACGGCAACAAAAGTCTCTCCGGCAGGGCCGGGCCGGTAGGCTCCAGTCACGACTTTATCAATCTCGAACTGTGCAAAGGACTGGGTCTTTGGCGCATCCGCCAGGCCCTGCTTCACACCTAGACTTTTGAGTTTCTCTGCCAGGGAAAGTTTACTTGCTTCAGACATCGCGTCGATTATATCGCCAACCATCCTTCCCATCCGATCTTCTCATCCATCCTTAAATAACCCGTTTTAACATTGACAAATCGCAACCGTGCGCACTTTTATTATTAAGGGTAGGCAGGCATCTTTCCGGCAGTATCTCTGCTCAGGCTGTCATAAATATATGAAATCCTCAATAATAGCCTGAAAAAAGATTGAAATGAGCATCCGCCCGCTGTGACGGTATAATACACCCGTGACTTCCGCACAACTCGACCAATTCCAGCTCTTGCGTTTGCTCACTTCACGTCTAGAACGCCTCTCAGTCGATTCCCATTGGGCCCGCCGGGCCAACGGCTTGCGCGGCAATATTGTCAAGGTTCTTGAAGAAGCTGATTCCGGACATTCAGTCTCGTCAGACCGTGTTGACCTTTTGACCGATGCTGCCTTCGATATCCTGCGCAGGGCAGCCCAGGACATCCCCGACTTGGAAGACTTGCTGAAAAGAAGATAGGTTGCAATGCGGAACGGCATGATTCTGCTTCTCGGCTTCCTGTTATCCGCCTGTGCCGCCTTGCCGCTGCCCGTTTCACCGATTGTTTTGAGCCCTACCCCATTACGGCCATCTCCCTCATTCACGCCTTCCATCCTGCCCCCCTCCCCAACATCTTCTCCAACCGTTACTTCCATTCCCACTTCCACACCCAGCCTGACGCCTACGCAAACCTCCACCGGAACAGCTACCTCGACAGAGATCTCATTCGTTCATGTTTTTCCCCTTCAGCCGCCCTCGGCCGCCGGCTTTGCTGAGGGTACCGCCAGTCACGGCTATCCAGCCACCGATATTTTTGCCGTGGTTGGTACGAAGTTTGTTGCTGTGACAGATGGCGTGGTGAATTTCGTATCGTATAAAGACCTTTGGGATCCAGCCCACGACGACCCGTCCCTGCGTGGCGGTCTGTCCGTCGCCATCATCGGTGATGATGGATTACGCTATTATGGTTCGCACTTATCTGCCATTGCCCCAGGAATTAAACCGGGAGTCCGCGTTAAAGCCGGACAGTTGCTTGGCCTGGTCGGGAATACTGGAGATGCCCGCAACACCACTTCCCATCTTCACTTCGGGATTTCCCGTCCCACTTATCCCGATGATTGGAAGGCCCGCCGCGGCCAGGTGGATCCATTTCCATACCTGCAAGCCTGGCGGGATGGTCACAACGTCACACCACCTTTGCCCGACTCTTGAAAGGGTTTGATAAAATCATTCATATGATGAAACGCAGCTTGATCCTGCTTCTTCCGCTCCTGTTGATTGCCTGTGATCTGGGGTCGGTTGCCGTGCCGGTCATGGCACTGCCCTCCCCCACACCACCACCGACCCTCACTTTTTCTCCGGTTCCTCCTACTTTAACACAAACTCCTTCACTCACAGATACCTTCACCCTTACCTTTACCAGTACTTTCACCCTCACTCCTTCTGAAACCTCCACCAGCCTGCCCACCGGGACCCCCACTGCAACGGTCAACTTGTTTGCCTATGTATTCCCCATCCAGCCTCCGGGATTGGCTGCCTTTTCCAAAGGCGGGCATCCTTATCCTGCTACAGACATCTTCGCCCCGGTTGGGACAAATTTCGTCGCGGTGACCAGCGGTACGGTGGATGAGGTTTCCTTCGTAGATACCTGGAACCCCTCCACCAATATCGCCTCCGCTTCCGGCGGCCTTTCGGTCCGAATTCTGGGCGACGACGGATTCCACTACTATGGCGCACATCTCTCTGCCATCGCCCGTGGTATCCATCCCGGGGTCTGGGTGCCGGCGGGACAATTGTTGGGCCTGGTTGGTAATACCGGCGACGCCCGCTATACCAACCCGCATGTGCATTTCGAGGTTTCTATTCCGGATCCCCCTTTTACCAAGCTGGATCCTTTTCCTCTGCTGACCGTATGGCGGGCCGGCCAGCAAATCACCCCGCCTTTACCCACTCCATAAGGAGGCAAAATGAAAACCATGCGCGCCATGCTGCTAGACGCTCCTCACACTCCCCTGCATCTGGCCGAACTCCCCATCCCAACGCCGCGAGCGGGACAGGTTCTGATCAAGGTCAGCGCCTGTGGAGTCTGCCACACTGACCTGCACATCCTGGATGGCGAACTGACAGAGCCGAAACTGCCTTTGGTGATGGGTCACCAGATTGTTGGGACCATCATGCAAGCCGGGCCGACTGCGCAGCGTTTCCAGGTTGGGGAGCGGGTTGGCTTGCCCTGGCTTGGTGCTACCGACGGCACCTGCCGCTATTGCTTGCGCGGGCAGGAAAACCTGTGCGACCATCCCACCTTTACCGGCTACCACGTCGATGGTGGCTTTGCCGAATACACTCTCGCCGACGAACGTTTCTGTTTTAACCTGCCAGCAGCCTATTCTGATGTGGACGTTTCGCCCTTGTTATGCGCCGGCCTGATCGGGTACCGCACTTACCGCATGGCCGGGGAAAACGTGGAAACGCTCGGGATTTATGGCTTCGGTGCAGCCGCCCACATCATTACCCAGGTAGCCAAATATGCCGGTAAAAAAGTGTACGCTTTTACCCGTTCCGGTGACATGGATGCCCAGGCGTTCGCCGTGCGCCAGGGTGCAGATTGGGCCGGGGATTCCACACAGATGCCGCCTGAAAAGTTGGATGCCGCGCTGATCTTCGCCCCGGTTGGTCCGCTGGTAGTATCCGCCCTGCAGGCCACCCATAAGGGCGGCGTGGTCGTCTGCGGGGGCATCCACATGAGCGCCATCCCTTCCTTCCCTTATTCCCTGCTCTGGGAGGAACGTGTCATCCGCTCGGTGGCCAACCTGACCCGTCGGGACGGAGAGGAATTCCTGGCGCTCGCACCGCAGGTGCCGGTTAAAACCGATGTGAAGGTTTTCACCCTCGAGCAGGCCGGCCAGGCACTCGAGCAGCTCCGCCAGGGCCAGTTCACCGGCGCGGCGGTGCTGGATATTAATCTGAAATAAAGGCAATTAAGTGAGAAAGAAGGATATTCGTTCCTCGGAACGACGGAGGAACGAATATTCCTCCCCAAATTCTTCGCCTTCGGGGACACGATCGGATTTGGACTCGGACAGATAATTAGAGAAGGTGACATAACCTGCAGGTAAGATATTCGATACGCGTATCGAAAAAAAAGAATAAAGGCTGGTATGGTTTTTCCAAACGAGTAAAGGGAATAAGGGAGAGTGGCAAACCCGGGTTCTGTTACAAGTTTGTTCGGCATGGTAGCTCCAGATTATAATCATATTAGAACATATTTTCTGTTTTGTCAAGGTCAATCGGTATTCTTTCCAATAGAATCGCGAGAGCCGGGGACGCCGACCCCGGCTCTCTTGAAAGGAGGAGAAGAGAAATCGCCTTACTCCCCTATCGTATCACCCCGGTCAAAAATGTGCTTGACGGCCTCCCTACGTTTACCCTATTCCTATCTGACAGTCCTCTCAGTGTTTTTTAAGGAAAACCGGGCCTCTTTCTCCAATCGCTCCCGCAGATTGGACGGAATAAACGGCTGCTCCAGGCTGTCGAAGAACTCCCACGTTTCAGTATGAAAGAAGGATTTACCCGGTTCGAGTCGCCCCAACGGACCGAGCGTTTCCAGTTCAATTACATTGTTATCAACATAAATTTCCGCATTACAACCGCTGTCCGTGTAGGTCGCATTCAGGTTAACATCGAAAGTCTTTCGGAAGAGAACTCCCTCCAGCCAATAGGCCAGCCAACCAAAAGGATTGTAATAACCGATTTTAGCATGTGCTAGGCTTGCACCGGCATTAATTAGTATGAAATCGTCATCAAATAACAGGCGAGTGTCGTTAATTTGAGTATACGGCCAGAGAGCCAGATTGCGGTTGGGAAGCATTCCGCAGGCATCCACAATCCCAATTGACTGCGGCAAAATTGCCGTTCCTCCCAGCCGCAGCATGGTCAGGGTCCAGGGGGCCAAGTTTACCGGTCGAAACCCGGTATTGCGCAGTTCGTGCCGCAGCGTTACCTTCGCCAACTCTGGAGACAGCCGTATTTCGATCACTTTCACGATACCGTTGGCGGGTTCAGCCTTTCCGGTCAGTCGTACACCTTCATGGATTTCTTCCTCTCTCAAACCATCGTTATCAGGACTATAAGTGCCCGGCAGAGACTCGGGGGCGCACCAGAGCCTATGACCACCGCGGAAATTATAAGTTCCAAGGGGGGTCTCAATGGCTGCCTCCGGCAGTTCTGCCAATAAATTTGGCCGGCCTGGCAATGTTAACCGCACAATGCGCGGGCCGGCTGTTTTGAGGTATTCGAGCCGGAGGCGGCTATTCTTCAAGATGCCGGTCGGTAGACCATGGAAATTGTTCAAATTCAACCTGAATTTCTTTAGTGGGGCGGCGCATTCCGTTTCGGGATGTGCGCCGCCCCACGGTAAAAAAAGGAGAAGAATGCTAAGGCAAGCCACCTAGGCAAAACTACTATTAAACAGAATTAACCATGATCAGGGAAGCAATATCTGCAAAGAGTCTGTTTCATCCTGGCACGTCAACAGAACGCCCTGGGGGCTATCCTCTGCCGTACCGCCTACCACGGAGGCTATCGCCGGAATGCCTACCAGTAACAACCGCCAGGCCTTGGATCTTCCTTTCCGTTCCACATTGATCGTCCGGCCTTCTCGCCACACTGTGAAGGTTGTCTGTATTTCTCCAGTTAAAGAAGGAATTTCCGCGCATAGACGTTTCCTACCTTCGAGCTCATACACTTGCAAGGTTACTCCATCGAGATAATCATAGTCAGGTCGTTCCTCATTGTTCCCTACGGCAATGACAGAATTGGGCCGTACCATCAAGGGCAGGCTCTTAAAGTCATGGGTTTCTCGCACCCAGCGCCCACCCTCCACAACATTTCCATTCAACAGGTTTGTCCATCGCCCGGCTGGCAGATAATAATTGACAACTCCGTCATAACTGAAGACTGGTGCCACCAAAAGGCCATCACCGAGCATGTATTGCAGATCGAGATAGTCACAACCGGGATCTTCCGGGAATTCCAGCAGCATGGCACGTAGTATGGGAGTACCGTTTTCGTGTGCCTGGCGGGCCGAATTATAGAGATATGGCATCAAGCTGCATTTAAGTTTGGTGAACTTAGCCAGCACTTCCACAGCTTCTTCATCGTAAGCCCAGGGGACACGATATGAAGAACTGCCGTGCAGCCGGCTGTGCGACGAGAGCAGGCCAAAAGCCGCCCAACGTTTATATACATCGGCAGAAGCCGTCTGTTCGAATCCACCGATATCATGGCTCCAGAAACCGAAACCGGACAGACCGAGCGAAAGACCCCCACGCAGGCTTTCGGCCATCGACTCGAATGTCGCAGTACTATCGCCGCCCCAATGCACGGGGAATTGCTGCCCGCCCGCGGTCGCCGAGCGGGCAAAAACCACCGCATCCCCTTCCCCGCGTACTTCCTTCAGCAAACTAAAAACAGTTTTATTGTATAGATAGGAAAAATAATTGTGCATCTTCACCGGGTCGGAACCGTCAAAGTAAACCACATCCGTGGGGATGCGTTCACCGAAATCCGTCTTAAAAGCATCCACGCCCATGTCCAGTAACACCCGCAGCTTGGACTGGTACCATTCACAAGCTGCCGGGTTGGTGAAATCCACTATTCCCATCCCGGACTGCCATTTATCCCACTGCCAGACATCCCCGTTCGGTTTCTTGAGCAAATAGCCGCGCGCGGCTGCTTCGTCGAACAACCCGGAGCGCTGCCCAATGTATGGATTTATCCACAGGCAAATGTGCAGACCGTGTTCTTTTAGGCGCTTGAGCATGCCTTCCGGATCTGGAAAACAGCGTTCATCCCATTTGAAATCGCACCAGTTGAACTCTTTCATCCAGAAACAATCGAAATGGAAGACATGTAACGGGATATTACAGGCAGCCATATCGCGGATGAATCCTGTGACGGTTTCCTCATCGTAATTGGTGGTAAACGAGGTGGAAAGCCACAGCCCAAACGACCACGCCGGTGGCAGGGCCGGGCGGCCTGTCAGAATAGTGTAACGCTGGAGCACTTCCTTGGGTGTGGGACCATAAATAACAAAATAATCAAGCGCTTCACCGGGCACACTGAACTGCACCCGCTCGACTTTTTCGGAGGCGACTTCGAAGGAAACCTTTTCTGGATGGTTGACGAACACACCGTAACCGCGGTTCGTTAAATAAAATGGTATATTCTTATACGACTGCTCACTGCTGGTGCCGCCGTCCTCGTTCCAGATGTCAACCATTTGGCCGTTCTTAACTAAAGCCGAAAAGCGTTCTCCCATCCCATAAATGCACTCCCCCACTCCGATATTTAGCTGCTCGTGAATGAAACGTCCATCCTGTGTATCCACAAAGCCCAGGCCATGCCAGGAACTGGAAGTAACGAGGCGCTCCCCGGCTTTGTATTCCACCAACCAGGTGTCGCCCTTGTGAACACACGCACTTAATTGACCGCTCGTCAGAGTTGCGCATTGCTCATCTTCCGATACTAACGGTTTCGGATCCGGTTGTTCGTAAAGGATAAACTCCGGTGTGCGCGGCTGCCCGCCTTTATGGTGGACAATCTGCACGCGAATGACGTTTTCCATCGGCGCAGAGAACCGGATGCTTAATAAGGGCACATCATGTGTATCGGCACGCGTGACGATTTTTGTCGTTGGAGCATAAATAGTCATGGCTCTTGGTTCCAACGCAACTTCGTATAACTCAGCAGGGAAATAGGATGTCATCCCTTTACGTATTTGCCAGTTTCCGTCGGTAAATTTCATAGACTCTTCTCTTGTTAACAGAAATTTAGGTCAATTCTGGTTTATCTATGCACAAAATCCATCCAGGGTAAAAATGTAAGTTCTGGGCACACAACTTCCCTGTCGCACAGTGAAAAAAGGAAAAACTGCTTATTTCTCACTATTCTACTTATCATTGCGCCGGTCTACTTGATGCCTCCGGCGGTAATTCCCTTGGTAAGCGTCCGCTGGAAAATCAGGAAGAAAATAAAGCAGGGTAGGATACCCAGCAGCCCGGATGCGCTTTGGGCGGTGATATTAACGCCATATTGTCCCTGGTTAATAGCCAGGGCCAATGGAACGGTCATGTTTGTATTCGACGGTAGAAGGATCAAGGGAAGGAAGAATTCGTTCCATGTCCATATGAAGAAAAATACGAATAGAACAGAAAGGGTCGGCAGACTTAACGGCGTGACAATATCCCATAATAGATTCATCTTATTCGCTCCATCCATCATGGCAGCTTCGAGGATTTCACGCGGGAAAGAACTAAACACCGATGATAACAGGTAGGTGCCAAAAGCGCTTTGAATCACCGTAAGTACCAAAATAACCGCGTAGGGCGTATCATAGATATGTAAATACTTGGCAAAATAGTATAACGGGTAAGCCAACGCCTCTTGGGGCAGGAAATTAGCCATTAAGAAAAATACTAACAACCATGCCCTGCCTTTAACCTTTCCTATTCCCAGGGAAAACGCATTCAGCAAGGATAGTATGGCAGCAAGTATCGCCACCGATAGGCTGATGAAAGTGCTGTTGAAGAGTGCCCTAGAAAAATCTGCCCGGGCCCAGAAGTTTTCTAGGCTGGTAAGATTGATGCTGTGCGGCAAGCTGAGCGGGCCAAATTGGGCAAACTCGGGTTCAGTCTTAATTGCGTTGATGGTTACCAATATAAATGGCATCAACATGACCAGCAGGAATACTGCCAGAAGTATCAAAGGGATCCATTTCACCATCCGGTTGGTGGATCGAAAACTTTTAACTACCATCAAGCACTCTCCGCATTTTCTCGTCGTGACTGTATATTAATAAAAAGAACGGTAAGAAGGATAATAATAATAGCCATTGCAAGCGAAACAGTCGACCCATACCCCACCTGTTGCGTTTCAAAGAATTGCTTATAGGCGTAATAAGAGGGAACCGATGTGGCATTGCCCGGCCCGCCTCTTGTAAGAACGTAGACCTGGCCAAATATCTTAAGAGTGTAAATCGTCGTCGTCAAAACCACCACCAATATTTCCGGTTGGATCAAATGAATTGTAATGTACCAGAACTTCTGAAACCAGGAGGCCCCATCAATGGATGCGGCCTCCAATAATTCGGGGTCAACCCGCTGCAGGGCCGCCATGAAGATCACGATCGGGTAACCGATCTGGAACCAGACCAGCACAAACATTACCGCAAACAGGGCCGTCGAAGGATCCCCCAGCCAGTCATGCGCCAGGGAAGAAAGTCCGATGCCTTTAAGTACAAAGTTCACAACCCCCCAATCTGGCTGCAAAATCCATGCCCACACGATGCCAATAACTGCGGAAGGTAAAATCTGGGGTAAATAGAAACCGGCCCGGAAGAAGCTCGAAACTCCCTGGCCGAAGTTATTGCTGATGTAATCGAAGAGAAAGGTTGCCAGCAGCAAACCGAGGATGGTTGGAATGACGGTCATGGCGAGCAACAATATCAGGTTGTTCTTGAACGAAAGCCAAAAGACAGAATCACCGATCAATCTCTGATAGTTGCTCAGGCCGATCCAAACCGGCGGGCGTACTCCCCCCCATTTGGTAAAACTGATCCCAATATTAGTCAGAAAAGGAATAATGATAATGACCAGGAAGGCAATAATTCCGGGGATTAAGAATACAACATAACCCTTATCGAGAGAGGATGTTTTTTGTTTCATACCTTTTTTCTCACGCCTTCCCTAAAGCAGTGCCCCAGGTTCGGAGCACTGCCTAGGATTTATTTTACATGCCGCGCAATCTTACTTCTTTACCGCTGCATTGTAAGGTCCTGCAATTTCGTCAAGGAACGCCGAAGGGGTCTTTGTTCCATTCATCAGTTCCTGGGTGGCTGAGACCAGGTCCTGGTAATAGCCAGCGACGGGCCAATCAGGATAGAACCCGATTCCGTCGGAGGCAACCAGTTGGGCGAAGAGTGCATTGAATTGTTGCGTTGCCGGGTCGGTGATCTGGGTAGTATCCGCATTGATCGGGAGGCCACCGGCATTACCCATCAGGGTCTGAATTGGCTTGCTTAGAGTAATGTCGATGAAATCATACGCCAGATCCTTGTTTTTTGAGCCGGCCGGGATGGCCCACAAGTTGCCGCCGGAGCCTGGGCTGATCTTATTACCTGGCCAGAGTTCCACGCTCCATTTGAAGGGTAGATTGGCAGATTGTAATCCGCCGAACAACCAGCTGCCGCCCATCATCATTGGGTTCTTGCCGGCTTGGAAGTCATTCTGCATATCCTGCGCCTTCATATTGACAGCATTCTTGCTGACATAGCCTTTCTGGACCCAAGTGGCCAGCTCTGTGGCTCCGTAGGTGAACTCCGGGCCATGGAAATCGATGCCTTTGAGTAGTTGATAGTTGGTGACAAAGGTCCGGTCCGCCTTGCTGAGCGCCAGCATGTAGAAGATTTGCTGCGCTGGATACTCAGCACCGGCTGTGGCAAAGGGGGTGATCCCTTTCGCAACGAATGCATCCGCCGCGGCATATAGATCATCTACCGTAGTCGGCACTTTTATATTATTCTTGTCGAACATGTCCTGGTTGTAATAGAGCATGACAAACTCACCATAATCGGTGACGCCATACAGATTGCCGCTGCCCATGATGCCAGTGGTGGGATCATAGAGGCAGGTCGTCTGGATGCTGGGGGAAAGGATTTTATCCCAACCGCGCTTGGCAGCCTCGGCAGTCATGTCTGTCAGCAAACCGTCTACCGCAAACGTACCGGCATTGCCTGCACCTTTGTTGATTTCAATCAGGTCCGGTGCACTGCTCGAGTTTAGCACCATTTGGGCAGTTTGTTGCATCTGCTCGAAGGTATGCAGTTCATAATGGATCGTGTCACCAGGGTGCGTCGCTAGGAATTGTGTCTGAGCCGCTGCCCAGGCTTTTCCCAAAGCGCCATCGGGTGGTTCGTAGTACCACAGATTTAGAACACGGTTATCTGGTGTGGGAGCTGCTGCGACGGGTGCTGCCGTAGCGGGAGCTGCCGTGGCAGCCGGAGCAGGTGCCTGGGTTGCCGGAGCAGGTGCTTGGGTTGCCGGGGCAGGGGCGGCGGTTGGTGTCGCTGATTGGCAGGCAACCATTCCTACTAACATGGCGATTGCCATTACCAAGGACAACAGTTTGAATATTTTCGTTGACATCTCATTCTCCTATTTAGTGGTTGGTAGAGAAATAGTGGATGGACTTTCCAACTTTGGATAAACAGTTGGAATTTCGGTTTATACAGTTTTTCAATTTCACCTCCTTTCCAATACGGTTCTTACTCGAAGAATTTCTGATCGGATTTTCAGGAGGCTAAAACAACCATGAATGGTGGACACTTTTCCAATCCACTCGCCATTGATACTGCCCGAACAGCCCGAAATAGGCTAGGTAATTTCGTGTATAATCGAACGGGCAGAGTTACATGGCCAAATCCGGCAAAAACCATGCTGGGTTTGCTCAAGGCGCTTTGCTCACCTGGGAGATACTGGCTCACTTCGCGGTAGGCAGTATCTCCTTATTTTATATTTATCTTCGAGAAGACTCCTTTAGATAAAGTAACTGACGAGACTGAATAGCTTCAAGCCTCCGGGACTTTGTCAACTTCCAAGATCTGGACCTTGCTCTTGGACTTATCTGCTTTTCGGAGACATGGGCCAGTGCTGCCACGCACAACCAGGCGGCACGGGATTAATTTCTGGATTGGCTCGCGTTCTTTTGTTTCCAGTTGTTGGATCAGTAACTCTACGCTTAAGCGACTAAGCTCAGCCGCTGCAATATCCGATGTTGTGAGAGGGGGGGTCATCATTTCAGCCATTCGAGGGGAAGAGACAATAACAACCAGGGAAAAATCCTCCGGGATATTCCAGCCGCGCTCTGAAATAGCTCGCATGATTCCTGGAACTGCCCGTTCATTCATCGTGATAAGTGCTGTCAGGTCTGGACACTCAGCCAACATTTCGTTGCATGTTTCATACCCGGCCTGCGAGGCTGGACGACAGAACCTGGCGATACCTTTGACTCCGGCAGTTTGGAGTGCCTTCGGGAATGCGGCCTGGCTGCGAAAAACTGGACCATATCCATTATCATAAGCAGATTGAGATTGGTTTAGGAAAGCAATTTTTGTGTGTCCCAACCCGGCTAAGTAGGCGACCGCCTCTAGCATCGTTCGCTCGAAATCAATATCCACAAAGCCGATCCCGGTTGTATCCGCGCACCGGCCGATCATACTGAAGGGAAAATCAATTTCACGCAGAAGGTTTATCCGTTCGTCGTTTGAACGCACTTCCATGACTATTACGCCATCCACCAACCCTTGTTGAGCGAACAGTCGTAATTCTTCTGGATCATGCATTTCGGATGGCCACAGCACCAAGTTGTAGCCATTCTCCCGGGCAGCGTCGGCTGCGTTGGTAACAAACTCGAGTTCCGTGATGCCCAATCCACGTTCCGGATTAGGGAAGAGCAGGGCGATGATCCTGCTGCGTTTGCTGGCCAGGCCACGCGCCATGGCATGCGGTCGATACCCCAAGTCTTCCATTGCCTTGAAGATGCGCTGCCGGGTTTCATCAGAAACGGGCCTCGTATTATTCAATGCATACGAGACAGTACTGAGAGCAACGTTTGCGCGCTTGGCCACATCCAGCATTGTTGACAAAGGTGACCTCTACTAAATGGGAAATATTACTTTGCAGAACTGTCGAAGCGGATAGTCGAAGCGCTTCGATGATTCTATTATAGTAATTATTTTTTGAAAGTCAATAGGCAATTTTTAATTTGACTAAGATGATGGGTAGGCCTGCATGCCTTCAACCAGTGTATATATACCCGGTTTGCAGCCGCACAGATAGTACAGATCTGAGCTCCATTTTCAGGTGAAAATGGACAAAAGCGCGTATAATAGCCCATAATTAACATTATCGTATTAATTTGGATTTCCATCCCATGACTATTACCGGTATGATCTTCGACATCCAGCGTGCTTCCTTCCATGACGGCCCGGGCATCCGTACGGCCGTTTTCCTGAAAGGCTGCCCGCTGCGCTGCATTTGGTGCCACAACCCCGAATCGCAGGCAAATACAAGCGAGATTTCTTTCCGCCCTGAATCCTGTGCGGCCTGCGGGGAATGCGTAAAAACTTGCCGGCACGGCGCACACCAGACCGTGGAGGGTATCCATCTCCTTAACCGCTCCCTTTGTGTGCAAAGTGGAGATTGCATAGAGACCTGCATGTATGAAGCCCTCAAACTGGCCGGCCACGCCGAGAGCGTGGATGAAGTCATGGCAGTTGTCCTGCGCGACACGCTCTTCTATGAACAATCCGGTGGCGGGTTGACCATCACTGGAGGCGAACCGATGCTCCAGCCAGCATTTACACTGGCGTTACTGCAAGCGGCCCGGGCGGAGGGCCTTCACACCTGCCTGGACACCTGCGGCTGGGCCAGCCGACGTCTCTACGAGCAAGTCATGCCATTCGTGGACCTGTTCTTGTTCGACTACAAGGCCACTGACCCGACCGTCCATAAAAAATTGACCGGCGTTTCAAACAAGTTGATTCTTTCCAACCTGAATTTCCTGGTCAGGCAGGGTGCATCAATCCGGCTGCGCTGTCCTCTCATCCCTGGCATCAACGATACGCATGAGCACATGGAAGGGATCGCCGGCCTGAATCAGCGTTACCCAGACCTGGCTGGCATTGACTTGATTGCTTACCACAATATCGGCAATGCAAAATACGAGCGCTACGGGTTGGAGAATCCCTTGCCGGATTTGAAAACAACCGAAGAGGCGACCAAAGAAGGCTGGCTGGAAGCTCTGCATATGTTGGGATGTGAGAAAGCAGCCTTGGGTTAAAGGAAGACCTGAAAAAGCCGTAGATTGGGGTTTTCGTAAAATAAATTTGCGATTACCTTGCTTTCGAAGGGGTGATCTTCATGGAATGCTTCTCATATGCCAGGCGGAATTACATCCCATCCACGGAATTCCATGCAAGCTTTCGCCTACCCAAACATCGTCTTCGTAATGTTGGTGCAAGGGAACACCGATTTCGATTACTGCAAGGCAGGTAATTGCCATTAAAGCACACCCTGTCAACGAATTGCTCCTAGAAATACCGTCTCACCTGTAATAGAACTGAACTTTTGTAAGAATATGTTTTTGGCAACACTGAATTATGATCGTTGTCTATAAGCAAATGTAATGATAAACACAATACGCAACTCGTTGAGGTGCTCATTAAACGGTTAAGTTTGGAAAAAGGGGCTCATTATTCTTTTAGAACTCAGCAGCCCGATCAATGAGATAGGTAAAGAGATCTTGCTGCTGCACTTGGCTGGACACAATATCAACATGTTGTGGGAAAGTAAATTACTACCGGCTGAAAGCCGGTAGCTTTGGTGAGCGGCTGAAAGCCGCCTAAAGCTCCCCAACTTGAAAGTCTTCGTTATCATTTTGCGGCTTTTCATTTTGCATCTCAATATA
>JBEKEB010000034.1:0-26183 GCA_050014055.1 Anaerolineales bacterium | reverse complement strand
TGGGCGATAAGAAAGTCGTAATCATCACCGGCACAGCGGGAGGAATCGGTGCAGCCTGTATGCGAACCTTTGCTAAACACGACTATTCTGTGGTCGGACTGGATATCCAGCCAGAAGGCCAGAGTGTCGCGGAAGCGATCCGGAAAACGAGAGGCGAAGCCCTGTTCTTAAAATGCGATGTGGCTGTTGAAAACCAAGTTGCGAGTTGTGTCAAGCAGGTTGGGGATAAATATGGCCACGTGGATGTATTGGTCAATAATGCCGGCATTGTGCTAGTCAAACCTTTTGATCAGATTACCTGGGAGGAGTTCCGGCACACCACTGATGTCAACCTGGGCGGGCATTTCCTACTATGTAAGTACGTAGTACCTTTTATGAAAAAACAGAAAAGCGGAGTGATCGTTAATATGGGCTCCGTATCAGGGCATGTTGGACAAATCGACCATGTCATGTATGGCGCAACCAAGGGGGCAATCATAGCAATGACGCGCGCACTGGCATGGGAATTGGCACCTTACAACATCCGGGTCAATTCGATCAGCCCTGGGTCAGTGGATACTCCCATGCTGCGAGGCGATATCGACCTGGAGTCCAAGCGAGCCGGCATTCCGTTCGAGCAGGTGAAGAAGGAGCGCGAGGGCGAACAGGCCATGCGCCGTTGGGCTGAACCTTCCGAGATCGCTGAGCCAATCTATTTCCTGGCCAGCGAGGGCGCATCTTTTGTCACCGGGGCGGACTGGCTGGTTGATTGCGGCTGGGTGGCCAGGTAAAGTTGGAAATTATTGCTGGTGGAATGAGAAGCATTGACGGCTTGAGGCGAAATGAGTCTCAATGAGCGAGGAACGTTTTCTGGTAACCGGAGCTGCTGGTTGTATCGGCGTGTGGGTGTTGCGAAACCTGGTCAGGGAGAAAGTCCCGATTGCGGCTTTCGATCTTGATGAAAAACAAAAGCGCTTATCCCTGATACTGGTTGACAATGAGATCGCGCGCATTCAGTTCTTACATGGGGATGTATCGGACTACGCTACGGTGGAGAATGCCCTGAAAGAGAACCGTGCCACACGGGTGATTCACCTTGCTGCAATGCAGTTGCCCTTCTGCAAAGTCAACCCAGTAGCCGGAGCACGCGTTAATGTGGTTGGAACAGTAAACATTTTTGAGGCAGCCAAGCGCTTAAAATTGGATAACGTAGTCTATGCCAGTTCCACCGCTGTGTATGGGCTCAGCGAGGAATATCCTGGAAAACCGCTGGCGAACGATGCATTGCTTAAACCGCATTCGCACTATGGTGTCTGTAAACAAGCAAATGAGAGCAATGCCGCGATCTATTTTCAGGATGACGGTATCTCCAGTATCGGCCTGCGTCCATATGTGGTATATGGCGCAGGGGGTGACCTGGGAATGACTTCGACTCCCACCAAAGCAATTCTAGCCGCAGCAGCCGGCCAGCCTTATCGAATTAGTTATGGCGGGCGTTACTGCTTCCAGTATGCAGATGACACAGCCAAGGCTTTCATACAGGCGGCACGGGCGGGTTTATCTGGAGCAAAAGTCTTCAATATAGGCGGGAAATCAATCAGTACCCCGAATGTAATTGCCGCAATTGAACAGGCGGAACCATCCGCCCAGGGCCGGACTAGTTTTGATGATGTTCCCCTTCCCTTCTCACCCGAGGTGGACAACTGCGCCCTGGTTGAAGCAATCGGCCCACTTGTCTTTACCTCGCTAAAGGAAGGAGTAGCCGAAACTCTGGCCATCTTCCGCCGCGCCCTTGCAAATGGGAAAATCAAGACGGATTGAAGGAAACCCCTCATGGTTATTTGAAAGGAAAAACCTATGACAAAATATTCCCGTTTGAAAGTTCTTACTACGATGATCGAAACTGGCGTTGTGCCATTGTTTTACCACAACGATCCCAATGTGGCGGCCAGCGTGATCCACGCTTGTCTCGAAGGTGGAGTCAGGTGCATTGAGTTCACCAATCGCGGAGATGGGGCCGACCTTGTTTTCGCCGAACTAATGAAGCGTTTTCAAGATGACAAGCGTCTCATTCTGGGCGCGGGGACTATCTTGGATCCAGTCACTGCAGCCATTTATATCCAATTGGGAGCCAATTTCATTGTTGGACCAAATCTGAACCCGGAAGTGGCGCGATTGTGCAACCGGCGCAAGGTTCCCTATACACCCGGGTGTGCCACCGCCACGGAAATTTCCAATGCAGAGGAATTAGGCGTTGAGATCTGCAAGATTTTCCCTGCTGGAGAGCTGGGTGGCCCGGCTTTTGTCCAGGCTGTTAAGGGGCCAATGCCCTGGGTTCGTTTGATGCCCACTGGAGGAGTAACTCCTGAGAGAGACAATATTTTTGCCTGGATTCAGGCGGGTGTGCCATGCATCGGGCTGGGAAGCAAGTTCATCTCCAGTCAAATGCTAGAGGCGGGTGACTTCTCAGGTGTTACTGATAATGTCAAACAAATCCTCGCCTGGATACAAGAGGCCCGCAAGGGCGTCTCTCCGATTTAGTGGAAAAAAGCAATCAGGAATTGAATGGAAGAAATCAAAAGCTTCTGGCTCCTGGATGCCTAAATCGAGTTGGGTCCCGGAAAAGATTAATGATTGGATAATAACCTTGAATTTAATTCCTGGACATCCATGGGATAGCGAGTCAGATCCTCTTGCAAACGATTCGTATCGGCTCCATATTTCAATCTTCTGGCAAGAAAAGCGAATTCTTCACTGTTAACTGGCGGGATGTTGACATCCTTGGTATTTCCGCGAACAACACGCAATGAATCGATCAACCAGCGCAGGAAGGTATGTGCCTTCCGGAGACGGATATAATCATCTGCTGATATGATACCGGCATATGTCAAGGCGGCCATTGCCATCCTTATATTGGTTAACCGTAAAGAGGGATTGGCACCACCATACGAGATCTGTAAACCCTGCACAAGGTATTCCAAATCCACCAGACCACCGGGACTATATTTTGCATTAAATGTCCCGGCTGTAACAAGATAGCGGATTTGCCGTTCACGCATAGCTTGCATGGCAGTCACGTTGAAAGGATCACCGTTATATACAAATTTGTCCCGCAAGCCACATACTTTTTCGCCCAGTGCCTGGTCTCCTGCGAGGGTACGCATTTTTACCAGAGCCTGGCGTTCATACGCCCATGCCGGTCCCAGTGGGGTAAAGTAGCGTTGGAAAGCATCCAATTGGACGGCCAGGCTGCCGGCTTTTCCATAGGGGCGAAGTTGTAAATCGATATGGAAAATGCCTTCCTGCCGAGCCAGGATGGATTTAACAAATGACTGGACCAATTCCTCAAAATACTCACTATTAGAAAGAACCTTCGTACCGGTAGTTTTGCCATCGCCATCGTAAATCAGCATTAATTCAATATCCGAAGCGAATCCCAGCTCACGTCCGCCACACTTGCCGAGTGCAAAGAGAGTGGCTGGACATTCTTGACCCGTGTCTGAGCGCGGTTCGCCATTTTGTGCGCGCATCTCGTCAGCACACCGAAAAAAAGTAGCCACAATAACCACTTCAGCCAGATCTGTCAATTCGTATGCAAAATCCCAAAACTCTGGTGTGTAACCGAGGATATGGCGCATATCAATCCGGAACATTTCGCGGTCTTTATAGGCGTTTAATCCCACCCGCCAGTCATTTGCCTGGTTTATTTCTGTTTCCAGCTCAGTCTGTAATTGTTGGCGATCTTTAGCGTCTGCCAGAGCTTCAATATCCCGCACCACGGGAAACAGGTTGGAATATTGCATACGCAAAAAGTCATCCCATAGAAAATTGCTGACACCCAGCAACTTGGCAAGTCCATCCAGGACTTCAGGCTGTTCAAGCTTGGCCAATTCATCCGGCCAGTCAGGCCGTTTAAAAAGCTGACCCAGGAATTCACTAAAATGCAATAAAGCCGTTTCCGGATTGGGTGAATGAGCTAAGAGATGCGTAAAATGTTTGATAAGTACGGTTGCAGCACGCAACTCATGTTGCTTTTCGGGAGATATAATTTTATGTCCTTCATCATCGGTAACATATATCGAATCGCTAACCCGATTCCCAATCGATTGCACAAACATGCGGGCAATATGAATTTGGTTTAACGCCAGTGCGTTGCTGAACTCATAAAGAAAACCAATTGTGTCGGGTGTACCGATTTTCAGGATGGTATAGAGTTCGGATGAATTATTGTCAATCTCGATATCGATTGGGTATAACGGGCCAATATCTCCAGCCATCCCCAAAAAAGTCTTCCCTACGCGTTTCGCCAGTTCACCACGCGCTTCCCGGCGCTGGCCGGCTTGCATTTTTTCCAATAAGGCACGAAGATCATCAGTATAACGGGCCCACATTCCTTGAGTTGGTGGTTCAGTGCGAACGGATCGCACAGTAAAGACATCAACTATTTTCCTGTGGGCATTCTGAATTTGAGCGACCGAATCTTTCTTCTTTGTGCGCAAAATAGCTTGTGGAGGAGTAGATTCGGAGTTTTCACCAGTTACCGAAGTTCTGGAGATTGGTTCATTGCTGTCCACTGGTTCATAAGTAAAAGCCTGGCTTTCAATGATATCCAGACCGTATACGAACATCAAACCACAGATCAGGGACAATTCCCCGAGGTAATCATATCCGACCACTGTTACGCGCCATCGACCATCTTCCGAAGGCGCGGCATCCACAATTGCGACAGTTTGGTCGTCAATCTTACTGGCGAGCAAGGCATGCTGCTGGATTTCTGCCTGGCTGAAGGTGGCAGAATAGGAAGCGTCCATTCGGGCAATATGCTGAAGTAATTGAGGATAACCTTCCATTAACACAGGAAGATTTTTCTTAGGTTCATTACCCATATGTTTTAAGAAGACGGAACGAATGGCATGGCAATGTTGCTCATAACGTTCAATAAATTGTTCACCTGCAAGGTCACCTTTAAAACCGAGGCGCCGGGCCAACAAAGCAATGGAATGAGGATCAGATGGCAAAGTGTAGTACTGGCGGTAGTCAATCATTTGCAAGTAGTGTTCTATGGTACGAAGAAAAATATATCCTTCGGTAAGGATATGCGCATCCGCGGGACTTAATAAACCCTGTTCCCGCAAACCGGGAATTGCCTTTAAAGTTGCACGAGTTCGAACTGAAGGGTGGATCAATTGCAGGGTTTGAACGACAAATTCGATATCCCGGATCGAACCCTCCCCCAGCTTGATTTCCCCCCAATGGCGGCCCTTTTCTCGAAGGAATTGCTCTGTTCGCTGTTTCATAGTAAAAATGCCTGCGCGGACTTCATCGGGTGGCATTCCGAAAAGGAATGGCTCAATCTCATTCCGCAGCTCTTCACCAAAAGATAAGTTTCCAGCTATTGGCCGGGCTTTGAAAAAGGCTTGTTTTTCCCAGAGACGGGCATACTTTTGGATATATTTCAAAAATCCATCCGTGGTAGTGATCAAAGGGCCATCATTTCCCCATGGCCTCAAACGCAGATCCACTCGATATAGGAACCCTTCCGAAGTTGTGCTGGCGATGTTCTCTATCAACTGTTCTGCCAAGCGTGTGTAACTTTCCGCATGTTTCTTTACCACAAAAAGCAGGTCAATATCTGAACTATAGTTAAGTTCCCAACCACCCAATTTCCCCATAGCCAGAACGACAAAATCTCCGGGAGAAGTTCCAGTTTGTCGTGCAGAAAGAGTCAAACAGGCACGCACCAATCCAATTGCCATGCGGGATAACTGGGAAAGAACCGCCTGCAAGTCATACAATCCAAGAAAATCGTTGGTGCCAATCCGTAAATATTGACGGCGGTGATACTGCCGTAGGGCATTCAACTTATCAGCCTCAGTCTCGATGGATCCGGCAGCTGATAGCGCCTCGGTTTGGAATTGCTCAATGGTCTTACGCTCAGTAAAGGCCTGTCGATTGTTCAGCAGCTCAACAGCGTTCGAGGAACGCAGCAGAATCTCGGTCAGGAACGGACTGGCAGAGAAGATTGTCACTAGGATCTCGATGACCCGAGGGTTCATCTCTAATTCTGAAAAAAGATCCGGTCCTGAACTATCCAAGAAGCGTTCAAAATTGACAAGGGAACGATCAGGGTCGGCAGAGGAATCCAACGCAGCCATTAAATAAGGAAATATAACAGACAGGCCGTTTGGGTCCCGCAGATCTATTCGTCGAAAAATGTTCCTGGCAGTCTTCCAGTCGGTGAAGCCACAGGACTGAAGAACTGATTGGGCATTCGTTTTGTCGAGGAAATCACTTAAGACAGGGAAATTTCGTCTTCCATCAATCATCAAGAAGATTATACCGTAGAGAACGTGGCAGGTTTAACCACAAGGGGTACACCAATTGGAAGTTGGAAATGACCCATTTGGGTAATATGCAGACGGAATGGAAATCTCTATAATCGACCAGTCCGAATTTCATAAATCAATTTTATTAATCGAATTTTAAATAAAGGAGATTTCATATGGCTAAGTCGGTAAAAGAAGTTCTTGAAATGGGGAAAAATGTAAAAATGGTGGACTTGCGGTTCATCGATGTACCCGGTACTTGGCAGCATTTCACCATCCCGGCGCATCGGCTAAATGAGGAGTTTTTTGAAGAAGGAATTCCTTTCGACGGCTCTTCCATTCGTGGTTTCCAAGAGATTCATGAGTCGGATATGCTGCTCCTGTTGGACCCCGAAACTGCTTTCCTCGATCCTGTGGCTGAAATTCCCACCCTGGTGATCAGTTGCGACGTGCACGATCCGATCACCCGCCAGCCTTACAGCCGGGATGCCCGCTACGTTGCCAAAAAAGCGGAAGCTTACCTGAAACAGACCGGCATTGGCGATACCTGCTTTTTTGGCCCGGAAGCTGAATTCTTCATTTTCGACAATGTCCGCTATGCCAGCAGTACCAATGAATCCTTTTACGCTATCGATAGTGCAGAAGGTTGGTGGAACAGCGGCGATGCCACCAAACCTAATTTTGGCGGCCAGATCCTTCCAAAACGCGGCTATTTCCCGGTTCCACCAACGGATACACTGCAAACAATACGCAGCAAGATTGTCATGGCGCTTGAAGAATGTGGCGTTGAAATGGAACTACATCACCATGAAGTGGCTACTGCTGGACAGGTTGAACTAGGAATGCGATTTAATACCCTGACCCGCATTGCTGATCAATTATTGATTTACAAATACATTGCCAAGAATGTCGCCCGCCAGAATGGCAAGACCGCGACCTTCATGCCCAAGCCAGTTTTTGGCGATAACGGTTCCGGTATGCATGTGCACCAGTCAATTTGGAAGAACAATAAAAATGTCTTCTTCGATCCATCCGGGTATGCCCAAATTTCAGATTCTGCCAAGTACTATATCGGAGGTTTGCTGAAACATGCCCCAGCACTCCTGGCAATCACCAACCCGACCACCAATTCCTATCGTCGCTTGGTTCCGGGTTACGAAGCACCCGTAAATCTGGCTTATTCCCAAAGGAATCGCTCAGCTGTTTGTCGCATCCCGGTAACCACCAACGAAAAAGCCAAGCGCATCGAATTCCGCGCCCCGGATTCCTCCGGCAATCCCTACTTATGTTTTTCCGCCTTGCTGATGGCGGGGCTGGACGGTATCCAGAACCGGATTGATCCGGGAGAGCCGGTTGACAAGGATTTGTACGAACTACCTGCCGAAGAAGCCAAGCATATCAAACAGGTACCCGGTTCGTTAAGTGAAGTATTTGATGCTCTAGAAAAAGACCATGACTTTCTGCTCAAAGGTGATGTTTTCACAATGGATCTGTTGGAAGCGCATGTTTCCTATAAACGCCAGAACGAGCTTGACCCTGTGCGGATCCGCCCTACTCCTTATGAATTCTCACTATATTACGATATTTAGTCTTCGTAAACATTCAGATCTTTTATGCAAGAGGCCGAGGAAATTTTCTCGGCCTTTTATTATTCTCAGAATATATGATATGAATGATAAAGTTTCAATTAATCCTATCAATTCTTCCCTGGAAATTGCTGAATTGATGATGTAGTAAACTGTGCCATACCTTTCCCTGGCTTGGGCGCTCTTTCAATGGAACTTCCATTGGCCCAGACGCCATCATATGAACGGAAAAAGCATCGGTGATACAATTTATTATTGTGAAACAAACCAATGGCAAAACTTAATACCGATTCCCGGCTACTCGAAGCTCTCGCCAGTCTTAATGAAATTGGCGCAACCGTCAACCAAATTGGGTTGGATGGAATGGTTAGCGTTGAAACCACATTAAATCTGATAGTCCAGAGTGCCATCCGTGTCGTGCCAGGTGCTTCTACTGTTATTTATACCTATGATGTAGCAAAAGAGAGTTTTATCCTAACATCCAGGGTATCGGCGGGAGGAAAAGATCAACCCGATTCAGATGATGAGCCGCGTTCGAATGGTCTGGGGATTCGTGCCATAATCCAGCGGCGGCGGGTGCTTTCTTACGAAGAAAAAGATATCCAGATTCATCCTGTCAGGGCAAAAGCCGGAGCAAATGTGACGGGATGCTTTCCCTTGGTTGTGGCAAACCGACCGGTTGGTGTTTTATATGTATATTTGCAAGAAGATCGACAATTCAGCCAGCTAGAATTGCTGATGCTGGATAACTTTGTAAACCAGGCTGCCATGGCCATTTATCATGCACACAACCTGGCCATGATCCAACATGATTTGGCTCGTAAGGAAGAAGAATTGGTACGTTTACGCCGAGCGGGTTTGCTGATTTCTTCCCGCCTACGTCTGGAAGAGACCCTTGAATCGATTCTTCAAATGGCTTTGGAAGTGACCGGTGCTCATTATGGCATCTTTCGCCTGTTGGATAAAAGTGGACAATTCTTAAATACTCGTGCTGTGGCAGGCGAGCACATGGCCCGCCCATTAATTGAAGCCTTGCCACTTGATTCCAACAGTGTCATGGCGTGGGTGGCTCGAGGTCGCCAAGTGGCCTTCATTTCGGATCTGCGTGAGGAGCCCTGGTCGCAAATCTATTATCCCTTAGATGCCAGCCTGGAGATGCGTTCAGAGTTGGCGGTACCATTAATTGGGGCAAGCGGACGGCTTGAAGGTGTTTTGAATTTGGAAAGTCCTGCAGTGGGAGCTTTTAGCGAGGAAGACAGTCACCTGCTTCAGGCACTGGCTACTCAGGCTGTCATCACTATCCAGGAAGTCAGTCTTTTGGATGCTCTCCAGGAAGTTGCCCACCTTTTGTTGACCCAGCCCTGTCAGAAGGTTCTCACACATGTGGCAGACCTGGCTTGTACTCTATTAGATGCAGCTACCAGCGCCATCTGGACTCTCAAGGGAGAAGACCTAGTTCTCGAGGCTTCAAGTGGCGGGTACCAGCATGGGGATACCATTCCATTGCAGAACAGTCTGGCGGGACAAGCAGTCAAGAATCGCTCCGCGGTCATTTCCGAGGATGTAAGGATGGATGAACGTTTTCACCGAGTTGACCTGGCGCGCAGTCAAAACTGGGCCCGGGCGTTGATTGTCCCATTATTGCCCGGCGACGAGGATAAACCACTGGGTGCTTTCGGTGTGTACAGTTCGAACGCGGCTCTAGGTCATTTTGCCGAGTCAGAATGGGATAAAAAAGTACTCGTTTGCCTTGCAGATTACGCCGTACTTGCCTTCCAAAATGCTGCCAGACAGGAAGCTTTGCGAGCATCCCAGGAACAGCGTTCGGTTGCCGAGACATTTGCCGCGGTTGGTGATATTGCATCAAACCTGCTCCATCACTTGAACAACAAGGTAGGGACCATACCGGTCCGGATTCAAGGAATTGAAGACAAGTGCCAGGATACTTTGGCTGCCAATCCATACTTGTCTCATAACCTGGATGAAATCGAGCGATGTGCAACCGAAGCCATGGAAAGCGTAAGGGAAAGTCTTTCCCATTTGAGACCGATCCGGTTGGAGCCAGTGTTTGTTGAAGCCCGCGTTGCTGATGCAATCCAATTTACAAAATTGCCTCCCGGGATAGATGTTCGGCTAGATAAACTGGATCGTCTACCAATGGTTATGGCTGGTGAACGGACATTAACATTGGTTTTCACCAACCTGATTGAAAATGCTGTCGACGCAATGGAAGGCCATGGGACCATTTTAATCGGTGGTTCTACTGATGGGGATTGGGTAAATATTATTGTCAGTGATAATGGCCCCGGTATCGCCCCCAATCTTCATGACCATATATTCGAATTAGATTACAGCGGGCGCGGCGCCATCCGACCCGGCAAACTAGGATTCGGCCTGTGGTGGGTCAAGACACTCATGACGCGCTTGGGCGGGTTTGTCAGCGTCGAAAGCGATGGTATTCGTGGTACCACGTTCCATTTACGCCTTCCACGGACTGAGAAACCCGTTAAATTGGGGGAAAATTAATGAAGCCGTCCATAATTCGCACCCTGGTAATAGAAGATGACGTTTCCTGGCAACAAATTCTGAGTGAAATACTAACAGATACTGGTTTACTCGTCGATATGGCCAGCAATTTGGAAGAGGCTTTAAGGATTTTAAAATCAGAACCGCATCGACTTGCCATTGTTGATCTATCATTGGCCGGCAACGACCACCATAATTTAGATGGGCTGCATGTCCTGGAAGCAGTCCGCCGGTTGGACCCTGGTTGCCAAACAATTCTATTGACGGGTTTTGCCACCGTAGAATTGGCTGTCAGCGTTTTAACTGAGTATGGGGCTTTTACCTTCCTGCGAAAGGAAAACTTCCAACGTAAACAATTCCGCGATTTGATCGGTCGAGCCCTGGCGAGCACCCCTCCCTCTGAGAATTCCTCTGTAAAACCTTACGGAGGAGCCCCAAGTTCTATTATGGAGCCAGCCAAGAAAGCTGAATCCCGGGAAAATCAGGTCCTGGTTGTGGAAGACGACGCCGGGTGGCGCAGCATCTTGTCGGAATTGTTGGATGATGCCGGTCTCGTTGTGCAGCTATGCGCCAGTTTCGGTGAGGCGCTAGGATATCTCCGGCGCGAAAAGTTTAATTTGGCTGTTGTAGATTTATCCCTGACCGACGAAGTTTTCTGGGAGCAAGGTACATCCAAGCAACATTTGGAAGGATATGACTTGTTGGCTGAAACAAAGGCCGCAGGTATTCCAACAATTGTAGTGAGTGGTGTGGCATCTGTGGATGAAATTCAACTCGCCTATACGCAACAGGCGATTTTTGCCTATCTCGAAAAACAAGCTTTTGATCGCTCCACATTTAGGCGACTGGTTGATGAGGCGCGTCTCTCCAACCAGCTAGTGAGGGAATTGGATCGCCTGACCGACCGGGAACGGGAAGTGTTCAATTTATTGGCAAGGGGGATGACAAACAAGGAAATCGCTGATTCGTTGGTTATCACTACCAATACGGTAAAACGTCATCTTAAAGCAATTTTTGAAAAATTGGAAGTGCATACGCGTTCAGCCGCTGCCGCAAAGGCGGTTAGCGGTTTTTCCTAATTCTATAATTTTCTTAAAGAATGAGAACACCCCCACCCTTTTTTTCGGACGGGGGGCTTTTCGATTCAAACCCATCTGCGGGAGGCTTAAAGGAGGTAAGCGTACCGAAAGGGACTATTAGTGCGAATGAGGCTTGACAACCAGAATATATGTTCTATAATCAGATAATGGATGATGCTATAGTCCGCTTGAGGTCGTTAAGTGAACAGATGGTCCTCGAACCCGCTGAGGATCATAGTCTGATGGGTGCTTCATATCTGGATAGAACCGAAGCCTGTCCTGAAGCAGTGGTTGTGCACCCGGCAATACTTCCGAATGGACAAAGAATCAAACTACTCAAGACTTTGCTTACCTCAGCTTGTGAGCGGGATTGCTATTACTGCCCTTTCCGCGCTGGCCGGAATTTCCACCGCGCCACTTTTCAACCCGAAGAATTTGCCCGACTATTCGTCATGTTATCCCTGAAAGGAATAGCTGAGGGAGTTTTCTTGAGTTCCGGTATAACCGGTGGTGGAATTCATACGCAAGATAAATTGCTCGATACCGCTGATATTTTGCGTAACAAGCTTGGGTTTCGCGGATATATCCACCTAAAAATTATGCCAGGCGCAGAGCACTCGCAAGTCGAGCGGGCCATGCAAATGGCTGACAGGGTTTCTATTAATCTCGAAGCCCCCAACGACAATTGCCTTGCAAAGTTGGCCCCACACAAACAATTCACGGAAGAACTACTCAGGCCGCTCAAATGGATAGAAGAAATTCGAAGTACGCAGCCAGCCTATAAGGGCTGGAATGGACATTGGCCATCATCTGTAACCCAATTTGTTGCAGGCGGTGCCGGCGAATCTGATCTCGAACTCCTTACTACCACTGAATATCTTTTTGGACAGCTTGGTTTGCGACGGGCATACTTTTCCCCTTTTAGCCCCATCTTGGACACCCCATTAGAGAACCAGCAACCAACGCCTGTAATCCGTGAATACCGGCTGTACCAGGCCTCATTCCTGCTCCGCGACTACGGGTTCGATTTGGAAGAACTGCCCTTCGAAATGGATGGCAGACTGCCCACTCAGGTTGATCCAAAGCTGGCGTGGGCACAGAAAAACCTGTCCGAAAGTCCGATAGAAGTGAACCAGGCTGATCGTGGCACCCTGATGCGCATTCCTGGGATTGGTCCAAAAGGTGCAGAAGCCATCTTGAGGGCACGTCGAAAGGTCCAAATACGTGATATGGCTTCGTTGAAAAAGATGGGAGTAATGGCTGAACGAGCTGCGCCATATTTACTTTTTGATGGACGGCGTGCCTCCTACCAGCCAACCCTTTTCTAACATCCGGTCGAACGGCCGGATGTTTCTTTCCGGGAACTTTACCAAAGGTCCCACCGTCAATAGGGTTGACCTGGAATCGGTAAATCAGTAAACTGTGTGAGAAGGAAGGTAAAAACCATGAAGAAATTGTACTTAAGCCTGACCTTGATCATGATAATTGTTTTGGTTGGTTGCAATCTCCCCGGAGCACAGTCAACGCCCACCGCACCCGGTGAGGTATTTACTCAGGCTGCTGAAACCGTCGCGGCGGAGTTGACCCAGGTTTCTTCTCTGGCCTCGGCGACTCCCAGTGAACCAACAAATACAGCAACTCCGATTTATACCAATACACCTTCCCCATCTAATACACCCGCCTTTACGCCGACCAATACACCCATCCCATGCAACCTGGAAAGTTTTAAGTCAGATGTGACCTATCCGGATAATACCCATGTTGCCCCAAACCAGACTTTTGTTAAAACCTGGCTAATACGTAACGTGGGGAGTTGTTCCTGGAATTCCAATTACAAGCTTGTATTTGATCATGGCGATGGACTTGGCGTCACATCCGGCTATGTTCAACCATTAACATCCAGTGTGGTTAACCCCGGACAAATGGTGGATTTAACGGTTAATCTGACCGCACCAACTGCCAGCGGGACCTACACTGGTTTCTGGCGGTTACGTGACCCAGATGGAGTACTCTTTGGAATTACGCCTGCCGGAGGAACTTTTCTTGTGAAGGTTATTGTAGCAGCAACCACTTCGGTCACACTTGCACCTGTCATGAATGAAAGCGGCTCCGTCGGTTCGGATGGGACAATTTATCCAGGTGACATAAATGTTGGTGATTCGGTTGATAATTATTCGATACAAGCGTTTTTAAGCTACGATATTTCGAGTATTCCATCCAACGCAACAATTATTGAAGTTAAGGACAATTTTAAATCATATGCAATCGGCGGGAATCCATTCGGAAATCTGGGTGTATTGAATGGTTACAAAATGAATTACACGGTACCGCTGATTTCCGGCGACTATATTTCAGGGTTTCCAACTGGAAATGTTCTTGACTGGGGCGCTTCAAGTCTATTGGATAATGTAGAAGTTCAGACTGCGCTAAAGACTCCTGTCCAGTCAAAAATTGGCTCCTCTCGCTTTAAGTTACGACTGCAATTTGCCGGAAGCAATAATGATGGCATTGCCGATTTTGTGCGCTTCACAAATCCGAGTTTGATCATTACGTATACCAAGCCCTGACGAAAAGGTGTCACACCAGACAATGCCCCCGATATTCCATGGACAATACCGGGTGTATTCTATGATATTTGGTCACTTTTTTTTCAATTCCACCCATGCTCCCTCCCAAGGCCGTCCTAAGCGGTGGCCTGGCGAAACCGTTACTTTGCTTAACTTTTGAGCAGTCTGTGCGGCCACTCGTGCTACATTGGCCCAATCATTTTCCAGAATAGCCAGTTTCATTTTTTCAGCATATTGGCCGGACCAGGCCCATTTCATACGAAATTTGTCGGCTTTAACCCAGTAGTCTCGCTTTTCCCAAGCAGCCACCGAAACATCAATCGTTCCCGCGATAACAGATAAAGCCAGGGCAATGTATGCTGCCAGATCACGAGTTTTGGCTCCAGGTTCGCTTTGCTTGGCCAGCTCACGAATCGCCAGGACAATACCTTTTGTGAGCCGCGTCCGCTCTTTTCCGGCGCTGTCGGGATTAATAACTCTGCTCAAGATTGCCTCCGGTAAAAAAAAGACTGCGCCATTATACTGCCTTAATCCTGAATTAATTATCAGCGGTTGACTGTAAGTTATTCTCTTTATTATGGAAATGAATTTCTCAAAGTGCCCTTTTTCTTGTAAGTAAAAGGTTAACAAGGATACCGCATTGATTGACGCACATCCCCCTTACGCTTATAATCTTGCAGTTCCGGGGAAGTGGCGGAATTGGCAGACGCGCAAGACTTAGGATTTTGTGCCGAAAGGCGTACGGGTTCAAGTCCCGTCTTCCCCACACTTCTCCATGAAGTAATTTATAAAAAAAAGAAGGAATAAGCTTTGAAAATCGAAACCCAACCTCGCGATGACCACCAGGTCAATATGATTGTCGAAATTGAACCCGACCAGATGACGGGAGCAAAACACCGTGCTGCACGGCGGATTTCTGAACGAAAGAATATCCCAGGTTTTCGCCCCGGAAAAGCTCCATACGATGTCGTTCTTCGAAGTTTTGGAGAAGGTGTTATCGTCGAAGATGCAGTAGATATTCTATTGGATGAAGTATATCCGAAGGCCCTTGAGCAAGCCAAATTGGAACCGGGCGCTGCTGGTTCGTTAGAAAAAGTCGAAGATCTCGATAAAACCCCCAAGTTTACTTTCACTGTCCCGCTGGCTCCAAGTGTGAACTTGGGAGATTACCGTTCCATCCGCCTGCCTTACGATTGGCAGGAACCTGGCGAAGATAAGTTAAATGATTCAATCGAAGAACTTCGCCAGCTGTACGCCAAAACCGAGACGGTCGATCGACCAATCCAAAAGGGTGATTTCGTGATGATCGACCTGAAAGGCGTAAAAGCAAAGGCAGCCGAAGAGGAAGCATCCCTAATTGACCGCCCTGGTCTCCCAATTTTTATTCGGAATGATGAAAAGGTTGAAGAATTCCCCTTCCCGGGTTTCTCGAATGAGCTGGTCGGCCTGGGTGTCAGTGAAAAGAAATCATTTACCCACAAGTATAAGAAAGCCGACAAAGACGAAACCCTGCAAGGACAGACAGTCAATTTTGATGTGACTGTCAAAATGGTGCGGGGCAGCATACTTCCCAAACTGAATGATGAATTTGCCAAGCAGGCCGGACCTTTTGAGAACCTGCAAGCCTTGCGCGAGGCAGTTAAAGCCAACCTGGCGACCCAATCCAAGGCTCAATATGACGATGAATATTTTGCAAAATTGATGGAAAAAATAAAAGAAATAACTGTTATCAAATACCCTCCACAGGTGGTGGATCACGAAGTTGAGCATGTAATGGAAGATCTAAAATCCCGCCTGGCTGAACAAAACGTTGATATGGCAACTTACTTGAAATCGCGTGAGATGGATGAGGAAAAGTTCGTTGCTGAAGAAGCTAGACCTATCGCGGTCAAGCGGCTGGAGCGTTCCCTCGTGATGGATGAAATAGCCAAACTAGAAAAAATCGAAGTAAGCCAAGAGATGCTGCAGTCATCGTTCCAGCAGACCTGGGGCGAGTACCAGGGAGATACCGGTTTCCAGAAAATGACACGCGGCAAAGCGCAGCCACCCAAACAACTTATGAATGCAGTGGCGA
Organism: Anaerolineales bacterium; assembly: GCA_050014055.1. Classification (GTDB taxonomy): domain Bacteria; phylum Chloroflexota; class Anaerolineae; order Anaerolineales; family Villigracilaceae; genus UBA877. Next base: position 10,046 of record JBEKEB010000034.1, on the reverse strand, counting down.
TGGAATCGGCCAACCGTGCCTATGTCCAACAGACTCTTGACCGGTTGAAGGCTATAGCTATTGGTGAAGCACCGGAACTTATAAGTGAAACCACGGCTTCAGAGGAAATAGATAAGGAGGATAAGGTTGAAACTAAGAAATCGACCTCCAGGAAAAGAACAACTGGCGAAAAGAAGCCTGCCAAAAAAGCCACCCCTGCAGTAAAAGCTTCCCAGAAAGCCAAGAAACCTATCGAGGATGCCAAAAAGGTTTCAAAATCCAGCGCTTCGCCTGAAAAGGATAAATCAAAGTCAGATAACCAGGTTAAATGACCATATCGGTTCTGTATTGTATAACCAAATGGAGCAAAATATGATTCCCAATCCAAAAAACGTAATTCCGATGGTAATCGAGTCTTCTGGCAGAGGGGAGCGTGCGTATGATATTTACTCGCTTCTGCTCAAAGAGCGTATCGTCTTTCTAGGCACACAAATTGACGACCAGGTTGCCAATGTAATCGTGGCACAATTATTGTTTCTCAGCCGCGAAGATCCTGACCGTGAAATCCAGATGTATATCAATTCGCCTGGTGGCGTCATCTATTCCGGTTTGGCCATCTACGACACAATGCAAATGATTCCCAACCCGATCAGCACTGTCGCCGTTGGTGTTACAGCATCGTTCGGGACTGTATTGCTGACAGCAGGTACGAAGGGCCGTCGGTACGCATTACCTAATGCCACCATTCATATGCATCAACCCCTAGGCGGTTCGCAAGGGCAGGCTACGGATATCGAAATCCAAACCAAACAGATCCTGCGCCTGAGGACGCTGCTAAATAGCATCATGGCAAAACATACTGGCAAGCCAGTGGATGTTATCAAACAGGACACTGAAAGAGATTTCTATCTGGATGCACAACAGGCCGTGGAATACGGGCTAGTTGACCAGGTACTCGAAATTCCGCAGAAGAAATGATACATGGCGGGATAAAATAATCTCTGATTTATTTTGAAGGCCGGATAGGCACTATCCGGCCTTCTCCATCAAAAGAAGAGCATAATATATCCATCCATGTTTTCAATCGTAGCGTACAAGCTGGACGAGAACACCAAGGTTTGTTAAAACTCTGTGCCAATGGCTTTGATATTCTGGCGATTTGGATAGACCTTTCTTTTGTTGGCCAAATAATGAAAATGAATTGGAATTAAATGCCTGATAATTTGCCAGCTCACATCAGATCAATTGTTCTTGATATGGATGGAGTCCTGTGGAAAGCGGATGCCCCCATTGGTGATTTGCCCGCAACGTTTGAACGCCTGCAAGAACGCGGCATAAGAGTTGCTTTTGCCACCAACAACGGAACCTTAACTCCTGAACAATATGTCGAACGGTTGGCAAAATTGGGCGTCAAAATAGAACCCTGGCAGGTAGTAACCTCCGCCCTTGGTGTAGCCAACCTACTTACTCAAAAATTCCCATCCGGTGTACCAATCTTCGTAATTGGCGGCGTAGGTGTGAAAGTAGCAATGCGCGAACGCGGGTTTGAATTGTTATCCACGGAGTCCGCAAAATCGGCAAAAGCCGTTGTGATGGGGCTCGATCCTGAGATCAACTTTGAGAAAATGAGCGAGGCGGCTTTACTAGTGCGAAGCGGTGTGCCATTTTATGCTACCAATCCGGATAAAACCTTCCCCACACCGCGGGGCCAAATTCCTGGAGCGGGGGCTTGGATTTCAGTGATTACCACAGCCACAGGTGTGGAACCAATCTATGCAGGGAAACCCGCCCCCTATCTGTTCGAATTGGCGCGTACACGACTGGGAACTTCAAAGGTACAAACTCTGGTGGTTGGCGACCGGTTGGAAACAGACATTGCTGGTGGGCAGGCAGCCGGGATGCCGACCGCCTTGGTTCTTTCGGGGGTGAGTACTCGAGAACAAGCGGAAAGATGGCAGCCAAAAGTTGATATGGTTGTCGAGAATTTGGCTGCATTGTTAAAATAAGCCATGAAACTCGTTTATGATCTCACCCTTTCAGAATTAGTTTCTTTGATGATTGAATGGAATGAACCGGTTTATAGAGCCCGACAAATCTGGCAAGGTTTATATCGGCAATATTGGAATTCACCGGCGAAATTTACCAATATCCCAACTTCCTTGCGCACCCGTTTGGCCGAAACCCTGGAATTCAACGTTCTCACACTGGTAACTACCCTCACCTCATCAGATGGACAAACAGTTAAATCACTCTTTAAATTGTCGGATGGGAAATCCATCGAGGCAGTTCTAATGCGTTATAAAAAGCGTAATACGCTTTGCATCTCGAGCCAGGCTGGATGTGCCATGGGCTGCGTTTTCTGTGCTACCGGGCAAATGGGATTTAAGCGCCATCTTTCAAGTGGAGAGATCGTCGCCCAGGTTATGTATTATGCCCGTCAGCTTTATGAAGAAAATACTGCAGTAACCAATGTTGTTCTTATGGGCATGGGTGAACCGTTTCATAACTATGAGAACACCCTGGCTGCGATTGACCGGCTCAACGACCCACAGGGTTATAACCTTGGAGCCCGTCGGTTTACTATTTCCACTGTCGGGTTGATTCCTGCCATACGCCGTTTTGCTACAGAAAAACGTCAGATTAACCTGGCTATTTCCTTGCATGCTGCAGATGATGATTTACGGACTTCCATGCTGCCGGTAAATAAGCGCTATCCCATTGATGAATTACTTGCAGCTTGCCGGGAGTACATTGCTGTTACAGGGCGACGTATAACATTCGAATGGGCCTTGATTAATGGGGTCAACGATACCCCAGATCAGGCGATTTTGCTTGCAAAAAAGCTGAAAGGCTTGCTCGGTCATGTCAATGCCATTCTGCTCAACCCCACCCTAGGTTATTCTGGTCAAGCAACCTCGCATGAACGGGCGGAAAAGTTTAGACAAATTCTTGAGGAACATGGGATACCTTGCACGATCCGATTACGCCGAGGAATAGATATTCAAGCTGGCTGTGGTCAATTAGTAAGTAGAATTTGATCTTTTGATAAATAATAATTATTTTTTTCTATTTGTTGTAATGGCTACGCGCAATTCATTTATGCCTCTTGCTTGCCAGATTAGACAGTTTGAAGTATCCTAGACCCGTTCGTTATTTACTGCAGGTGTCATCGCATGGTTTATAATTCCGAAAAACAATCCTGGCTCGACCGCCCCATCTTCTCATTCTTCCCCGCTTTGAATGGGGAAATGCTTATCTTCTCTCTAATAATTCTCCTGACGGCCATTAGCCGGCTATACGACCTGGGGGCACGGGTATTTAGTCACGATGAAAATCTACACGTTTATTTCTCCTGGCTCTATTCGATAGGAAAAGGCTACCAGTATTCTCCATTGATGCATGGGCCGCTGCAATTCCATTTGCTGGCGCTAACCTATATCTTGTTCGGAGCCAGTGACTTCACAGCACGCTTACCCCATGCCATTGCAAGCATTCTTACCATTATCCTACTTTGGAAATGGCGCCGTTATCTGGGCCGTTTCGGAACGCTTGTAGCAGCTGGATTGATGCTCATCTCCCCTTTCATGCTATATTACGGTCGGTACGCCCGTAATGAGGCTTTTATTGGGGTTATCTTCGTTTTGACACTTTATGCCATTCTGCGATATCTGGAAACTGGCAAGTCTCGCTACCTCATTCTCTTAACCATTGCGACCATTCTCCATTTCACCGCCAAAGAAACCGCTTTTATTTATACAGCGCAGGCCTTGCTTTTCCTGGCAGTTTATCTAATCAATCGTGTCACACGGTCTCCATGGAAGCATCAAACTGCACTGAATATTTTTCTTATTATCCTTTCCATTGGAGTACTGCTGGCGGGCGCCGCTTTGGGCATCACGATTTACAGCCGGACCCAGGTTGCGACGAATGCTTCTCAGACCGCCGCCCCCATCATACCCGGGCAAATCCCTGGAGTACCCGCCTCCCACAATGGGCAATTATCTGCTGCTTCAATCTTGCTTATTCTCGCTGGAATGGCCTTTCTGCTTGCAATAATTCTGCTAATCGCTGGCTATGGCTGGAAGAATCTCTGCCGCGAACGTTCATTTGACATGCTGATCCTGCTCGGCACATTTGTGCTCCCACAATTAGCAGCATTTCCGGTTACGGCGCTGGGAGGGAATCCGCTGGATTATCAATTCACCTGGCCAGGCTGGAAGCTGTCAGCCCTTTGGGCAGAAGCGCCTGTGCGGACTGCCAGCGTCTTTTTTGTATTATGTATTATTTCGGTTGCGATTGGTTTGTTTTGGAATAAGAAACGTTGGATTATCTATGCTGCTTTGTTCTGGGGAATTTATATCTTATTATTCACCAGCATCTTTAGCAACTGGCAGGGTTTCTTCGTAGGTACGGTTGGAGCTCTCGGCTACTGGCTGCAACAACAAGGAGTACATCGCGGAGACCAACCCTGGTACTATTACCTGCTCATTCAGATTCCAATCTATGAATTTCTTCCCGCTCTGGGAGTCTTCTTAGCCGCGTATTTTGGACTGCGTCGTAAATCCCCTGCTCCTCTAGGTGCCACAACTTCCACAAAGCAAAGTGAAACGGACAACCTCGCGGAAACTTCGGTAGACAATTTTACAGTACCGGCAAAAGATCTTCCTGCAGTAAGGGAAGGGAATTTCACATTCCCCTTGCTCATCTGGTGGACCGTAACCAGCCTCCTGGCATTCACAATGGCGGGAGAAAAAATGCCCTGGTTGACTGTACATATTACATTACCCATGATCTTGCTAACAGGTTGGGGGCTGGGACAGGTTATAGAAAGAGTAAACTGGTCCGAAGTCCGCAAACGGTGGGGAGTATTGGTAACCGTGTTACTGGTCGTTCTATTTATCAGTCTGTCGACCGTAATAGTTTCTTTATTCGGAAATAATCCTCCTTTCCAGGGCAAAACGCTTGAGCAGTTGTCGTCTACAGGTGCCTTCCTGCTTTCGGCGGGGGTTACTCTCGCCAGCGCCATTGGAATAGCCTATTTAGTTTCAAATTGGCAGATCAGGGATGCACTCAGGATCGCTGTACTGGTTATCTTTACCTTATTGGCGCTTCTGACCGGAAGAACAGCCATCCGCGCTGCTTTCATAAACGCCGACAATGCAACAGAATACCTGGTTTATGCCCATGGCGCCAGTGGCATCAAAGATGTCATGGACCAGATAACTACTATTTCGGGTCGAATCGCCGGAGAACAGAATCTTCAAATCGCTTATGATGCCAATTTGCCGAATCAAGGAGTCTCGTGGTCCTTCAAATGGTATTTACGAAATTATCCTAATGCAACATCGTTCGATACTCCAGATAACAGCCTGCGCAATTTTCCGGTCATCATTGTTGACCAGCAAAATTTTGAGAATATCAAGCCAATTGTGGGCCCAAACTACTACCAGCTTGATTACATCCGGATGGTCTGGCCCAACCAGGACTATTTCGCACTGACCTGGCCGCGTATCTGGAATGCGCTCACAAATCCAGCCATGCGGGACGCCATTTTCCAAATCTGGCTAAATCGGGATTACTCCGACTATGCCAAGATAACCGGAGAAAATGGCTTAACCTTATCCACCTGGCAGCCATCTGCGAGGATGGAATTGTTTATTCGTAAAGACATCGCTGCTCAGATGTGGGAATATGGAATCCTGCAGGCCGCCCCCCTCCAGGCCGACCCCTACGCAAAAGGAACTATTTCGCTGCCGGCGGACCTTGCATTCGGGACTTCTGGTAACTCAAGGGGACAACTTAACGCGCCGCGCGGGCTGGCAGTCGCTCCGGATGGAAGCCTATATGTGGCCGATTCGCGCAACCATCGCATTGAGCATTTTGACGCTACCGGTAATTTAATCCAGACATTCGGACAGATCTCACCGGGCTGCCCTTATGCCACCGTTCCTCCCGCGAATGTGCCCATTGGCACCTTCTGCGAACCGTGGGGAGTGGCCGTTTCTCCGGATGGACAATGGGTTTACGTAGCCGATACGTGGAATCATCGCATTCAAAAGTTATCCGCCAGCGGAACAGCAATCAAAACATGGGGGACCCCTAATTACGATCCAGTTTCTAGCGGCAACTTTGGTCTATGGGGACCGCGTGGAATTGCGGTCGATTCGCAAGGTCATGTCCTGGTGGCAGATACAGGAAACAAACGCATCATCGTTTATGACGCAGATGGAAATTTCATCTCACAATTTGGCGGAGAAGGGACAGCCGCCGGGCAATTCGATGAACCGGTAGGCTTGGCTCTGGATGCCCAGGGCAACCTTTACGTTGCAGATACCTGGAATCAACGCATTCAAGTTTTCGTTCCCAACGCTGATAAGTCTATATACACTCCCTCAACTCAATGGGATATTGCAGGCTGGATGAGCCAATCACTGGATAACAAGCCTTATCTTGCTGTGGATCAGCAAGGACACATCTTTGCAACAGACCCAGATTCATTTCGCGTGCTCGAATTTACTACCAGTGGCGAATTTGTGCATGCCTGGGGCCAGAATGGCACTGGAATGGATAATTTTGGCATGCCTTCTGGAATCGCTGTGGATGGTCAGGGACGCATCTGGGTCAGCGACGCGGCTAACAATCGATTGATGCGCTTTACGTTACCGTAATTTCGTCATCAACCAAGAAGTATATTCTGCTCTAAAGCGGAGAGAAAACCACATGAAACTCCACGAATATCAATCAAAACAGATTTTTGCCAGGAATGGAATCCCTATTCCCAAGGGACGGGTTGCAGCTTCAGCCATCGAAGCCAGACAAATTGCCGAGGAATTAGGCGGGCGCGTTGTCATTAAATCCCAAGTGTTGGTTGGCGGTAGGGGTAAAGCCGGTGGCATTCGCGTTGCCAAATCAGCCAAAGAAGCTGAAGAACTGGCCACGCAAATCCTGGGCATGGAGATTAAGGGCTTACCGGTAAGGAAAGTGCTTGTGGATGAGGCAGCAAATATCGACCAGGAAATCTACCTGGGCATCACCAACGACCGCGCCGCCCGTCGTCCGGTCATCATGGCCTCGGCTGCCGGAGGGGTGGAGATCGAGGAAGTTGCCCGAACAAGTCCGGAAAAAATTATAAAAATTCATGTAGATCCATTGCTTGGTTTGCGTGATTATCAAGCGCGTGACATCGCTATAAGCATCGATCTTCCAAAAGAATATTGGAAACAGTTTACTGAAATTTGCCGTGGTTTGTGGCGAGTCTACGTAGAGTCCGATGCCACTTTAGCTGAGATCAACCCCCTGGTTATCCTCAAAGAAAAACAATTGATGGCGTTGGACGGAAAAATGCTCGTTGACGATAACGCGTTGTTCCGTCACACCGACCTGGCAGAGATGCGTGATGTGGACGAAGAAGCTGCCATTGAAACCGAAGCTCGCAAGTATGGGCTTTCCTTCATTAAATTAGATGGACAAATTGGTTGCATGGTCAATGGTGCAGGATTAGCCATGGCCACCATGGATATTGTCAAACTGTTCAATGGAGAACCGGCCAATTTTCTTGATATAGGAGGCGGTGCAAGTTCTGATAAAGTAGCCGCTGCGTTACGGATCATTCTTTCCGACAAGAACGTAAAATCCATTCTATTCAATATCTTTGGGGGCATTACCCGCTGCGACGAGGTCGCGAAGGGCATCCTGACCGCCCTTGAGGAAGTAAAGCCTACCATTCCGATGGTTGTCAGGTTAGTTGGGACAAATGCAGAAGAAGGCCGTAAATTATTGGTAGATGCCAAAATGATTACCGCTGAAACGTTGGTTGACGCGGCTCAAAAAGCCGTAGCTGCAACAACAATCTAGGAGGCTGAGGATGAGCATTCTTGTAGATAAGAAAACACGCCTGCTGGTGCAAGGCATCACAGGCAACGAAGGCCTTTTTCATGCACAGCAAATGTTGGCGTATGGCACCAAAGTTGTAGCAGGTGTAACCCCTGGCAAAGGCGGTGAATGGGTACTGGAAGACAAGGTGCCGGTTTTCGACTCTTGCCGCGCAGCCGTGGACGCCACGGGCGCAAACGTGACCGTTATTTTCGTTCCATCGCGCGGCGCATCTGACGCTATGTTTGAGGCAGCCGATGCAGGAATTCCTCTCATAGTTTGCATCACTGAAGGCGTGCCTGTGCAGGATATGATGCGAGTACGCGAATATCTTGATCAGAAACAGGTGAGGCTTCTGGGCCCCAACTGCCCAGGATTGTTGACACCAAGCGAAACGAAGGTAGGCATCATCCCAAATAATATTGCCATCCCCGGAAATGTCGGCGTGGTGTCGCGGTCGGGTACTTTGACATACGAAGTCTTATTTGCCCTCAAACAAAAGAATATGGGGGTCACCACCTGTGTAGGCATCGGAGGCGATCCGATAAATGGAACGAATTTCATTGACTGTATGGACCTGTTCGAAGCCGATCCCCGAACCGAAAAAGTTGTAATGATCGGTGAAATTGGCGGCACAGACGAGGAAAAAGCCGCTCAATTCATCGCATCAAACATGACAAAACCGGTTGTAGCCTTCATAGCCGGGCAGACCGCTCCTCCTGGCAAACGAATGGGACACGCTGGAGCCATCATCGAAGGCGGAGCAGGGACTGCAGCCGATAAAGTAAAAGCACTCGAGTCGGCTGGAGTCAAAGTGGCAAAATACCCTGAGGAAATCCCTTCCCTGTTGTAAATAAGCGGTGGCGGCCCATTGGGTCGCCCCCGCTTATTTAAAAAAGACAGGGGCACGTCGGCGTTCGTGCCCCTAGGAAATTGCAATGTTTCTAATTCTTGGTCTTTTGAGATTCGACAAATGTAACTGCGTCGCCTACTGTAACGATCTTCTGGGCATCTTCGTCAGAAATTTCAGTGCCGAAGACATCCTCAAATTTCATAATGAGTTCGACCAAGTCAAGCGAATCAGCTTCCAAATCCTCCCGGAAACGCGCCTCCGGTTTAACCTTCGCTTCGTCCACCCCCAACAAATCTACAATGATTGCTTTGACTTCATCAAATTTATTTGCCATTGTGTTCCTCCTAGAATTTTTCTTTCCCAATTGTAACCGGGTTACCAGTATAATTCAATAGACGGAACACAAACCTATGAAAAAAGTTGCGCCAATCGAAACTCGCAAATCCGATCACATAAAAATAAATCTGGAACACGACGTACGTTCCGGGGTGACCAATGGGTTGGAACGATACCGCTTCATTCACGAAGCCTTACCGGAAATGGATCTGGATACGGTAAATATATCTCTTACCCTTTTTGGAAAAAAACTGGCTGCGCCCATCCTGATTTCTTCCATGACCGGAGGAACCGAGCAAGCCGGCTTGATAAACCAGCGCCTGGCAGAGGCAGCTGAGGGATACCATGTGGCGATGGGTGTGGGCAGCCAGCGCGCTGCACTGGAAGACATGCAACTGGGTCCCACTTACTCCATCACACGCAAAGTCGCTCCCAATATTCTGCTCTTTTCAAACCTGGGCGCAATACAGTTGAACTCCGGCTTTGGCATCGAGGAATGCCGCCGCGCAGTGGATATGCTGCAGGCGGACGCGCTCTTCCTACATCTCAATCCCTTGCAGGAAGCGGTGCAGGCCGGCGGTGACACCAATTTTTTCGGTCTGGCGAAGAAGATAGCTGGAATTTGCAGGAAATTGGAAGTACCTGTGATTGTCAAAGAGGTTGGCTGGGGAATATCGGAGCGGACTGCGCGGATTTTGGCCGAGTGCGGCGTTGCTGCGATTGACGTAGCTGGCGCAGGTGGGACGAGTTGGTCGCAGGTTGAAATGCACCGTGCTTCGGATGATTTCTCCAGACAGTTGGCTGCAACCTTCATCGATTGGGGAATCCCGACTGCAGTTTCAATCTTGAATGTTAAAAAAGCAGCACCCAGTATGGCCATATTCGCCAGTGGAGGTCTTAAAGACGGGCTCGATATTGCCAAATCTATTGCCTTGGGGGCAACATTGGGCGGGTTCGCCGGGCAATTCCTGAAGGCAGCTGCCATTTCAAGCGAAAAAGTTACCGA